>JBCDDQ010000018.1:0-26045 GCA_039180225.1 Pseudomonadota bacterium
GCCAAATCCTCGCCCTTAATTGCCCACAATGCAATGGTGAATCCGCGCCTCCCAAAAGCGCCAGCATGGCGTATTAGCTGTTTATTATTCTCCTGGAGGTAGTATGTGGGGCAGAAGTAAGGAGGGCCTACCCATGTCGAGTAACGGGTACGCATTGGCCAAAAACATAGAGGCTGGGGACGATGATCCTGTGCCGAGCAAGCCAGAAGGGATCAAGGTGAGCCCTGAATTGGACGAAGTTCTGCACATGTTGAATGCGCTGCAAGCACGCCGTTCGAACGGAAATCCCCAAAACGGATAACGCACTCTTAAGCGAGTGCTTCGATCTCGTGCAGCTCAAGGGCGCCCGGGATGACAACAATGGGCACTGGAAACGATCCGGCCTGCTTGCCGGCGAGCTGAGAGACCAAAACTCCAGGCCCTTCGGAGGACGTTGACGCGCCGAGCACGAGGAAGCTGATGTCCTCGTCTTCCTCAATCGCCTCAATGATCTGCTCAGGCTTGGTGCCGTGGCGCACCGCCTCGTGCAAGGTGATCTCTTCAAATCCCCAGCCGTTCAACTTGCGCTGATAGAGGCGGAACACCGCTGCGGCCTTCTGTTCACCCTCTTGTTGGTGAATGGCTTCAACGGTAAGCCAATGTTGGAAGTCTTCGCTCTCCACCACGAAGAGCATTTGCAGATCGCTGCCCGTGTTGCGGGCTCGGCAGGCGGAGAAGTAAACCGCCGATTCGCATTCGGGCGTCTCATCCACAATCACCAGAAACTTGCGTCGGTGACCCTCCACATTTGCCTTGCGGGGTTTGCGCTCTGCCATGTTTTTGACCCTCAAGCTTTGCGGAAAAGTGCCGCAGCCCCCATGCCCGCCGCCAAAGCCAGGATCACCGATATGATGCCGTAGATCAATGGTTGTTGGTGGGCCAGCTCGTAGATGAACCGCTCAACGCCGCTCTTTTCAATTTTGAGATTTGTTGTGTAGTTGCCAATCAGCTTGCCGCCCCGAAAGGTGTAGACATCTGCCGTATAGTCTCCGAGCGGCACATTGGCGGGCAGCTCGAACTCGGCCCTGAAGAGATGCTGGCCGGTGAAATCAATGGCGCCCTTCAGTTCCTGATAGAGGTTTTGCGACTGATGGACCCGCACCACGGCGGCGGCGTAATCCTTGGCGTTGCCTTGAGTGAACCCGGTGGATGACAAGATGAGCTTGCCTTGCAGGCTGGTGAAGCCGATGCCGTTCTGCAGAAGCGTGTAGGAGGGGGCGATCTCTGAGACGGGCCGGGTGGAGAGGGTGGCGTAATAACCTGGCACAGAATCAAAGGTGGCGCTTTCCCGGTTCACCCAGAGGCCGGCAATACGCTCCTTCTTACGGACGCGCATTTCGCGTTCTGGACCGCGCACCACGATGATCATGTCCAGCAAGGCAAGGTTGTCGATGTCGCCCTGATTGACGATGGCACCGAAGAGCAGAACATTGACGCCTGCAAAGTCTGTCTTTACCGCCACATGGTGGGTCGCCAAGTCTGCCTCCACACCCTCTGCCCGGGCGGCCGGGGTAGGCGGCGCCAGGGCGGCGCCGGTCAGCAGAAGCAAAAGTGATAAGGCAAGAGCGCGGATCATCAGTGTGCCTCCAGTGCCGGTGCCAGCGAGTAGAGTTCTGAGGGCTCGATCACCAGATCAAAGCCGAGCTTGAAGCACATGCCGAGCACCATGAGCGCGAGCAGGGCGCGCAGCTGTTCGCCCTTGAGCTTTTGACCGGCAATGGCGCCGATTTGTGCCCCAATCACGCCGCCGGCCATGAGCATGAGGGCCAGCACCACATCAACGGTTTGGTTTTGCACCGAGTGCAGGACGGTGACCAATGCGGTGACGAATACGATCTGGAACAGCGAGGTGCCCACCACGACGCTTGTGGGCATGCGCAGCAGGTAGATCATGGCCGGCACCATGATGAAGCCGCCGCCCACACCCATGATAGCGGCCAGCAAGCCCACAAGAAGGCCAACAAGGATGGGCGGGATGGCGCTGATATAGAGCTTGGAGCGCTTGAAGCGCATTTTGAAGGGTAGCTTGTGGATCCAGTTGTGCTGACCCGGCCGGCGCGCTGGCGGGGCGTTGCCGGACTTGGATTTGTAGTAGGTGCGCACGGACTCCAGCAGCATCAAGGTGCCTATGAACCCGAGGAAGAACACGTAGCTCAGCGAAATAACCAGATCCACCTGGCCCATCTGACGCAGGACTTTCACCAGGGCCACGCCTATGAATGAGCCCACCACGCCGCCGGCCAGCAGCACCAGACCCATCTTTACATCGACGTTCTTGCGTCGCCATTGCGCGATGGAGCCGGAGACGGAAGAAGCCACAATCTGGTTTGCTTCCGTGGCGACCGCCACGGCCGGTGGGATGCCGGTGAAAATCAGCAGCGGGGTCATCAGAAAGCCACCGCCCACACCGAACATGCCGGACAGAAAGCCCACAACCCCGCCCATACCGAGAACGAGAAAGACGTTCATAGACTGTTCGGCTATGGGAAGATAAATCTGCATAAAGGCTCAACAGGCGGCAAATTGAGTGTGATGTCGCGATTTGCCCGAAAGGGCAACCGGGAGACAGGAATGCGAGAGCGTTACCGAGGGGAGCGTGTCCGATCGTGCGCTGCCCAATGCGCCAAAATCGGGCGGGCCGTCAATGCGACATATACGCGGATGCTTTTGTGCTTTGTGCTCATCGGCATCGGCGTTTTGGTTGGCGCGCCGCTTCAGGCACAAACCCCCGTGGCGCTTGAGCTGGTTCTTGCGGTCGACACGTCCACAAGTGTGGACGGCGAAGAATTCGCCCTCCAGCAACAGGGCTTTGCCGATGCGTTCCGGCATCGCGATGTGATTGGCGCTATCGAGCGGGCCGGGCAGGGCGGTGTGGCGGTGACACTTGTTCACTGGTCCGGAGAGGGCCAGCAAACAACGTCCGTTGGATGGACCATCGTCAAGGATGCACAAAGCGCGCGGGCATTGGCCGCCCGGATTGAGCAATCGGGCCGGCAACTGAAAGGCTTCACAGATATTGCCGGGGCCTTACGGTTTGCTCTGGCGGCCCTGCAGGGCAACGCGATTCAGGGACGGCGGCAGGTGATTGACGTTTCGGGAGACGGCACGAGCAACGGACCTTCAGCGGCGAGCGCCCGCGATGTGGCTGTGGCCGCCGGCGTTACGGTGAACGGCTTGGTGATCCATAATGAGGATATTGATCTCGGCGAGTTGGCCAAGATCAATCTGTTCGACCACTACAAGACCCACGTTGTGGGCGGGCCCGGTGCATTCCTCATGGCGGCGAAGGACTTCCAGGACTTCCGGATCGCGATCCGCAAGAAGCTGGTGCGCGAGATCATCGGGCCAATCCTGTCGAAGGACCGGTCAGGCTTCCGCAATCGAATAGCCGGACGTGGAGATGGGCAGCGTGCGGACGCGTTCCCCGGTGGCGGCGAAAATCGCATTGGCGAGCGCCGGCGCTGCGGGGGGTGTTCCGGGCTCGCCCACACCGCCCGGCAAGTTGGCGCTGGGCACGAGGTGGACCTCCACCGCCGGCGCTGATCCCAGTTTCAACATCTCATACTCATCGAAATTGCCCTGAGTGACCTTGCCTTGCTCCACGGTGATTTCGCCAAAGGCGGCGGCTGTGAGGCCAAAGATGAAGCCACCCTGCATTTGCGCTTCCACCAGGCTCGGATTGATCACTGTGCCGCAGTCGCACACCAGCACCGCACGCTCAAGGGTAACCGTTTTGTCTTCGTCCACAGAGACGTCAAGAACCGCTCCAACTGTGGAGCGGAAGGAGCTGTGCACCGCCAGTCCACGGCCTTTGCCATTGCCACGCGGACCGGCCCACTGAGCTTTCTCCATCAGCAGCTTCAGGACGGCCGCCTCCGGGCTTGCGGGCGGCAGGTTGGCAAGCCGGAACGCTGCCGGATCTACCCCTGCGCTTGCTGCACATTCATCGGCGAAACACTCCATGAAGAAGCCGTTGTTGGAGTGGCCCACCGAACGCCAGAAGCCCACTGGGATGCCGGTGTCCACATCCACCGCGGAGACCTGCCAAGCCTTTGGTTTATAGGGTGATTTCAGGACACCCTCCAACGTGGCTTCATCCTGATCGGCCGGCGCTGGCATGCCCAACACACGGGGCAAGTATGACGCAAACACTGAGGGCGAACCGATCTCGGCCTTCAGAACCTGCAATTTGCCGGAGGCGTTCAGACCTGCGCTCATCTTTGCAATGGCGCCGGGGCGGTAGTCGTCGTGGCGCATATCTTCTTCGCGCGACCATACCACCTGGACCGGCCGGCCTTTCATTGCCAAAGCGACCTTGGTTGCATAAATTGCAAAATCGGTTTCCGCCCTGCGTCCGAACCCGCCGCCTGCGTAGGTGACGTGAACTTTGACCTCACTGGCCGGACCAACCGCTGCCGCCGCCCATCTTGTTGCGGTTTGCGATTGGGTGGGCGACCAGACTTCCACAGTGTCGTCTTCTTTCCACCAAGCCGTGGTGTTCATCGGCTCCATGGTGGCGTGTGCGAGATATGGGGTCTCGTAGAACGCTTCGACCGTTTTCGCTGCCTGCTCAAAATGCAATGGGATATCTCGCCGACTGTCGGAGCGGGTGTAGTCCTCCGCCTCTATTCGGCGCTTCAAATCGGCCTTAACTTTGGCGCTGTCGGCAAACTCGTCCGGCCATTCATACGTTATGTCCAAGGCCTCAACGGCCTGCTTTGCCCGCCAGGTGTTGTCGGCCACTACGGCGACGGCAGTCTCCAGGTTGACGATGTCGATAATGCCGTGGCGTTCGCGCACTCCGCCCTCGGCAATGGATTTGATTTTCGCGCCAAATACAGGCGCTTGCTGGAGCGCGGCGTATATCATGTTGGGCAAACGCACATCGATGCCGTACTGCGCAGCTCCGCGCACTTTCTCTTCCACGTCCAGGCGGGGGAGGCTTTTGCCAATGACTTTGAACTCTGCGGGCTTTCGCAACGCAATCTCCAAAGGCGGAGTTTGCTCCAGTGCAAGCTCTGCGAGCTCACCGAATGTTGCTGACTTGGTCCCGTCAGGGTTGGAGAACGCTGTGTGCTTCTGAACCAGCTCGCCAGGCGGTACGCCCAGCTTCTGCGCTGCTGCGGCTTTGAGCATTTCACGCGCCGTGGCGCCAGCCTGGCGCAAGGGTGTCCAGTTGCCGACGATGGCCGTGGAGCCGCCCGTCGCCACCATGCGCATTGCGGCGACAGCTCGCTGAGAGAACCAGGTGACCGGTCCGGCTTCCTCTTCCGGCCGCCGGTTCAGGAACATGGTCCAATTGGCATACGCGCTCAGTTCTTCAGTGGGGTGCGTGACAGTTATATTGGCCGCTTCAACATCGATCCCCAGTTCTTCCGCCACCAGCTGAGCCATGCCGGTGTATGTGCCCTGGCCCATCTCCAAGAACGGCACGTAGATGGTGATGTTGTTGTCAGGTGCCACATTGATCCAGGCCGTCAAATCAACTGACCCGCCGTCGCTCTTCTGCGCGCCCAGGCCCTTTAAGTCGAGCGAGGCCAGGTATCCTGTGCCAATTCCCATCCCGGCGATGGCAACGCCGGCGATTGAGGCGCCGCCAATGAGGAATATGCGGCGGGTCAGGGAGCGCGTCTCGCTCATGACTGACCACCGCCCTTCTTGAGCTCGGCAGCGCGGCGCACGGCTTTGCGGATCCTATCGTATGTGCCGCAGCGGCAAATGTTGGTCAGAGCTGCGTTGATGTCTTCATCGCTGGGTTCTGGGGTCTGTTCGAGCAGGGCGGAGGCAGCCATGATGAAGCCGGGCTGGCAATACCCGCACTGGGGAACCTGATGCTCTACCCAGGCTTGCTGGACGGCATTCAGCGTGTCAGCGCTGGCGAGCGTTTCTATGGTGCGAATATCGGTGCCTTCCACGCTTTCCACCGACGTGATGCAGGAGCGGGTGGCCTCTCCGTCGACCGAGACTGTGCAGGCTCCGCATAAACCCGCTCCGCAACCAAACTTCGTGCCCGTCAGATTAAGCTCATCACGCAGCACCCAGAGCAGCGGCATTTCGCCTTCCACATCCAGGTCATGGCCCTTGCCGTTGATGGTCAGCCTCGCCATATCGTTTACCTCACTCCGGCCCGCCGCCGTTTACTGGTCTCCTTTACGAGCAAAGATGCCTTATGGGTCAAAGTTTGCCCGCCCACTCCCCATTAGGACGGTTGCTGTACCATGAAGTCCGCTGCAACCCTATGCCCAAGTGTTCTTGCCACTTTCAGTGTAACAAAAACGATCGACAGGTCGAAGGCGTATAAACCCGCGCTCCCTCAAACACTTGTGATTGCCCTTACCCCGACAAGCTTGCTAACCCAACCCTTGGAGACGATGTATTATCGGTCACTTAAACCCCTGGATGGCAGCGGAAAGGAGCGTTATGCGTCTATCGTTCGTAAAAGGTATGGCTTTGGCTGCTCTCTTGGCGCTTGGCGCGCAAGCCGTTAACGCGCAAAAGGCACCGAAGATCACAGGCGGCTCTCAAATTCGCCTGTTCGAAGCTTGGGCCCAGTTTCCTTATCCGAGCTGGCACAAAACAGATAACGCCCTAGCGGAATCGCTCATGTCGCGCCAACAGGAGGCCAATACCTTCGTGTTGGCCATGGTGCCCAAAAATGAGAGTTTTAAAAAGTGGACGAAGCAATACACGCTTTTCGGCCATTGGAATGAAACCCTGACCTTGCCAAATTTTATCAACAGTTCGATCCATATCTTTCGCGTCGCCTGTGGGGCGGAAAACCTTAAAGTGCGCAAAATTGCGCGCCAGCCCAATTCTGGGCTTGTGGTCGTGTTCTGCTCCAACAGTCCAAAGGGTCCCAAGCACTATGGCTACGGAGATGGGGTCGGCGAGGTTGTTGTGTTATGGATGGGCCAGCATAAGAATACGTTTGTGAAAGTCTACCAGTACTGGCGCGGAGACAGTTTCGACTTGAACGATCCATCGTCCTGGCCGGTGTCCACCCAGCGTCTGGACCGCAGTGTGCTGGAGTTTGCCGGAATAAAGCTGTTGCCCTACAACCCGTAAGCTCATGACATGAAAACCATTTACGTTGCCTGCGGCGCCGGTTTCGGGGGTGATCGGTTCGATGCATCCGGCCCCTTGATCGACCATCTCGCGGGCCGGGACGGTCCCCGTTTTTTGATCTTCGAAACGCTGGCGGAGCGCACATTGGCGATCGCCCAAAACCAGATGTTGCGCGGCGAAGGGCCGGGGTATTCGGAGTATCTGGAACGGTATCTGGCGCCTGTGCTCAAACCCTGCCAAGAGGCCGGCATCAAAATCATCAGCAATTTGGGTGCCGCGAACGTGGCTGGTGCAGGCCGACGCGCGCGAGAACTGGCCGATGGGCTTGGTCTGGACACGCTCAAGATCGCAGTTGTGGAGGGCGACGATCTGCTCTGCGTCACCTCTGAGGACGCGATTGCCGGCATGGAACCCGTGGAGGGGACCTCCATAGAAAGACCTCTCGTCGGGGCTAATGTCTACCTTGGAGCGCGTCCGATTGCGCAGGCGCTGGAACTTGGCGCGGATGTGGTGCTGACCGGACGCTGCACGGATGCGGCTCTGACCTTGGGCCCTGTCGTGCACGCTTTTGATGTGGACGTCGACGATCTGCACATGTTGGCGGCGGGCACCCTGGCGGGTCATCTGCTGGAATGCGGGCCTCAAGTCACGGGAGCTTACTTCGCCGACCCTCCCTACAAGAACGTGCCGGATCTGGCGAATGTCGGCTATCCGGTTGGGGAAATCAGTGATGATGGGAACATTGTCATCACCAAGCCTGCAGGCACCGGCGGTTTGGTTTCAGAGGCGACGGTCAAGGAGCAGATCCTCTATGAAATGCACGATCCTGCCAACTATCTGACACCCGATGTGACTTTGGACGTGTCTGAAGTGCAGGCATTGCAGGATGGGCCGGACCGGGTGCGTGTGGCGGGCGCGCGCGGAAAGCCGCCTCCCGCCACACTTAAGGCAACGGTGTCAATGGATGCAGGCTATCTGGGGGAAGCGGAAATGTCTTATGCTGGCCCCAATGCTCGTGCGCGGGCCGAGCTGGCCATTGAGATCCTGCGTCAGCGGTTTCAGCGTCTGGCCATTTCCTGTCCGGTGCGGTTTGATGTGTTGGGGATCATGAGCGTGTTTGATGATGACGATGGCCATCTGCGCGCTGCTGCTGCATCTGGCGTAGACGGAGATCTCAGAGTGAGGGTGGCGGCGCGATCTGATGACCGCGATGAACTGGAGCGCATCGCCACTGAAGTTTACAGCCTCTGGGTGACCGGTCCGGCGGGTGGTGCAGGGTTTCGAAAGCACCTGTCCTCAAAGGTCAAAACGGCCTCAGTTCTGGTCGACCCAAACTTGCCGGATGTAACGGTGAGGCTGGTGTGATGACGTCCTCAACCGAAACAAGGCCGTTGCATCATTTTGCGCATGCCCGAGCCGGCGACAAAGGCAATTCCGTGAACATCAGCGTGATTCCCTATCACAGCGAGGCATATGAGCACCTTCTATCGCAAGTCACGGCCGAGCGGGTGCGCCTGCTGCTTGCGCACAGGCCGATTGGGCGCGTGACGCGCTACCAGGTGCCAGGGCTACCGGCGCTGAACTTTGTTGTTGAAGATGCTTTGGAAGGGGGCGTGAACCTCTCCCTTGGCCTCGACGGTCATGGCAAGGCTCTTTCGTTTCTGGTGTTGACGATGGAAGTTCAAATTCCAGCACAATATGCCAATGCAGCCGCGCTTTTATGAGCGATTGGCATCGCCATCACATAATCGTGCCTGCCCGCTCTCGCCTAAATTTCGCCTTATGTGACAAATCTCACAGAATGGGCCACTGACCCGTGTCATGCTCTCAACTGGCAAGGAGGATGCTTAATGCAGAGCGGTGCTCTAAATGAGAGATAAAGGAGCGGGAAATGCCGAGTTTATCACGTGGACAAACGGAAGACGAACGGACCGTTGAAACACTTACTGTCGATGAAATCATGGACGGATTTCATCAGCTCTATCAGTCGATGGCAGGTGATCCCTGCTTGGACGATTTGGCAGGGGTCATCAAAGACCTGATGATCGAGCTGGACGACCGGCGCAATCTGGCCCTGCTTGTGGCCGCCGAAGAGGATCGCGAACTTCGGAGCAAAGCGCTTCACTAGCTTTCAGTTTTGGAAGGCCCATGGCAACGCGCCGGCTCTCATTCGAAGGCCGGCGCGTTTTCGTTTCATCTCCAACCAAGCACAAGTTGTGGTGCGCCGGGATCGGCTGACGCAGCAGACACTCTGAACTCATCGGGAACTTCTGAGGGCGTTGAGAAGAAGACATAGCGTCCGTCCTTGACGCCGGCCACCGGCGGCTGGCCTGTGGTCAGAAACATATCGTGGCCCTGTTTGAGGTTTTGCCAAAACCCAAACCATTTATGGCCGACATGGGCCAGCATGGCCTGATCGGTCATCTTGAACGGGAAGGCGTGAACCGGGAATTTGCGCTGACCGCCCACAAAAGCCTCGCGCGCCAGGGCATAGAGCTCTTGCACAGCTTCATTGGTGATCGCGTAGCATCCTGCAGATTCTCAACCGCCATGCACCATAAGGTGCTTGCCGGTATAGCCGTACGACCTGTCATAGGCATTTGGGTAACCGATGTTGAAGGACAGATGATACTTGCTGCGTGGGTTCATTTGCTGTGGCGTGACCACGTAGAACCCCTCAGGTGCCTGTTTGTCACCTTCTCTGGTTTTGGGTCCCAACTCTCCAGACCAACGGCAGACGTGATAGGTTTTGAACTTGGTGTAGCGGCCCCATTGGTTCTGGAGCCAAACTTCAAGAGCAGATTCCTTCTTGAAGATCCGCACATACATGGGCGCGCCTAACCGGATGCCTTTTTCCTTCAGGCTCGCCAATGCTTCCGGCGACAGGGGCTTTTGGTCTTTGGCCTTGGGCAAACAGGCGCTCAACAGCACAGACAGGGCAAGCACCGCCAAGAGCCTGGCCAAGCTCGGCAAGGCAATAATCGCGCCGGTTCTTTGTGATCTATTCTTCATCACCGAAACAATCCGCTCCTGGCGTTTCGAAATGATTAACCAAAACACTTTCGTGCTCAAGAACTGGTTACAGCGCGCTGCCCAATTCAATGAACTTGTCGCGGCGTGCTTTACGGATCTCGTTGGGCTTAAGCTCGGACAGATCTTCCAAAGCCACCCCGATTGCGTCCCCCACCGCTTCGATCGCCGCCAGTGGATTGCGGTGGGCGCCGCCTACAGGCTCATCAACAACCACGTCGATCACGCCCAGCTTCTTGAGATCCTGGGCGGTAATTTTCATGGCCGTTGCGGCGTCCTCGGCCCGGGCCGAGTCGCGCCATAAGATGGACGCTGCGCCTTCCGGAGAGATGACGCTGTAGACGGAGTGTTCCATCATGATCGCCGTATTGGCCGTAGCGATGGCGATGGCGCCTCCTGAGCCACCCTCGCCAGTGATAGTGGCAATGATGGGCACACGCAGGCTCAAGCAGCAATCGGTTGATCGCGCGATGGCCTCCGCCTGACCGCGTTCTTCGGCTCCAACCCCCGGATAGGCGCCTGGCGTGTCCACAAAGGTCAGGATCGGCAATCCGAATTTATCGGCCATCTCCATGAGGCGGATGGCTTTACGGTAGCCCTCTGGGCGTGCCATGCCGAAATTATGCTTCAGCCGGCTCTCGGTGTTTGAGCCCTTCTCATGGCCGATGATCATCACTGCCTCGCCCCGGAACCTGCCGGGCCCGCCGACAATGGCCGCATCGTCCGCATAGGCACGGTCGCCGGAAAGCGGCGAAAATTCGGTGATCAGATGGTCAATATAGTCGGAGCAGTGCGGACGCTCCCCATGACGGGCAACCTGAGTTTTCTGCCAAGGGGTGAGCTTCTTGTATATGTCCTCGAGGCTGGATTTGGCTTTGCCTTCCAAAACCTCTATTTCCTTGGCGACGCCATCTGTCTCGCCGTCTTCTGCCACATCTTTCAGGTCAGCGATTTTGCCTTCGATCTCAGCAACTGGCTTTTCGAAATCCAAATAGGTGCGCATGGGTCTTTGAGCGTTTGTTTGAAGTGTGCCGTGTTTACGCCATGCTCTAGGCGGCTGGCGACGTGCTGGCAAGAGGATGGTGCTGATTTACGACTTTTTTCAGGCGCTCAGACAAAACGTGGGTGTAAATCTGCGTCGTTGAGATGTCCGCATGGCCGAGCATCTGCTGCACTGCGCGCAGGTCTGCGCCGTTGGCCAGAAGATGGCTTGCAAACGCGTGACGCAGAATGTGGGGGGAGATGCGGTCTGCGCCAATTCCAGCCCGCCCGGCCAGTTCTTTCAGCTCAAGAGCGAACATTTGCCGGGTCAAATGGCCCTGTTTGCCCCGGCTCGGGAAGAGCCACGGAGAGGTGTTCTGGAGCTCCGGCAAATAACCATCAATGGCGGCACGGGCAGCACCAGAGAGTGGCACTAGGCGCTCGCGGCCCCCTTTGCCTTTGATTGTGAGCACCCGGTCGTCGGACTGGACTGTTTGACGGGTCAGGGTGACCAGTTCAGAGACCCGCATGCCGGTGGCATAGAGCAACTCAAGCAGGCACAACATGCGCACCGCCTTCAGCCGGCGATGCCCTTTGGCTGTGTGGGTTTCGCTTTGCGCTTGCTCCAGCAGGGCGGTCACGTCAGCCTCAGACAGCACCTTGGGCAAGGCTTTCGCGCGCCGCGGCGTCTCTATAACAGCTGCGGGGTTTTGCTCCGAAAGACCCTCCGCATAGAGAAACTTGTGGAACTGCTTGATGGCGCTGAGCCGGCGTGCCTGTGTGGAGGCGCTGAGGCCGAGATCGGACAGGCCCGTCAAGTAAGCGCGGATGTTGTCGGCGGTTGCATCAGACAGAGGTTGCTTTCGCGCGGACAAAAACCCGGCATAATCACCGAGGTCGCGAGCATAGGCTTCCAGCGTGTTGCGGGCAGCACCGCGTTCCACGCTGAGCATCTCCAGAAATGTCTCGATGTGATATCCGGTTTGCGGGCTGAGATCGGTTTCGCCGTGCCTATTGGCTGCTGAAGCGGGCATTGGGGACCTGTTTCACCACCTCGGTCGGTTCTGGTGGAAATTCTGCTAAAAAATACATTCCGCCGTATACTGCGCCACCCAAACACGCCAAGATTAATAGAAAGCGAATGCTGTCAGGCATAATGGTTCACCAGTTTAATCCTCTAGAGCGGTCCGACCACGTGCTCTGTGTCCAATCATTCGACCTTATAGTTGCACGGCAAGCCGCCCCAGCGCAAACGCTGCGCATTCTAAATGTTTGTAACCTTTGCTTGATCTTGAAGGATAGTTTAGAACGGCGCGCTTTCTGGCTGACGGGTTTAGGCGGGCAAGGGTGAAAAAATGGCTCTTCAAGAGCTGGTAGATGCATTGAACGGGCGATCCATCGTTCTGGTTGGACTGATGGGAGCCGGCAAAACATCCGTGGGGCGCCGGCTGGCGCAGCGCCTGGACTTGCCGTTTGTAGACACCGACACGGAGATTGAGCGCGCGGCCGGAAAAACCATCCCGGAGATCTTCGCAGATCACGGCGAAGAAGAGTTTCGCAGCGGGGAAAAGCGGGTGATTGCCAGGCTGTTGGACGAGGGACCTCAGATTTTGGCGACCGGAGGGGGCGCGTATATGGACCCTGAAACGCGCGATAACATTGCTGCCTCAGGTGTGTCCATATGGTTGAGCGGTGATTTGGATCTGTTGGTGAAACGGGTCAAGCGCCGGTCAAATCGGCCACTTTTGGCCAAGGGCGATGTGCGCAAGACCTTGGCGGGGTTGATTGAGGCGCGCTATCCGGTTTACGCCCTGGCCGATATCGAGGTGGCCAGCCGTGATGTGCCCCACCAGCGCATCGTGAACGCAATCATAAAGGCGCTGAAAGGCGCCGTTTCTAAGACGGAACCGAGACTTTGAGTGCTTCTGCTTCAGATCAGTTGATCGTTCCCGTGGATCTTGGTGAGCGCTCTTACGAGATTGCCATTGGCCCAGGCTTGCTGCGTGATGCCGGCAAACTGATCGGCGCTCATCTGCCGCGCAAGAAAACGGCCATTGTCACGGATCAGAACGTGGCTGATGCGCACCTTTCAGACTTTCTGGCGAGCCTGGATGCGGAAGGCATTGAAGCGGATGTGCTGACCTTGCCGGCTGGAGAAAGCACAAAAAGCCAGGCTCATTTGTTCGAGGTGACGGATTTTCTTCTGGAAGCGGGCATTGAGCGGAACGACGTTATTGTCGCACTTGGGGGCGGTGTGATCGGCGATCTGGCCGGGTTTGCCGCTGCTATCGTGCGGCGCGGGGTGAACTTCATCCAGGTGCCCACAAGCCTCCTAGCTCAGGTGGACAGCTCCGTTGGCGGCAAAACCGGGATCAATGCATCGGCGGGCAAGAACCTGATTGGCGTGTTTCATCAACCGGTCCTTGTTCTGGCTGATACGGCGGTGCTTGACAGCCTGCCGCCGCGCCAACTCAGGGCCGGCTATGCAGAGGTGGCAAAGTACGGGCTTCTGGGTGATGCCGCGTTCTTCTCGTGGTTGGAGGAAAACAGCACCTCGTTGTTCCAGGGCGATATGCAGACCCGCATGCGCGCTGTTGAAACCAGCTGCCGCGCCAAGGCTGACATTGTGGCAAAAGACGAGCGGGAAGGCTCGGTGCGGGCGCTGCTGAACCTGGGCCACACATTTGGACACGCCCTTGAAGCTGCGACCGGCTACTCAGACCGGCTGTTGCACGGGGAGGGGGTCGCTATTGGCATGGCCATGGCCTATCGGTTTTCTGAGCGGTTGGGTGTGTGTAAACCGGGCTGTGCTGAGCGGGCTGAGCGGCATTTGCGGTCGGTGGAGCTGCCAACGCATGTTCGCGATATCCCTGGCGCATCATTGGATGCCCAAATCCTCATGGCGGCCATGTATCAGGACAAAAAAGCGTCTGGCGGTAAGTTGGTTTTCATCCTTGCGCGCGACATTGGTGATACCTACGTTGCACATGATGTATCGCCAGACGACATTCTGGCCTTTTTAGAGGACGAACTGGCTGCGGCCTAACCAAAATGACCCTCACAATAGCGATTATTGCCGGCGCCGTGCTGGCTCTTATCATCTTGTCTGCCTTCTTCTCTGGTTCTGAAACCGCTTTGACCGCAACCTCCCGGGCGCGGATGCATGAACTGGAGCGCAAGGGCGTCTCAGGTGCACACTCCGTGAAAAGGCTGATTGAGCGGCGCGAGCGGCTTATCGGCGCGATTTTGTTGGGCAATAACCTGGTGAATATCCTGGCGTCCGCGCTGGCCACCATGCTGTTTGTGGAGCTGTTTGGGAACGTGGGGGTTGTGCTGGCCACAATTGTCATGACCGCGCTGGTTCTGATCTTCGCTGAGGTGCTCCCGAAGACGTATGCCATCGTCAATCATGACCGTATGGCCCTGGCGGTGGCGCCCACGATCCGGCTTGTGGTTTCAGTGTTTAGCCCGGTGGTCAAGGGCGTGGAGTTCATCGTCCGGCACACCTTGCGTCTTGCAGGGGTGAATATTGAGGGAGGCGAATCGCTTTCCGCTCACGAGGAAGTGCGCGGCACGATCGATTTGCACCACCAGGACGGTGCATTCATCAAAGATGACCGGGACATGATCGGTGGCATCCTGGATCTTCGTGAGTTGGAAGTTTCTGATGTGATGGTGCACCGCACTAACATGTTCACCATCAATGCGGATGAACCGGCCGAACAGATCATCAAGGCCGTCTTAGCCAGCGGCTACACCCGTGTGCCGGTGTGGCGTGATGATCAGGACAATATTGTGGGGATCCTGCACGCCCGCGATGTGCTGGGCGCGGTCTCCAAGCGCCGGGGCGATGCCAGCAAAATCAAGATTGCCACCCTGACCACCCCGCCATGGTTTGTGCCCGACACCAACAGTGTTGCCGATCAGCTGAAAGCCTTCCGCCGCCGCAAGAGCCATTTTGCGTTGGTGGTGGACGAGTATGGCGAGGTCCAGGGCCTGGTGACCATGGAAGACATTCTGGAAGAAATCGTGGGCGACATTGCAGATGAGCACGATGTGGAGGACACAGCCGGGGTGAGGCGTGATCCCAATGGTGCGTTTCTGGTGGATGGAACCGTCCCAATTCGCGATTTGAACAGAAGTTTCGATTGGCAGCTGCCCGATGAGGAAGTTACCACTGTGGCGGGCTTAGTGATCCATGAAGCCCAGATGATCCCGGAAAAGGGCCAGGTGTTCACCTTCTACGACTTCACGTTCGAAGTGCTGGAGCGTGAACGCAATCAGGTGGTCAGATTGCGGATCACGCCGCCAAAACGCCGCTAGCTCATGTCTGCGGTGTGGAGGCGCTGATGGCCAAGGCGTGAATGGGGCCAGCCAGTTCTTCGGCCAGGATCTCGTTCACCATTCTGTGACGTTGCACCAGGGTTTTGCCCACAAAAGCCTCTGCGACAATTTTCACCCGAAAATGGCTTTGACCCCCCGGGCGCGCACCTGCATGACCTTCGTGGAGATGTGATTCGTCGATGACTTCCAATGCGTTAGGAGACAGGGCTCCGCTGAGTTTGTCGTGGATTAAGTTTGCTACTTCACCTGCCACCGCCTGGGTCTCCTCGTGAGTTGTCGTAATTAATGCGAAAACTTGTGATTGCTACTCATAGCCGCTTGGCGGCGCAGTTGTGAACAGGGTATGATCTGCGGCTCATGAAATTGGACTCAAAATATTTCGACAAGATCAGGGTGAAGCCCCAGGACGATCGCCGGGCGCAATCCAAAGTCGCGACGTGTGATTGGCCCGGGTGCAATAGGCCGGGCCTTTACAAGGCGCCGCGTGGTCGCGAGCATGAAGGGGAGTACTATACCTTCTGTGTGGACCATGTGCGCCAATACAACAAGTCCTACAACTACTTCAGCGGCATGAAGGACGACGAGGTTGCAGCCTTTCAAACTGACGCCAGGAGCGGTCACCGTCCAACGTGGAAGATGGGCGAAAATGCCTCTGCCAAGGGCAAAGCCAAGGCCCAGGCTGAAACCAAAGCCAAGCAGGAAGCACCCAACCGAAAGTTTGACCCGCTTATGGGCCGGGTTGACCCCTTCGGATTGTTTGGTGAGATGGGTGCAGATGGCGACGGGCGCCGGCGTCGTCCTGTGCGCAATGCAGAGCGCAAGGCACTCTCGACATTAGGTCTGGATGAGACCGCAAGTGCGTCTGAGGTGAAAGCCAAGTACAAGTCGCTGGTTAAGAAACATCACCCGGATGCAAATGGCGGAAGCCGTGATTCTGAAGACCGGTTCCGCGAGATTGTTCAGGCGTACGATTATCTGAAATCTGCCGATTTTTGTTGAGCCGGCATGCGCGTCATTCTATCCCCCTTGGCAAGGGGCTTATGGCATGCCAAAAAGGCCCGCTAAGTTCGCCATGGCACAGCTGAAGTGCATGGTTAGGAGAGATCAATTCAATGGATGCTCACGCCAACGGTGGTGCCTCTGGCATACCCGACACAAAAGTTTCTGTTTCCCAGGTGTTCGGCTTTGACAGCAACCTGGAAGTCCCTGCCTATTCAGAGCCAAGCGAGCATGTGCCTCTGGTCGATGAGGACTATCTGTTCGACAAAGAGACAACACTCGCCATTCTGGCTGGTTTTGCTCACAATCGCCGCGTGATGATCACCGGCTACCACGGCACCGGCAAATCAACGCATATTGAGCAGGTTGCCGCTCGGCTGAACTGGCCGTGTGTGCGGGTGAACCTGGACAGCCACATTTCGCGGATCGATCTAGTGGGTAAAGACGCCATCGTGCTGCGCGATGGCAAGCAGATTACGGAGTTCCGCGAAGGCATCCTGCCCTGGGCGTTGCAGACCAATACGGCAATTGTGTTCGACGAGTATGATGCGGGCCGGCCCGACGTAATGTTTGTGATCCAGCGGGTGCTGGAAGTGCAAGGCAAGCTGACCCTGCTCGACCAGAGCAAGGTGATCCACCCGCACCCCTACTTCCGCCTGTTTGCGACCGCCAACACCGTCGGCCTTGGGGATACTTCAGGGCTTTATCACGGCACGCAGCAGATCAACCAAGGTCAGATGGACCGTTGGTCCATTGTCACTACACTGAACTATCTGCCGCACGACAATGAAACCGCCATTATTGAAGCAAAGTGCAAGAGCTACCATAGTGACGAAGGCCGTCAGACCATCGATAACATGGTGCAAGTGGCCGAGCTGACGCGCCAAGCCTTCATGAACGGTGACCTTTCTACAGTCATGAGCCCACGGACGGTGCTCACCTGGGCGGAGAATGCCGAGATCTTTGGCGATGTGGGTTTTGCCTTCCGGCTGACATTCATCAACAAGTGTGACGAGTTGGAGCGCGGGTTGGTCTCTGAGTTCTATCAGCGCTGCTTTGGTGAGGATTTGCCTGAATCCACAGCAGCCGCTGCGGCCTCGTGAGCCCAAATCTGCTGATGATCCCCGATGGCCACTGATACGGACGGACCTTCAGGCGCCTTTAAACGCTCGCTGGCCATGGCCATGCGCACCATCGCTGAAGATCCGGAGATGACGGTGACCTTTGGCGCGGATCAGCCCTCGCTGGCTGGAAACCGGTGCCGTTTGCCGCAGATTGACCATGAGCTGCCCTCCAGTGCGGTGGCCGTGGCGCGCGGACTCTCAGATTCGTTCGCCCTGCGCTTGGCCAAGCACGACGATGCGGTACACTCCAAAATGCAGCCGCAGGGGGAAAACGCCCGTGCGGTGTTTGAATCGGTAGAGCAGGCCCGGGTTGAATCCATTGGGGCGCGTCAGATGCCTGGCATGGCGTCCAACCTCAACGCCATGTTGAACGACCGCTATCAGAAATCTTCGCTCAACAAGGCCCGCAACCGCAATGAGGCACCTCTGGATGAAGCGGTTTCGCTGATCGTGCGCGAACGGCTGACAGGCCAGCCACCGCCCCAAAATGCGCAGCTGTTGGTGGATTTGTGGCGGCCCTGGATTGAAGATAAGGCCAGCGGCGAACTGGATGCATTGGTCGATCAGATTGGCGATCAGACGGCTTTTGCGCGCCTCACCCGAGACCTCATTTCCGCTCTCGATATGGGCGATGAGCTGGGGGATGATCCGGATGATTCTGAAAACGATTCTGAGGAAGATGCCGATCCGGAGGGCGATCAGGCCGACGAGCAAGAAGAAGGTGATCCGGCTGAAGCTGAAGCGCAATCATCTGAAGATGCTGAACGCGCGGAGGGTGAGAGCGAAGCCACGGACCAGGATTCCGTTGAGATTGACGTGGACGACGTGCCCGATGACCTGGATTCCGATGATGCCCCAGATGGCCAGGAACCCTTCAGGCCGCAGACCCCTTTTTCCAACGCGCTGGAGCGGGACGCCTACAAGGTGTTCACCAGCAAGTTTGATGAGGTGATCGGCGCGGAAGATCTGTGTGATGCCGATGAGTTGACGCGGCTTCGCAACTATCTGGACAAGCAGCTCTCCAGCCTCCAGGGGGTCGTGGCACGCCTGGCCAACCGGCTGCAGCGTCGTCTTTTGGCAAAGCAAAACCGTTCTTGGGAGTTCGACCTTGAGGAAGGTTTGCTGGATGCAGGCCGCCTTTCGCGCGTGGTGACCGACCCCATGCACCCGTTGTCGTTCAAGATTGAGCATGACACGAGCTTCCGCGACACTGTGGTCACCCTCTTGCTTGATAACTCCGGGTCGATGCGCGGACGCCCCATCACAGTGGCGGCGACCTGCGCCGACATCTTGGCCAGAACCCTGGAACGCTGCGGTGTTAAGGTTGAGATTTTGGGCTTCACCACCCGCGCCTGGAAGGGTGGTCAGTCTCGCGAGAACTGGTTGGCGTCCGGCAAGCCGGCCACGCCAGGCCGTCTCAATGATTTGCGCCATATCGTCTACAAGGCGGCTGACACCCCATGGCGGCGGGCGCGGCGCAACCTCGGACTGATGATGCGCGAGGGGCTTTTGAAGGAAAACATCGATGGCGAGGCGCTGATCTGGGCTCATGCGCGTCTTTTGGCCCGCCCTGAGCAGCGCCGCATTTTGATGGTGATCTCAGATGGTGCGCCGGTTGATGATTCAACCCTGTCGGTGAATTCAGGCAATTATCTTGAGAAACACCTGCGCCAGGTCATAGAAGAGATCGAAACACGCTCCCCGGTAGAACTTCTCGCCATCGGTATCGGTCACGACGTGACCCGCTATTATCGGCGGGCCGTAACCATTGTAGATGCCGAAGAGCTGGGCGGCGCCATGACCGAGAAACTGGCCGAGTTGTTTGAAGAAGACAGCAATACACCCTCGCGCGGGGCCCGCCGCCGCGTTGCCTAGGGGCCTCTCAAACCGGCTGAACATCGCCTTCGCCCTGGCGTGCGGTGTCGTCTTGATTGCCAGTGCCTGGCAGACCGGTGCGCGGGCGTCCGGAGATCAAATCACCGTTAAATCCCGCCAGATCGCGTTCTCCATTCTGGAACCTGATCGGCGGATCTTTGGTGAGCTGCGCTATCTGGGCGGCCTTGTTTTGGAAAGCGAGGATGAGCGCTTTGGCGGATTTTCTGGCCTCGTCCTCACCCGGCAAGGCCAACGGTTGCTCACGGTGAGCGATCAAGGTTGGTGGCTGAGCGCGGATTTGCGCTTTGAGAGAGGCATGGTCAGCGGCGTTCAGAACGTGCGCCTTGGCCCACTGGTGAACAGCAAAGGACAGCGGTTCAGCCGCAAATCGCTGCAGGACGCTGAAGCTCTTGCCACACTGGGTGCCGGTGAGAGCAGTGGCTTGCTTGTGGGTTATGAGCGTCGGCCGCGCATGCAGCTTTATCAGGTTGATGCCCAGGGGTTTTCAGGGAGGCCGCGGGCCATTGCCGTCCCCCGCGCCATGAAGAAGGGACCCAACAACAAAGAACTTGAAGCCGTTGGCCGCTTTGGCGCCGGGCCGAACGCGGGAAAATACATCGCGATATCTGAGAGGTATCTGGATGCTGATGGCAACATAAAGGGGTGGCTCTGGCAGCCCGGGCGTAAAGCAGAACAGTTTGTTATCCGCCGGCGCCGGACCTATTCGGTCACCGATATGGCGATTCTTCGGGGTGGGGACGTGGCTATTTTGGAACGCCGCCTTGGGTTCTTAAAGCTTCCGGGCGTAGCGATCAGGCTGATCAAGGCGTCCGATTTGAGAAAGGGAGCAACCGTTGAGGCCAGAGTTCTGATGGAAGCTGCCGCGCCCGCAGAGCTTGTGGACAATATGGAAGGCCTCAGCGCGCATAGGTTGGACAATGGCGATCTGGTGTTCAGCCTGATCTCCGACGACAATTACAACCGCGACCTGCAACGAACGGTGTTCTATCAGTTTGCCTGGCCGGCGACGGCGCAATAAAAAAGCCCGCGAGAGGCCTGCGGGCCCGTTGAAATCGTGTCAGCGGCGGTCACGCAGCTTCAGCGGCCTGCTTTTTGGCGATCTGACGCTTAATTCGCCGCGCTTTCAGCGACAGTTCGCTGTCACGCGCTTTTTTGAGGAATTCATCCAACCCGCCGCGGTGCTCGACAGAGCGAAGGGCAGCGGCGCTTACCTTCAAAGCCACGGAATGGCCCAGGGTGTCGCTCAACAGGTGAACGTCGCATAAGTTCGGCAGGAACCTGCGCCGTGTCTTGTTGTGAGCGTGGCTCACATTGTTTCCGGCCTGCACGGCCTTTCCGGTAAGCTCGCAACGACGGGCCATTTCTGAAGCTCCATGGTGCTCAGGTTATTCTGTGGCGGCAGCGGTTTGTCCTCTATCAAGAATGACCCGCGCCAATAAAGAACGGCAGCGCCTTTTGAGCACTGCCAAAGTCGGCTTCCTATATGGGTTCATGGCGCTGACGTCAAGCCTTAACCCGCGCAGATTTGCCAAAAATCCTGCAAATCGGCTTCCGGCCGCAGCCGGACTTTCGCCCCAATCTTTGTTCAGACTGGACGCAGAGTTGACGATTGCTTGTGCGCGGCCTATCTGCAATGAAGCGTTGGCTGCAAACAGCTGGGGTACTGAACTGATATGCACATGTCTTCAATGAAACACCGATCTGTTGCCAAACCGCTGGGCCGTTTGGTCAAGGCGGCGCCTCTTGCCGCGATGTTGGTGCTGCCCGCCGGTGTGGTGTCCGCTGGCGACGTGAAAGATGCGGTATCGTTGAAATTTGACGTTTACGCGGGCAGCCTCAGGATCTTCAAGATTTCGATGGGCATGCAGATTGGCAAAAACGATTACGCCATCAACACCCGCATCAAAAGCAAGGGTGTGGCCAGCCTGTTTGCCAAAACGAAGATAAACATGAGTGCGGCGGGCAGCACGAAGAAGAAGTTTCTGCCCCTCACATACGCCTCGAGTTCCAATTCGAAGGGCAAGAAGCGTTCCGTCAACATGACCTGGACCACAAAGGGCAAGCACCGGGTCAAGCGGAGTTTCAAGCTAAGCGCCTATAAGGCTGGTTCTTTAGCCCGGGCGGTCCGGCCGGGCATGATGGACCCCTTGAGTTACCTGATGAAAATGGTCCGTGCATCCAAGCGACCTTGCGGCGGAAGCGAGAGAGTTTACGACGGCCGTCAGGTGGCCGAATACCGGTATGCACTCCAGGGTGTGTCAACGTTCAACCGCAGCACAGGCGGCGTTTACCGAGGCAAAGCCTTTAAATGCGCGCTCACGTACCGCACGATCGCCGGCCTGTCGGCGGAGAAGCAAAAGAAGCGCGATCAAGGACCTCCCGCCACATTCATGGTTTGGTTTGCGCCGGTGGCCGGGAAAACACGCAATCTTTTTGTGCCCATTGCCGCCAGCGGCGAAGTATCAGGCCGGGCGTTTACCATGCGCCTGAGCGAAGGGTCAGTTTCGGGCACACCGATCTCCAAGCGTGTGATCGCAACCAACTGACCTGGACACGGCGATTGACTCATAGGTTGTACTGAACCTGGGCCGTGCATCGGACATGATTCAGTTCGGGACACCGCGTTAACTCTTTCAGATTGGCAGGCAGATGACCGTAACAACGTGCGCCCAATATGTGGTGGCTGGCTGTCTCGACATCACCAAATATTTGAAGAACAAACAGGGAATATGGGTAGGTCAGTGATTCGGTCCAGCTTTGTTCACTTTCGTTCTAAGTGTTAATAAAATAAGGAAAATTAGCACCAGTTGGGAAGTTGTCTGTTAACCTTATATTTATCTCGCTGAACGACGAGCTAATGAGAATCGATCAAGGCATCTACAACATGTGGATAAGTTGGGGGCTGATCTGCCGCAGAACCAATATGTGGTGTGAACAAATGATGATTCTCCGTAAGTCAGCGATTCGGGCACGGTTCGTTCTGGACTCGTTCCGGTTGTTAAAACCCTGTGCGAACTTGACACAAAAATTGGCTGATCAAGGCGCCCAGTTTCCGGGGCCAAATCGAGTTTGCGGGCTTGCAGCGCGGCCAGGAAGCGCCTAGAGCAACCCCCGGTCATGTTGAACGGCACTGACTCATCATCCGCTGCGAAGGGTTCGGACTATGCATAACGCGCGCAATGTTTCAGCCGTTTTGGGACCAACCAATACGGGCAAGACCCATTTGGCTGTTGCCCGAATGCTGGACTATGAGACCGGCATGATCGGCCTGCCGCTTCGGCTCTTGGCTCGTGAAGTGTACGATAAGATCTGCTCGCGCGCCGGAACCGAGAGCGTTGCGCTGATCACCGGTGAAGAGAAAATCGTGCCGCCTGAGCCGCGATTTTACGTGTGTACGGTTGAGGCCATGCCGCGGGATCTGAAGGTTGATTTTCTGGCCGTTGATGAAGTCCAGCTGGCTGCCGATCTTGACCGTGGCCACATTTTTACGGACCGGATACTCCACGCCCGCGGCGTTCAAGAGACCATGCTTTTGGGCTCCGACACGGTGCGTGGGCTCCTTAGCGACCTGCTGCCGGGCCTCAACATCGTCACCCGGCCAAGGTTCTCCAAGCTCACCTATGCTGGTACGAAGAAGATCACCCGTCTACCGCCGCGCTCGGCCGTGGTGGCGTTTTCCGCTGAGACGGTTTACGCCATTGCCGAGTTGATCAGGCGTCAGCGTGGCGGGGCGGCGGTGGTGCTGGGCGCGCTGAGCCCGCGCACGCGCAATGCCCAGGTTGAACTGTTTGAATCAGGCGATGTGGATTTCATCGTTGCCACTGACGCAATCGGCATGGGGCTCAATATGGATGTGAGCCACGTGGCCTTTGCGGCCACGCGGAAGTTCGACGGCCGGATGTTCCGTGACCTCAATCCGGCCGAGCTTGCCCAAATTGCGGGCCGCGCCGGACGCTACATGGAAGACGGCACGTTTGGCACCACCGGGGAGGCCAATCCGCCGCAAGGCGATGTGGTCAATCAGATCGAAGACCATCGGTTTGAGCCGCTGCGAGTTATCCAATGGCGCAACCGGGTTCTGGATTTTTCCTCTCTGGACGATCTCATGCGGTCCCTCCTCATTTTGCCCAAGACCAGGGGGCTGACCCGAGCCATGGGCGGTGATGACGTTCAGGCGCTGGAAATGATGATGCGCGAGCCGGAGATCCGCGACATGGTCGCCTCGGAGGCGGATGTTCGCATGTTGTGGGATGTGTGCCAGATACCGGACTACCGGAACATCACCAGCGGTGAGCATGCCCGTATTGTTGGCCAGGTTTTCCGTTCACTCATGTCCACCTCGGGCCGTGTACCTGACGAGTGGTACCAACGCCAATTGTCGTATGCGGACAGCACCGATGGTGATATAGACACTCTGGCGGGACGGATCGCCCATGTGAGAACCTGGACGTTCATTGCGAACCGGCCAGACTGGCTAGAAGATCCCTACCGGTGGCAACAGCAAGCAAAGGCCATTGAAGACAGACTGTCGGATGCTTTGCACGAGCGGCTGACACAGAGATTTATTGATCGGCGCACAAGTGTGCTGATGAAGCGTATGCGTGAGAAGGAAGAACTGATGGCGTCGGTTTCAACAGACGGCGACATTCATGTTGAAGGCGAGTTTATCGGGCAAATGACGGGCTTCCGCTTTGTACCAGATGACAGTGCCACAGACAGCCAGGCTAAGGCGCTGAAAGCAGCGTCGCTGAAAGCCATTGCAGCGGAAATCACCAGCAGGGCAAAGGCGTGCATCGGCGCGCCGGACAGGGAGTTTGCCCTCAAGCGTGACGGCGCCGTTGAGTGGAACGGAGCAAAAGTGGCCCAGCTTGAACCCGGCGCGACGATTTTGAAGCCGAGAACCAATCTGCTGGCCAACGACCAGTTGGAGGGGCCGGACCGGCTTGCCGTGCACGCGCGCTTGGAGACCTTTGTGACCGATCACATCGCGGCCATTCTGGAGCCGCTGGTCAAGCTGGCCGCGGCAGAAGATGTGGACGGCCTGGCAAGAGGCCTGGCCTTTCAGCTGACAGAGAATCTGGGCGTTCTGGTGCGCGATGAAGTGGCCGATGAGGTTAAGGCTCTCGACCAGTCCGCGCGGGGAACCTTGCGCCCCTATGGCGTGCGGTTTGGGGCTTACCATGTGTTTATGCCCATGCTTCTGAAGCCTGCCGCAGCTGAATTGAAGCTTTTGTTATGGGCATTGTGGCAGACCGCTCAGCCCGATGCGCAGGCTCGGGTTTCTCTCGATCGTCTGCCCGAGCCGCCCGGCCAAGGTCTGACATCGGTGGCGTTTGACCGGTCAACGCCCAACGGGTTTTACCGCTCGGTTGGTTACCGCATTTGCGGCTCACGGGCTGTCCGCATCGACATGCTGGAGCGGCTGGCGGATTTGATCAGGCCGTGCATCTACTGGAAACCGGAGAAAGAGGGCGATGCGCGTCCTGCCGGCTCCGTGGAAGGCGGTGGCTTCACCGTGACGCCGGATATGATGTCGCTTGTTGGATGTTCAGGTGAGGATTTCTCCTCAATCTTGAAGGGGCTTGGCTACCGCTTGGAGCGCCGTTCCATTAAGTCCGAGCCCAAACCAGAAGCAGCCGAGGCACCTCAAGAAAAGGGCGGCGCTGCCGAAGAAGCTGCTGAGGCCAAAGAAGAAGCGCCGACCAAAGAGGAAACGGCGGTCAAAGAGGCTGCGGAAGAAGCCCCTGCCATGCTCGAGATCTGGTGGCCGGGCGGCAAACGCCAGGGCGGCCGGCAGGGCGGGCGCCAGAAGACGGACCAGAGGCGGCAGAAGTCGAGGCGTCCCCATCAGAAGGACCAGAAGAGGCAGGGAGGAAAGTTTGGCCGGGCTGCCAACAACAACACCAAACCGCCCAGGAAAGAGCGAGAGAAACAGCCCGACAAGGATTCACCCTTTGCGGCCCTTGGCGCCTTGAAAGCAGAGCTGGAAAAGAAAGGCAACGGGTGAGCGGATCGGAGCAGGCTGAGCGCCAACGTGTCGATAAATGGCTGTGGTTCTCGCGGATCGTGAAAAGCAGAACCTTGGCCGGCGAGTTGGTGTCGAGCGGCAAGCTGCGTGTCAACAAGGTGAAGATCGCAAAGCCCAGTTACCTGGTGGGATCGGGGGATGTTTTGACCTTCACCCATTATGGCCACCTCAGAGTGATCAAGATTGCGGCAATCGGCGCGCGCAGAGGCCCGGCGCCTGAGGCTCAGACGCTTTATGAGGATCTTAGTCCGCCGCGGGAGAAGAAAGAGGACGCCCCGGACGCCGCTGACCCTGGCCGAAGGGAGACCGGAGCAGGCCGGCCCACGAAGAAAGAACGCCGCGATCTGGAGCGCTGGCTGAAAGCTTAATGCTGCGGCTCTTGCGCTCATGGCGTGGTTCGCCTTGCCGCCGTCCGGACGATCAGATAGAAACCGCCGCAGCTTTCTTTCTTCTCGTGCATTAAAGACCAATCCAATGGCAAAGAAAAACAAACCGGTTCGGCCCAAGGCGCGGCTGCCGAAGGGCTTGCGGGATGTGGA
>JBCDDQ010000019.1:0-26008 GCA_039180225.1 Pseudomonadota bacterium
ATCGCTTTGGGCTGGGGTCAATATCTGCAGAACACAGTGGCCACCGGCAACATGATCAAGGATTGCCCGATCGGCATGGAAGCCAGCACCACACGCGGCGCAGGCCAGGCCCTGATCAGCAACAACATTATCTCCGGCGCCAAAAAGGGCGCGATCCTTGGAATGCATTGGACCAAGCCGTCCACGGGTGATCTCGCCAAGCCTGGCGTTGCCCAACCGGACAACCTCACCGTAAGCGGGAACCATGCGGTTTGAAGCGTCAGAGCCCTGCGATCAGGCGGGCGGATAATGCGGGTGCAGCATCGACAATCTCGTCGATGATCTGGCGAATGTGGCGAATGGCAGCGGGCGTATAGAACGCGTCCGGCGTGAAGAGATCATCCACATCCAACAGCGGCAACGCGCCCTTTCCGCAGGCTTCCATGTAAAGGGGCACGTCTACGCCGTGCCTTTCATGCAAGATCTCCTGATGATCGGTGTTCATGGCCACCACCAAGTCGGTCTGCTCCACCAGATCCGCAGTGACCAAGGTGCGCCGGTGGGGCGAAACGTCGAGCCCTTTCTGCAACAGATAGGCCGCCACATCTTCACGCACTTTGATGTGCGAAGCCTCACGGGTTCCCGCGGATGAGATGTGGAAGCCGGTCTGACCCTGCAATTGCTTCTTGAGGGCATATTCGGCGGTAAGGCTGCGGAATACATTGCCTGTGCAAACAAAGAGAATGCGGGTCACCGTTCGTGCTCCTTTGTGCAGCTGGAGGCTCCTAGATTTCCGTCAACAACTGATAGCCTGGCGTCGTGACAGCCTTCACAGTTGTTATGGGATCTTTGCCAATCCAAGTTGTGCGTTCCATGACAAAGAGCGCCTCGTCTGGCGCAATATCCAGGAGCCGCGCATGATGCTCGCTTGCCTTTAGGGCATAAAAGCGCAAATCACAGCGACTGTAAGGCCGGTTACGCACCAGCCACTCGTTGGCGCTCTCAACCGTAAGATCCACACGGGCAATCTCCGGCACCGTGTCCATGGATACCCAGCGGTCCTCGAAGATGTATGGCCGCTGATCGGCCAGATGCAGTGCCTCGATGTGCAACATGGTGGCTGGAGCGGAAAGCTCGAACTTCCCAGCTATCACGAGAGGTGTTTGCGTCGTGACCAGATTGACCAGCTGATACCCATAGACCGCGCCTTTTTGTTCAACTTCCTTTCGCGTGATCGGAATATCGAGTGTGGCCCGGGTGACAGGGTCTTTGCGCACATGGGTGCCGCCCTTGCGACGCCGCTCCACAATCCCGCTGTCCGACAGATCGCGCATGGCGCGCTGCACCGTGGTCCGGGCACAGCCCAGCTCTTCGGCGAGGCGCTGATCTTTAGGCAGCTTGTCGCCGGGACCATAGGTGGTGTCCAAGATCCGCGCGTGAATGGCATCACGTACATGCTTCCAGGACAGGCGGGCCGGTTCAGTCATCTCTGTGGGGCAGATGGGTTGACATATTATGTGCATACATAATACTCAAATGATGTGTCTATAAAAAAGTTTCAACCTCACACAACACCAAGGAAGAGGATCCATGAAGCGAAGAGATTTCATAAAGACTGCCGCAGCCGGCGCGGCCGCGGTGCCCCTGGCCACGCCTGCCATTGCGCAAGATGTCACGCGCTGGAAGATGGTCACCGCATGGCCCAAAAACCTGCCTGGACCTGGCGTTGCCGCTGAGAACTTGGCGAAGCGCATCACGGCACTCTCCGGCGGGCGCATCGAGGTCAAGCTTTATGCAGCCGGCGAGCTCGTGCCGGGCCGCGGTGTGTTCGATGCGGTCTCGCAAGGCACTGCCGAACTCTACCATGCCGTACCGGCATATTGGGGCTCCAAGTCCAAGGGCATTTTGCTGTTTGGCTCCCAACCGTTCGGCTTGCGCGCTGATGAGCAGGTGGGCTGGCTGACCCATGGGGGTGGCCAGGCGCTTTATGACAAGATGTATGCCCGCTTTGGCTTGAAGCCCTTCCTGTGCGGCAATTCCGGGCCTCAGTGGCAGGGCTGGTTCCGCAATGAAATCAAGTCAGTGGACGATCTGAAAGGCCTCAAGTTCCGCACCACGGGACTGGCATCTGAAATGTGCGCCAAGATCGGCATGTCGGTGCAGGCCATGGGCGGGCGCGCCATGTTCCAGGCACTGCAATCAGGCGCCTTGGATGCGGGCGAGTTCATCGGACCCTGGACGGACAGCGCGCTTGGCTACTACCAGGTTGCAAAACACTATTACTGGCCCGGCGTTGGCGAGCCATCCTCGGCGGAAGAATGCGGCGTCAACCTGAAGGCCTATGAAGGCTTGCCGGATGACCTGAAACAGGCTGTCAGCCTGGCCTGCGAGAGCCTCTACAATCCGGTTTGGACCGAGTACACCACCAAACACGCCCTGGCGTTGCAAAAACTTGTGAGCGAGCAAGGGGTGAAGGTTCACAAGCTGCCTGAGGAGGTGATTGTGGCTTTCGGAAACGCCGCCGGTGAGGTCATGGCAGATCTGCGCGAAGATGACGATGCCCTGGTGCGCGAAATCACCGAGAGCTTCCTTGGCTATCGCACCTCCATATCCCAGTACATGACCTATGCCGACAATGGGCAAATGAATGCCCGCGCCTTAGACTACAAGTACTGACACGGTACCGTCGGCATCCACGCGACGGGATGCCGGCGGCTCACTGGGGCGGACGGAGGCGTATGACCCGGCTGGCTGATTTTCTTGACCGGATAAACCGGTGTGTGGGTGCATTTGTGCGCTGGTTTGCACTCATCATGGTGCTCATTCAGTTCACCTTGGTGCTGCTGCGCTATGTGTTTGGCGTCAGTTTTATCTGGCTCAATGAGTCGGTATTGTACTTCCACAGCGGCCTCTTCATGCTGGCTGCCGGCTACACCTTGCTGGTGGACGGTCATGTGCGGGTCGACATCTTCTTTGCCAAATCCTCGCAGCAGACCCAGCGCCTGATCAATGTGGCGGGCCATGTGCTGCTGTTGGCACCGGCCATGCTGGTCTTGTTGATCTATTCCTGGCCGTCTGTCGCCAGTTCCTGGGCCATTCTGGAGGGTCCCATTTCAGTAGGCGGCATACCGGCCTCCTTCCTTTTGAAATCGCTGATCCCTGCCTTTTGCACTCTGCTCCTGATTCAGGGCTTGGCCTGCTTGCTGCGGGATGTGGCTGCGCTGATAGATGAGGAAAGCGGCAATGCCCCTTGATCTCATCATGATCGCCGTGCTGATCGGCCTCATTCTGGCGGGCTATCCGGTCTCCTTCACCATTGCGGGCGTGGGCACGCTGTTTGCCTTGCTCGGCTGGCTGACGGGCAGCTTCGATCTGTCATTGATGGGCGCGCTCGGGCAACGCATTTTCGGCCTTCTGACAAATGATGTGCTGATTGCGATCCCTTTGTTCGTGTTCATGGGCGTCGTGCTTGAAAAAAGCCAGATTGCCGAAGACCTCCTTCAAACCATGGGCCGCCTGTTCGGCCGCCTTCCGGGGGGCTTGGGAATTTCCGTTGTGTTGGTCGGTGCCCTGCTTGCCGCCTCCACCGGCATTGTAGGGGCGACCGTGATCGCCATGGGCATGATTGCCCTGCCCACCATGCTGCGCAGCGGTTATGATCCCTGCCTTGCCTCCGGGATGGTCTGCACGTCCGGCACGCTTGGCCAGATCATTCCACCCTCCACCTTGCTGATCATTCTGTCGGATGTGATTTCCAACGCCTATCAGCAAGCCCAGTTCGCCCAAGGAAAGTTCACGATCGATACCATCTCGGTGGGCCAGATGTTTGCCGCCGCCCTGTTGCCGGGCTTGCTGCTCGTGGCACTCTACATTGTCTACATCTTTGGACGCGGCATGCTGAACCCATCAGTGGCCCCACCCCTAAGCGCGCTTGACGAGCCACCCTCGGCGCGCGAGGTGATGGGTGCTGTCTTGCCGCCTCTCCTTTTGATCTTCGCCGTGCTGGGCTCCATTTTGGGCGGCGTCGCGACCCCCACGGAGGCCGCCTCGGTTGGAGCGGTGGGTGCCATCCTGATGGCGGGTTTTCGCATCGGCGTGAATCCAAAGCTCATCCTCGCAGGCGCAGCGGCCCTGCTGCTTCTGGCCCTCATGGCCGGGATTGCGCCCGTGCGCTTGCAACGCAGCGACACCGACGTTTTGGACTGGGCCCTGGGCGCCGCTTATCTCGCCATGGCCTTGGCCGGATTGTTTGCCATCACGGTGTGCCTGCACAAGGGGTTCGCCAGCGACATGCTCGGCGCAGCGCTCACCTCCACCATGACCGTGACCTCGATGATCTTCGCAACGATCCTGACGGCGAGCGTGTTTGCTCTGGTGTTTGTTGGGCTGGGCGGTGAGGAACGCATTCAACACATTCTACAGGCCATGCCAGGCGGGCCGATTGGTGCGTTGATTTTCTGCATGCTTTTGACGTTCATCCTCGGCTTCTTCCTGGATTTCGTCGAAATCACCGTTATCGTCTTGCCTCTGATAACGCCGGTTTTGATCCTGATGGGGCATGATCCCATTTGGCTGGCCGTCCTTTTCGCGATCAATCTGCAAACCTCATTCCTCACGCCCCCGTTTGGCTTTTCGCTGTTCTATTTGAGGGGTGCCGCGCCGAAAGAGGTGACGACCGGGCAGATTTACGCCGGTGTTGCGCCGTTCATTGTGTTGCAGATTGTCGGCGTCGCAATCATCTGGGTCTTCCCCGAGATCACACGTTGGCTCCCGCGCATGCTGTTCTAACCAGCGGGAATGACCCCGTGTCTAAAACCTGTAACGCGCCAGAAGATCTGGCGCGGCTGTGACTTGTGTCACTTCAAAGCTCTTTTCAAGTGTGTACAGTCCGCCCTATTGTGTTGCGGGGGACGCAAGTGAAGAACAAAAAACCTGGTTCCGACATGACTTTAGGAAAAACAGCACTCAGCCTGGCGGCCGCTCTTTTCATTTTCTGCGGCCCAACAGCAACGGCCCAAGCCGCCGTGACCTGCACCCAGCTCTATGAGGAAACGAAGACCGCCAACCAGAGCGTTGAGACCTTGAAAGCCCTGTTTGCCAAAGCGGCAGCGCGCCATGATTGCGATGAAGAATTCAAGCGCGGTCTGGGCCGCAAAGTCTCCGTTGCCATTACCGCAGACGTTGAAGCTGCCCTGAAGCGGGGCAGCACGTTGGAGGAGCTTGAGATCGATCTGATCGACAGTTTGCACTATTTTCGCCACTGGCAGGTGTTGGCCACTCTAGGTGATATTGCCGATGGAAGACGGGATCGGGAGAACGCCACCAAGCGCTACCAGGAAGCGTTGGACGCGATCCAGGACAAGAGCCTCACCAACGCCCCACCCGCTGCGGACATCATTCGGAAGATCGTCAACAAGGCGGAAACGTCACGGCTTTTGTCCGCAAGTTATGTGGCCGTGCCACGCACACGCGGCAACGCCACCGGCCTGGGCGCCCCCTCCATCCGGGGCGTGGTGATCAAGAAGGTGGCGGTGCCCATCACCTTTGAATTTGGCACTGCTGAATTCACCGAGAAAGGCGCAGCAGCGGCACAAGACCTATTGTCCATTCTGAAGTCCCAGGGCGCGCCTTCCATCACCTTGGCCGGCCACACCGATCCAGTGGGCTCGGAAGCGTCAAACCACGCGCTCTCCATTAAGCGAGCTGAGCGGGTGAGAGAGTTTCTCTCCGCCGCGGATTATTCCAGCGAGATCAAGATTATCGGCCACGGGGAGAGCCGGCCTTTTGAGCCGAGCAATCCTGAAAAATATTCCGTGGAAGAGCTGCACCAGATGAGCCGCCGGGTTGAGTTGCTGAGATGAGCATCGGGATCTGCACGACCGTGGCCCGGCGCCTGGCCCTTGTCGCGGCGGCCTTCCTGTTCGCCGCCACCGGAGCCAAGGCGGATGTCTATGGCCTTGTGGTGGGCATCGACAAATACGAGCACCTGCCGTCTTTGGCCGGCGCGGTGAACGATGCGCGCGACATTGACAATGCCCTGCGCACCATGGGCGCCAAGAAGGTCATCATGCTGCTTGATGGAGAGGCCACACGCGCGAGGATCATGCAGTCCTGGCGCGAGTTGACCGACGCGGCAGCTCCGGGCGACACGATCGTCTTCTCCTATGCCGGCCACGGCGGCCAGGAGCCTGAAAAGGTGGTGGGGAGCGAAGATGATCGCCTGGATGAAACGTTCCAGTTGGCCGGATTTCAGAACATCAGGCCCGGCAACGCTGAACGCATTCTCGACAATGAGATCAACCTGATGTTCGCCAAGGCACGGCACTTGAAGATCATCTTTGTGGCCGATTCCTGCCATTCCGGCACAATGACGCGGAGCTTCGACAGCCGTTCCGGCGTATTGCGCACGCGGCTTGGCGGATATGGCGCGATTGTTGATGACCCGCTGCCACCGCCCACGGAAGCCACGGCCGCCCTCAATCCAGAGGACCTGGACAACATTGTCTATTTTGGAGCCGTGCGTGACGATCAGGTGGTTCAGGAAATCAAGATTGATCAAAAGCCGCGCGGCGCACTGTCCTGGTCATTTGCCCGGGCCCTCAGAGGGCGGGCCGATCTCGACAGGAACGGTGCGGTGAACACTCAGGAGCTGGCACAATATGTGACCGAGGCCGTGCGGACGCGCTCTGCAGGTCGCCAGCATCCTCAGATGACCCCGCGCGGCAAGCCTGCTGAGATCAGCCTTGCTGTTGGCACCGCAGGGCCCGACCCGTTTGACCGTCCGGCTGCCCTCAGCATCGTGAACCCGCCGCCCGGCAACATCCTGGACGGTGCGTTCAGCAATGTGACGATCGCCGCGCGGGACAATGCAGACCTGATTTGGGACTATGCCAGCGGCGATGTCATCACCAGCGATGGCGATGTAATTGCGCACATTGGAGCCCAAGCGTCTGCAGCCAATGCCCAGGCCATCGTGGACAAATGGCTGTTGCTGCGCGATCTCGGCCAGCTGGCGGAGAGCAACCCCATGTCCGTGCGGGTTGAACCCAGCGATAAGCTGCACCGCTCCGGTGAGCAGATTGCGATCCAGCTGTCCGGCCATAAGCACCCAAATCTGGTGGCGTTCAATCTGGCGGTTGATGGAACCGTGCAATTCCTCATCCCCTCACCGGGCGACCCTGATCCGCGCTACCACGGCACGCTGAGAGAGGGCCAGGCCTTGCGCTTCCCCTTGAAGGTGGTGCCGCCGTTCGGCGCCGATCACCTGGTGGCGCTGTCTATTCCAGCCAAGAATGCAAACCTCATCAACGGGCTGAAGCGGTTGAACAATCGCAAAGCTGCCGGAAAACTGAGAACCGTGATGCGGGCGGCACTGGAAGATAAATCCTTCCAGCTGGGCTTCACGGGGATTTTCACCGCAAACTGACAGGACCCATCCGAATGCGCACCCGCCGACCCTTTCTGACCGCCCTCGGTCTCACTGCCAGCATACTCGCATCCGTCGGCGCACTGTCGACACCGGCTGAAGCGGGTCAACGCGCCCTGTTGATCGGTATCGGCGCGTACCAGAACATTCGCCCGCTGATCGGACCTCCGCGCGATCTGGTGCGCATGGAGCGCTTCCTCACAGAACATATGGGCTACCGCTCAGATGAGATCGCCGTCCTGAAAGACGGGCAGGCCACACGGAAGAACCTTTTGCGGACGATGGAAAACTGGCTGGTCCGGTCCACCAAGGCGGGCGATAAGGTATTCATCTACTATTCCGGTCATGGCAGTCAGCTTCCTGACAAGAACGATGACGAAAAAGACGGATTGGATGAAACCCTCTCTCCCATCGACACCACCAAGGATGGGCGCAACCAGATTACGGATGACGAGTTCGGGGCGATACTTGCCAAAATGTCGAACCGGGACCTTACGGTGATCATCGATTCCTGCCATTCCGGAACGATTTCCCGCGGGGCGGTGCAGGAGAGCGCAGACACCTCCGAGGACCAGGCCCGCACGTTTATTCCCGATCTGAGCACGCGGTCAGGCGGCCCGACCCCCGATCAGGTGGACGCCCATCGTGGCGAGGCCAGTTTTCTGAAATCAGCAGACAAACTGCGCATCTGGTCGGCAGCATCCGCTAACCAGTTCTCCTGGGACACTCTGGACGGGGGCATCTTCACCCGCAATTTCATCAATGGGGTCAGCAAGAAGCTTGCGGACAAGAACAAGAATGGCACGGTGACCCACGCCGAACTCATTGCCTATCTGCGCTCCGAAGCATCCGCCTATTGCAGGACCAACCCGCGCTGCAGTCAGCTTGGGTTCACGCCAACTCTGGAGACACATCCAAGCGCCTTGGCGCGGGCTATCGTGCCGGTAGCTGCCGAGCCGCAGGAAACCACCGAGACCAAACCTGAGCAGGCCACAGACGCCAAGCCCGAGGCAGCCGTAGATGCGGCAGCCGAGGCCGCTGAAGTGTTGGTGCAGTCAAACGATGCGGACGTGAAGATCGAAATCAACCCAGGGCGTACGCTCAAGCTGGGTCAGGAGTTCCGCATCTCCGTCACGGCAAAAAAGCCAGGCGAACTCATTCTCCTGGATGTGAATTCCAATGGTGAAGTGACACAGCTGATCCCTAACGACATCATGCTGCAAAATGGCCGGGACCGGGAGATTGTCCCTGGGCGCAGGATCACCATTCCGGATGATTATTACGGATTTGCGTTTGCCGCCGGCAAGCCGTTGGGCCGCGGCAAACTGCTGGCAATCGTCACGGAAGACGATGTTAAGGTAGACCAGCTGCTCGCAGCCAACCGGGCCATTGCCGTGGTGCCGAACTCAGATGAGTTCCTCGGCGATCTTGCCTCCACCCTGCTGAAGGTGCACCGCAAGGACAAGAAGAACCGAGCGGTCCGTTGGTCGCTCGGCGCGCTGGAATACGAAATCGTGGAGTAATGCCTAGTTTGGCAGCTGGATGCCCACCTGTTTCAGCATGGCGGTGCGGGCGCCGCCGAGCTTGGGATCTCTTGCCACCAACGCAAACGCATCGTACCACAGCCCGGCACCGGCGAGCGTCTTAGCCATTTTGGCTGCGCTGTCTGTGGTTGCCATGTCTGACTTGCGGAATTCAACGTAGCTGCTTTGCGTGACCGTGCGGTTGCCCGCCACAATGGACACCGCCCAGCGGTAAATGTCGCCCGCCTTCAGCCGCACCCCCACATCGCCAAGCGATATGGTGTTCAGGCCTTCCTGAAGGGTCACCTTTTCCACCAGATTCAGGAGAGGCGTGTCGGTGCCGTCCCGGGTCAAGGTGACCGTAAGCACTCCGTCATAAGGCTTGGCGTTCCACCAATAGAGAGCCGGCGATTCTGAAGCGGTCAGCGCCCCACCCTTGGGCACCATCAACTTCAGCTGCTCGCTGGGTGAGCCCGTGCCTCGGGTGCCGGCACCTATGCGCTCAGCCGGGGCACCATCAACCGGCGGTACAAAGACGATTTCAAGCGCTTCGTCGTCATCCTGGGCCAAAACGGAAGCTGACGGAGACAAGAAGGTCGCCGCAGCCAGTGCAAGCGACAGGCCTGCCGCGAGAAGACGTGGGCGAACGGTCTTAGGCTTGGGCTTACTCATTTGGACTCTCCTTGAGGGTTTCGATAGCAGGCGTGGTGGGAAGCCTGAATATCTTCATTTTATCACGGGCACCTCTCAGGTCTGCTTTTCCCAGAGGTTCCAAATTATATCTTCCGTTCAGTAACGAAGCAGAATCTTCACTTAACAGCACACGGCAATCAATGATCTCTCCTGAAGGATCGCGGGCCACCAGAGGATCGTCCTTGCCATAGGCTTCAAGTCTGGCCGCCAGATTGGCCGCTTGCCCAATGACAGTGTAACTCATCCGCTGCTTGGTGCCCACGTTTCCAGCCGACAGCCGCCCAGTGTGAATGCCGACCCGGCATTTGGTGTAGGGCGTATTGCTGGCGGCCGCCCGCTCATTCAAACGGTCCGTGCGCGCTGCAATATCAATAGCACAATCGCACGCCCGACGCACGTCATCAGCGATTTCCTCATCGCTCGTGCGCGGAACCGGGATACCAAACACCGCCATGAGGCCGTCACCGGTGAACTTCTCGATCACGCCATTATATCGGATCACGGCTCTGGCCGCCTCTTCCAGGAAGGCGCTTACCCAGGCCACCAATTCTTCAGGCGGCAGTTCATCCGCATTGCTGGTGGACCCTTCAAGGTCGACAAACATGACCGTGGCCGTAAGGCGCACCGGCTTTGGCCTGCCACCTTCCAGGATCATGTGTCGATGGTCCCACAGCTCCCTGGCAATGGCCGGCGAGACCTGGTTGGCCAGGAGGCCCGCAAGGGCAGCGCGGCGGCGGCGCTCGGAAATCTCTTTAAAGCCGACCGCCAAGATCATCGAGAGCAGCCCGCATAGCAGAAACGGCACCACGGGTACCCACCAGTCGAAAACGAACGCCCAATAGCTCAGGCCTGCTACCGCGGCCACGAGGAGCGCCGCGCCAATCAATTGTTCTTGCGAAAGATTGCGCGCTCTGATCAAGGCGCCGGAAATGAAAGCAATGAGAGCACACAGCAAGACGGTGAGCGGCATTGGAAAAGACTTGGCGGCAGCCGTGTGACCAAGCGCCATGCGCACCAATTGATCAGCGGCCAGGGCATGCAGGTAAACACCGTAAATCTGGCGCTTCACAGCCCCGGCACGGACCGGCGCTGCAAAATAGTCTTTTACCGACTGGCTGGTGACGCCAATGAAAACAATGCGGTTGGCAAGTTTTGTAAGGTCCGCTGTTCCGGCACGCAACTCGCTGGCCTTCACGGTGGGAATCTCAGCGGGGGTGCGGCGGAAATCAAAAAGGAACTGATAGCCCTTAGCATCCATGTTCCGATACCCGCCGAAGTCCTTGTGCAGCGGCACGTGAACCGCTTCCCCCAGTTTGAGATATCTTCGATTGTTTGGTGCGGCCTCAGGCTTGACACCGCGTTCTCTAAGCCAAATCCGCGCGGTCTGAGCCCCCAAGCTCGTGGCTACGCTATTGCCGTCTCCTGCATAAAGCAGGCTCCGCCTGACAAATGCGTCTCCCCGGTCGGTAAGCATGTCGGTAAAGCCGGTTCTGAGCTTGCTTACGATGGCCGGCGGCGCGCCGACGGTTTTATCGTCGGCGGCGCCGAACTTGAAGACACCCACAACGTTCTTTGCCTCAGCCAACACCTTGTTCAGGGTCTCGGTGCCGGGCGCCACGGGTGTTCCGCGATAGATATCAATGGCGACCACGCTGGCGTCCGCCTCCAGCGCAATCTGTATCAATTTGCTAAGGTCCTTGTCAGGGTATGGCCAGCCGGCCTTATCCAGCTCGGGATCGTCGATGGCAATCACCGCAACATTGGCGGGCTGCTCCAAATGGCCTGCTCTCATGCGCAAAAACTGATCATAGGCTGCGAGCTCAAGAAACTCCAACCCGCCCAGCGCGCGCACCGCCAGGACAACCGCAGTTGCGGCCACGGTTAAAATGGCCGTCAGCCTCCAAGACAGGCGTTCGCTGCCCGGAGAGCCGTCATTCTCCGCAAGGTTTGCTTCTTGTTTGGGTTTGGCGTCAGACAAAACGAGGCCTACTCGTGCGCTACATTGTCGAGACCATCACGATCAAGAATGGTTATGGCCCCTTGGTTCAATTCGATGAGATCGGCATTTGCCAACTCGCGCAATTGCCGGTTCACACTCTCGCGGGTTGCGCTGAGCATGGCTCCAAGCTCCGACTGATTGACCGGCAGCTCGATATTGTCCGGCTCATCGGAGGTCTCTCCATAGTGCTGAGCAAAAGCAAGGAGCTTGCGGGCGAGCCTGGTCTTCAGCTCGTAAAATGCCGTGTCTTCCATCTGGTCGGTCGTGTTGCGCAACCGTTGGCACAAGACACCGAGCAATTCTGCGGCGAGTTTTGGTTGTTCGTCCAACAGGGGCTGAAAATAACGCCGTTCCAGCACCAAGTAGACCGTGAGTTCCAATGCTCTGGCATCGGCTGTGCGCGCCTCGCCGTCAATAAACGCGATTTCACCCAGCACCTCGCCTTCACTGATAATGTTCAACACCAGTTCTTTGCCGGCGATCGACGTGGACCCGATCACCACCTTGCCCTCGATGATCACCATCATGCTGTCGCCAGCATCATTCTTGCTGAAAATCACCGTGCCGGGATCCACCTGCTGCACCTGGGAGTAACGCGCAAGTTTGTCCAGATCCTCGTTGGAGAGGTTTTGGAGCAGAAAGTGATTGCGCAAGAGCTGGCTCTTTTCCTCAATCGAGTATTTTCGCATGATCGCTCACCTCACCTTCAGACCCCGGACCATTGTTCAGCCTCATTCATGAGCCGTTTGGGGGGCAGAGCCCACCGAAACGCGCCAAGCCCATCAGACCGGTATTCTGTTGGATTGGCAACACCTGTTCGCTCCTCCGCTCCCGGAGCGAATTTACCATGTCGTCATACGATTACAGCAATTTCCATTTATAGTCATAGTGTTAGGACGATTACTCGTTTAAGCTCATTGCGCAATATCGAAACAATCGCTACCATTTGCTCGTCAAATCTTGTTATTTTGCAAAGGATCGATATGAAAACTACTTCCATTAAAGTAGCCGTCTTGTGCCTCGCCAGCCTAGTCGGCACCACCAGTGCCATTGCGAACGATCCAACGACCAACCGGCAAACTGCCATGAAAAACGTTGGTGCAGCGATGCGGATCGCCGCTGGCATGGCCCGAGGTAAGATACCTTATGATGCTTTGGCCGCTGAGATGGCCATGCGCGTCATGAACTCAACCGCAGCGGGATTTGGAAGTATGTTCCCAGACGGGACTCAAACCGGTGGAGACACCGAAGCTGCGCCCAAAATCTGGGAGGATGCAGCGGGGTTTCAAGCCGCAAATGCCACGTTTCTTGAGACAACGGGCAAAGCCGCTGCGGCTGCAAAGACAGGTGAAGGCGATTTCAAAGCTGCGTTTGGCGCAGTTGCCAAAAACTGTAAAGCCTGTCACCAAGATTACCGCGTTAAGAAAAACTAGGAAATCTTCGCTCACCGGGGACTGAATCATAATTGTTCCGCAACGTGCTGTGACTGATGTCACATCGCACGTTGCGAGAACCTGTTACGGTTCAAAAAATCAGTTCAGTGGAAGCCAAGATGACAAAAATCACCAAAAACCTCCTTACAGCCCTGCTGACAGGTGTCGCATTCAGTGCGCTCGTCCACAGCAGCATGGCTGATTCGCACTCTGCAGCGGGAGCCGATTCCACCGCACAGAGTAAAGATGCACCCCAAACTGAAGCCAGCGAAAGCGACACGCCGCCTGCCACGCCAGTTGCGGCACCTGCCGCAGCTCCAGCTGTTGCGGCCGCAGAAGCCGCTGCGACCAAAATCGAAACGCCAACGGACCCGGTCGCCAAGGCTGCGTTTGATGTTCTCGATAAGCACTGCGCCAGGTGTCACCAGGTGGGCAAGCTTGGAAAACGTGCAAAAGTAGCAAGCAACTTCGGCAATGTGCTGAAGCTGAACGAGTTGGCCACGGACTCACGCTTTGTGCTGCCAGGAAATCCGGACGCATCTGAGCTGATCAAGCGTACCGCCGACCCGGTGCGGGCCGATATGCCCTACGATGTGCGCAATGCAGAATTGACGGGCGAGGATTCCGGCTTCCCAACACCCACCTCTGACGAAATCGCAGCGCTGCGCACTTGGGTCAAGTCCCTTGGTGAACAAGTGGCTGCCGCCTGTAAGGCTGAGAACTTTCTGGACCGGGCCTCGATCGTCAAGCTGATCGCCGATGATCTGAACTCGCTTCAGGATCACCGGGTGAAAGGCACGCGCTACATCACGCTGAGCCATCTGACAAACACCTGCACGCCGGAAAAGAACATGAAGGTTTACCGGCAGGCGGTGGTCAAGCTGTTGAACAGTTTGAGCCAGAATTCAGATGTGATCCGTCTGAAAACCATTGATCCGGCACAGAGCATCATTCGCTTTCACATTGATGATCTGAAGTGGACCGAGAAGGACTGGACCACAGTCCTGGCCGCCTACCCGTATGGTGTAAAGCCGGACACGCAGCTGTTTTCGTTCCTGCAAACTGCGACCAACACCCAACTGCCATACGTGCGCGGCGACTGGTTTGCATTCGCAGCATCGCGTCCGGAGCTCTATCACACACTGCTTAAGCTGCCGAAGACCTTCGATGGCTTGCAGAAATCGCTCGGGCTCAACATCGAAGAGAATTTGAAAAAGTTCCTCGCCCACCGCGCCGGTTTCCAGAAATCTGGTGTGAGCCAAAACAACAGGCTCATCGAGCGCCACACCATTTCAAGCGGCGTGTTCTGGACGAGCTATGATTTTGCGGGCAACCGCAAGAAACAGAGCTTGTTTGAGCATCCGCTCGGCCCCACGGGTGAGAAAGGCTTTGAGCATGACGGCGGTGAGAGCATTTGGTCACTGCCCAACGGGTTCCATGCCTACTACCTGAATGCTGCTGACGGCAGTCAGCTTGACCGTGGCCCAACGGAGATCGTCCGCGATATCTCGCGCAAGGATTTTTCGGTGACCAACGGCATCTCCTGCTTTGGCTGCCACGATCAGGGCATCCGCTACAACAAGGATGATGTGCGCGAGCACGTGCTGGCCACCCGCACTTTCTCCAAGGAGACGCGCGACACGGTGAAAGCTCTTTATCCTGATGCGGCAACCATGAAGCGTTTGCTGGACGAGGATCAGGCCACTTGGCGAGCTGCCATGGAGCGGGCCGGACTGGACCCAAGCCTGACGCTGAACGGTGTGGAAATGATCAACGCTCTGTCCGATTTGTACGAGCGCCAGGATCTGACCATGCGCACGGCCGCGGCCGAGTTCGGTCAGCTGGAAAGCGACTTCCAGAATGCACTCAATGCAGCAGGCAGCGAAGCCTTCGCACTGAAGCGCCGGCTCGAGCAGGGTCTTGTTCCACGCGACCACTTCGAAGGTGTCTTTGCTTCGATCGTGCCGCAGATCAGTGAAGCCGTAGTGCTCACGGTCGCAGCCGAAAGCAGCGGAGAAGGCTCAACCGACAAGAAAGAGGAAAAGCCGATCAAAGTTGCCGCGAAGCCAGACGCAAAAGACCGTCTGAACTCCGGTTCGTTCCACATCACCTTGTTCTCCGACAAGTCGAAATACAAGGTGAAAGAACACGCTGTGTTCACAGTGAAGAGCGAGCAGGACTGCTTCTTGACGCTGATCAACGTGGACGGCAAAGACAAAGCCACCGTGATCTTCCCGAACAAGTTCCAGCAGGAGAACTTCCTGAAGGCCGGCAAGGATTTCCAGTTCCCCGGCAAGAAGGCCAAGTTCAAATTCCAGCTGCAGGACCCGGGCAAGGAAACCGTGGTGGCCCTGTGCACGAAGACCAAGGCCGCGGCAAAGAACATCAAGCATGACTTTGCCAAAAACGCCTTCACCTCGCTGGGCGACTACGAGAAGTTTGCCACGCGCGCCATCAAAGTGGTCTCCACTGTTGAAGTGAAGGACAAGAAGACCGGCAAAAAGGTCAAGAAGCAACAATTGGCCGGCCGCACAGCCATCAAGTTCCTGGTGAAGTAACAAGAACACCAGGATCCAAGATCTAAGCGGCACGATTGCCTCAAAGGCGGTCGTGCCGTTTCCTTTTGATCAGCGCTTTTCTCTCAGCCCGCATTTTGCGATAGTGACCGGACTTAGCTGGTAAAGCTGAGATACGCTCCTGACTGGCGAGAGGAAGGGCATGTTATGAAAACCGGCGAAAAACACATCCGTTCCCTGAAGGATGGCCGCGAGGTCTATCTCAACGGATCATTGGTTGAGGATGTGACCACACATCCGGCATATCGCAATGTGGTGGCGTCCGTGGGCCGGCTCTATGATTTTCATAGCGCACCGGAAAACTGCGAACTCATGACCTTTCAGATCCCAGATTCAGATGGCCGGGCCAATCGGATCTGGCAGTTGCCCACATCGTTTGAAGAACTCGTCGAGCGGCGCAAAGGTTTGGAAGCCTGGACCGGTTTGCACGCAGGCTTTCTGGGCCGAGCCCCTGATCATGTGGCCTCTTGCATTTCGGGCATGCATATGGGCCGGGAGGTGTTTGAAGAGTATGACCCGGCCCGTGCGGCGGCCCTTTCGGATTATTACCGCTACGCCCGGGACAATGAGCTTTATCTGACATACGTGATCATCAATCCGCAGGCAGACCGCTCCAAAGCCGCCCATGAGCAGGAGAACGCGTATCTGACCGCAGGCGTGGTGGACGAAGATGGTGACGGTATCACCGTACGCGGCGCAAAAATGCTCGCCACCGGTGGCATTATGGCCAACGAGGTGTTCGTCACGTGCATCCAGCCCTTGCAACCGGGCGATGAGCGCTACGCCATTTCCTTTGCCGTGCCGATGAACGCTAAGGGGCTCAAGATCCTCTCGCGCAAGTCCTATGAGGAGAACGCACCTTCCGTTTTTGACAATCCCATGGCCAGCCGGTTCGATGAAAACGACGCCGTGCTCTACTTCGATGATGTGAAGGTGCCCTGGGACCGGGTGTTCATCAATCAACACGTGGCCATGTGCCAAAAGCAGTTTCATGCCACGCCGGCCCATGTGTATCAGAACTACCAAGCCCAGATACGCTTGATGGTGAAGATGCGTTTCCTGTTGGGGCTGGCCCGTCGCATTACTGATGTGAACGGCACCACGTCGTTTCCTCAGGTGCGCGAGACCCTCGGCAATCTGGCAGCAGAATGCGCCATGGTGGATGCGCTGGTGCATGCGATGGAGGTGAAGGGCAGCCAGCGCGGAGCCTATTTCGTGCCCGACAGACACACGCTCTATGCCGCCCAGGTACTGACTCAGCAACTCTACTCCAAAGTGATCACCACCTTGCGCGACTTGGCCGGCGGCGGAATGATCATGCTGCCCTCCTCGGTTGCAGATTTTGCCAATGCGGACCTGCGTGAGTTCATTGGAAAAACACAAAACTCGCCCGCGGCCGACAGCGAAACCAAAGTAAAGTTCTACAAACTCGCCTGGGACGCTGTGGGCTCGGAATTTGCTTCGCGGCATACGCAATATGAAATGTTCTACGCTGGCGCCACTTTCGTCACCAAAGGCCACAGCTTCCGCACCTTTGACTGGGACAGATGCACGGCCCTGGTTGACCAGATGCTTGACAGTTATGAGCTTGAAGACGAACTTCCCAATGAGGGGCAGGTTGCAGCGCAGTAGGACATCCCATGGCGATCAACAAAGAACACAAAGAATTCCACGCAGTGGATATGGACACTGATGGTTGGCACACACCGGAGGGATACCCAAACGGTATTGAGCAGAAGATCCTGGCTGGGGCGCTGGATGAAGAGGGCAAGACCGGAACACGCACCAGACTGTTGCGCTTTGCACCCGGTGTGTTCACCACGGCCCCTTTTGTCCACGATTATTGGGAAGAGGTTTACCTTGTCACCGGAGACCTCACCGTCGGCAATGACGAGCAGGGCGAGGGCGGGGAACCGTTCGACCAGCACACCTATGCGTGCCGGCCTCCCGGCGTCTACCACGGCCCGTTCAAGTCGGAAAAAGGCTGCGTGCTGCTGGAAACCCACTATTACGACGAGAGCTAACCAAGAACGGGAAGCTCGATAATGTCGTAGGCGTGCTGAAGGCGGCGGTCCAACACGGGGTCCGCCAGCTCGAACTCAAACCGAACGGCGGGACGCACCCCGCCAATAGCAGGCAACGTGCCGCACAGCATCAGATCCCCAGAGCTGAAACCGCCCTTGGCCTCGTCTTCCTTGGCATAAAGCTCCAGCAAAGTTTCAGGTGCCAGCATGGCGCTCACCTGGCCCTCCTGGTACAGGACACGTTCGCCACCAATCACCGCATAGGATCTGATCTGCAGATCATCCCAATGATCGGCCACATCCGCCAGGCGCCACACGCTGCCGGCCAAGGGCTTGTCGCACATTTGTTTGGATAGAGTGACCCCATGTGCCTCGGCCTCGCGGTCGGTATGGTCGGAACCGGTGCCCAACCAAATCTCCCCGTCCAGGTTCAGCAGGAAAAACTCCGCCTCGCCACTGGACGCCGCACCGATCACCTCAATCTTGTCGGCATGGCTCAGGCAGGAGCAGGACACTCTGTAAAACATGGGCGTGCGCGCCGGACGCGTCACACCGAGCTCTTCAAGCTCGGCAATGTGCTTCTCCATCGCTTCAACGTCGCGCGCGGTCCAGCCGGCAACGATCGTGCGGCTGATGGGAACGGTTCGGGTCTCCGCCTTGTTGCCAGAAAGAAGTTGAATTGTGAGGTCGCGCATCGCCACTGGTTAGCATGTCGGGGGCCCTGCAGCGACCTGTTTCTCTGCTTACGGGATGGTGCGGCTAAGCATTCAGCATGCCGCGTAAGCGCCCATAGTCGACCTTGGACCGGTGACGCCGGTCGAGCGGCACTTCTGCGACCTGCCGCACTTGCAAGCCACCAAGTCCTTTTGCGCGCGACTGCCAGACATCGACAGACGGCTCGCGCCCCTCAATGGCAAGAACCGGCGGGTCGGAGCCGGGAAGCAACGCGGCCTGCTCAACACCCGGCCATGATCTTGCCGCCACTTCAGCTTCGAACGGATAGATCTCCCCCGCCTTGGCCGACCAACGCCCCTTCAGCCACAGATTCCCGGCATCATCCAGCGCGCCGGCGTCCCCGGTCCGGTGCCAAATCTGACCGTCGATGCGAATTTTGTTTTCATCGTCACCGGCTCCGTCCAAGTAACCCTTGTTCACATGATCGCCTGTAACCACGATCTCATCATCGATGATTTTGACGGCGGTCTGCGGAACTGGCGCGCCTGCAAGCAATCCCCTACCTTCGGACATGTCCGTCCATTGCTTAGCCGTAATGTCTTTTGCGTGAAGATGCGAAATGGGTTCCGCCTCCGTGGAACCGTAGACACACGTCAGCTCGGTTTGGGGCGCGGCGGCCGAAAGCGCTTCGATCAGATCGGGAAAGATCGGCCCGCCGCCGGTGAAGATGTCAGCCAGACCTGGATCAGATCCACCGTGGGCCAGCACCCGGCAAATGGAAGGCGGCACCAGGGCGCGGGTAATGGATTGCTCGTTGATCAGGTTCCCAATGATGCCGGCATCAGCTTGATCATGCCGTGTCAGTGGCCAGTTGGGCAAAACCGATGTGATGCCTTGACCCAGGTTTGAAATCACAAACACCGGAAACGCGACCAAATCCGTCTCACCCTCACGCTTGGGCGTCAGTAACTCGGCCACGCAGGCGTTCTGTGCAGCCAGGAACCCATGACTGCGCACAATGCCTTTTGGTTTACCTGTGGATCCACTTGTGAAGGAAATGAGAGCCGGATGCCCGGGGTTCAGCTCTTCAAGGCCATCACCGGACGGACCATCTGATGTGAGACGCGGATGTTTTCTGATGGGCCATAAACTCGGAACACAGAACCGAAGCAGCCGGTAAGCTCCCGCCGCCAGAAAAGCGTCAGGTCTGGTCATCTCGATTGCATGCTTGAGGCCTGCCAATCCCATGGCCGGTTCTGGAAACACGATCACCGCGCCAAGCCGCCAAAGGGCAGCAATGGCGGCGTAAAGATCTATGCCGACCGGCATGGCAACCAGCACGCGATCTCCCTTTCCGATCCCCTCCTTCTTCCAGCGGGTCGCCAGGACACCGGACCGCCGGGCCAGCTGCTCAAAGCTAACAGTCTCACCGGTCCCAGACACGACCGCCCGGTTTTCCGGCGTTATGGCTGCCGTTTTAAGGAAGGTCTCAATGAGGTTCATCGGCGCTCACAACTTGCGGCCCATAAGGGCATAGCGCCGAAAGATGTGGGCCTTGTGCTGTCTGCTTCGGCTCAAGGACGCATTGTCTTCATGCATCAGGGCGTGGATCACATGGCTGTGGCCCATGTCCAGGGCCGCACGGTGATAGGTGTCTGCCAAGAGATGTCCGACGCCGCGCATCCCGCTTGCGTAGGTTTTCAGGATCGCCGCCGGGGCCTCGTCGGACGCAGGGCGGTCCGGCATGCCGAAGAGAAAGCCAACCAGGCCGGCTTCCTTATGATAGGCAAAGAGCACATGACGGGCATCGATCAGCGGCAATACGGGCTCGTAAAGCGCCAGAAACGCATCGAGTTCGATGGGCTTGAAGAACTTGTTGCGGGCAAACGCTCCGGCCGACATTTGAAACAGCTGGCGGATCAAACTGTCCGCATCCTTGCCATCCCAAGCGGTCATGCTCACACCCGGCACCGAAACCGGCTCCGCGCTCAGAGTATCCACCAGACGGGCGCGGCTGGAGACGTAACTTGAGACCGTTTTAAACAGAGCCTTTGTAAACCCCTGGAGCGTGTGTTCCCCGCTCACCGGCTCCATGAGAAAGGGCGGAGATCCGTCCGTTTCCGTCACAACGCGGTAGGCATGCCAGGTGTCCCCGTCCATCGGGCCGAGAAGACCCTGATACCCCTCCGATCTAAGCTGATCGGCAAGGGCATTCAGCAATCCCTCACCGGACGCGGCATCTTCAAACTCCACTCCGCCCAGCGCTGCGCACTTCAAACCCTCCCAGTCGGGAGCATCGCGGTAAACCAGGACGCGGGCGCCAGCATGGCCGACTTCTTCAGGTTCCTGCATCAGGCCAGAACTCCTTTGAATACGAATATGCCCATGGGCAAGATGAGAGACAGCCCGAAGGCCTTGAAACTGCGGGCCCGGGCGAACCACTCCGGCCTCGTCGCACCGGCAAGCGCTGGCAAGCCGAGTGCCAGAAGGAAGATCGGCCAGCCGGGATCAAACCAGAAGGCAGCCTGAGGGTTCTGCTCAGCAACCCAGAGCACCAGGGCGCCAGCACAAGCCCCGATAGGCGCCAGTGCGAGCCGCCAAGCTCCGTGAAGCGCAAGCCCAGCAAAGGCAAGCCCAACGGCGGCGAACGTCAAGTTGAACAGATTGATTGCGGATTCGCCCAACATCTCTCCGGTCACCAACCAGGCCAACGCAACCCCTGTGGCGATCAAGATCAGGTTAAAGTCCGGCCGCTCGCTCAACCCGGGTCTGGTGCGGCGGGCAACCAGATGCATCGCGATTGCAAAGGCCGGCAGGATCGCGTTTTGCCACTGGGTGACCGACAGAACAAGCAGCATCAAAATGGCGTAGCCGCGGGCTGCCTGGGACGAGATCTTCAGGCTGGGCGCAATCGATTGCACCACCAGGATCGTGCCTATAAAAGCAGCAGCGATTGCAGCCAGTTCACCCGGACCGTTGTTCAAGTGACTTGCCAGAAACAGGTGCGCCCCGATGGGCACGAACAGGTTGTCCAGCCCGTTCCACGAATCCGCCTCAACGAGCGCGCAGAATGCTGCAATGGCCAGCGACAGAACGATCACATTGACCCGGCCCGCATCCGTCATCAGCAACAGCACAATCATTGCACACAGCCAGGTGACGACAAAGAACGCAGCAACCCCTTCAAGGCTTTTTGCCCCACCCTCCACGGCAAAGCGGCTGCGCCCATAGACTGTGCCGATCAACGCCGAAGCTGTGTCTGAGAGCGTTATGACAAGCAGCGGCAGGACGTATAGAACAGGCTGGTTTCCCGAGCGAAAGAACAGCACGCCAATCGCCACGGCCAGATAGATCTCACCATGCGACTTGCGCTCTACGTCATGCAGCACCGAACCCAGGTGCGCCAACCGGTTGAGGCGCGTGTTGCGCATAACGAGCAGCAGCACGGTCGCCAGAACAACAAAGATGATGACCGGCACCGGCCCGGAAAACAGGACGGGAAATGTCAGCGCTGTGCATCCTGTGGCCACATGCACCAGCTTGCGTTTGACCTCCGGGCCTATGTCAAACCGGGTTGAAAGGCGCTCCACACTCCACATGAGGCCCAAAAGACCCACCGTGATGAGCAGCATGGAAACCAGGTCGAACAGCGTCACAGTCACTGCACCTGCTCCACCACAAAGTCGCTGTAGAAGAAGGCTTTGTCCATGGCGGCGCCCGCGCGCTCCACGTCCTGCAAGGTGACCACCTTGTCTGCATGGGCCTTCGGCACGCGGCGCGGTACCATCATGTTCCAATATACCAGGCGCGCGTGCCGATGCGCGGCACTCAAAACAGAACCATAGACGGTTTCAAACGTTGCCTCGGTCATGTACTCGAAAATGTCGGATAGATTGAAACCGTCTGCCTTGTCTCCCGTCGCGACAAACGTCTCCAAGGCACCAAAGCGCAGCTCCAGCCGGGCCAGCCGGTCGCGAATGGTCTCAAACTGCTCCTCCCGCCAGGCCAAGGGAAGTGCCTCGCCATGGGTGCCGGTCAGGATCCAGTGGAGATAAGGATTATCGGCCGGCTCCAGGTCCACGGCCGCATGTTCGATCCGGCGGGCAACATGCTCCGCCAAGCTGCCGTCCACATGGGCGAAGAAGGCAGGGTCTCTGCCAAGGCGGCCCATGACGAAATTGGAAAAGAAGGTCTTCAAGAGCAGCTTCCAGCGCCAGTTGTTCCAGCGATGATCGAGAAACACCCGTCGCTCGGACAAAGGTTTGCGCTCGAACACGTCTTCCAGGGTCGAGCGCGTCTGGGCAAGAGGCAGGAGATAGCGCTGGAAGATCCGGAAGTAGCGCTCAAACTTGCCTGCGCCGCCCAGTCCAAATCTGTCCACGTCGTCTTTCCGCTCGCTCCAGAAGGCCTGGTCGGGGCTGTCTAGATGGCGGGCAACCTGATCCAACAGGTGCAAACGGTTTGTAGACGGCCTCGCTCCCATAAGCTCAAGAAACGCGCCGTGATCGAGATGCTGATAGGCCTGGATGCGAATGCGTAAGCAGGCCAACTGAGCGTTTGAGAGGTCAACCGTGACAACCCGCGCAGGATCGAGTGTCAGCATGGCAAGTGCATTGTCGCCAGCCGAGCAAATGGAGACCAGGGTTGCGCCCTTTTGCTCACCCAGGCCCAGCAACAGCACATCTGCATCCTCCCAGAGCTGGGCATAGCGGATGTTGTCAAAATCAGCGTGGCTTGCGATTTCCGCTTCCATCAAGACAGCCTTTTGACGGTGCCGGCCGCACCATCAACCTCTATGGTCTCACCGTCTTTGATCCAGTCCATGGCGCCCTTGAGCCCCACCACACACGGTATTCCGAGCTCGCGCGCCACAATGGCGGAATGAGACAGCAAGCTGCCGCGCTCCACCACAATGGCCGATGCATTGCTGAACACGGCGATCCAGCCGGGATCGGTATGCCGGGCCACGAGAATGTCCCCATGCTCCAGGCTTTCGGTTCGCGGATCACGGATCACCCGGGCCGTGGCAGTCACGCATCCCGGCGCGCAGCCGGTTGCTGTTTTGAGGGCTGAGGTATCTTCCGGTACAGCTTTCCGCGAGACGAAGGCCGCCGTGCCAGCAAGCGCAGCGCCCTTCACCATCAGGCGCTCATCCGGGTCAGGCCGTTGGCTCGACTGCTCCATCTCCCGCTTTCGCATGGCCGCCAGCTCTGCAAGATTGGGGCTGACTGTGAACCCCTCAATGTAGCCCAGCACCTCCGGCACTGTGAGACAGAAGATGTCGTCAGGGGCTTCAATGACCCCGCGCGCATAGAATTGCCGGCCTGCCGCTCTGAAGAGGTGACGGGCCCGGCCGAAGATCCGCGTCCGCTCAAACCGCAAGTTCTCCCTGTCGCGCACACGTTTCTTTGCCCATCCAACAAAGGTCTTCGCGATCGCCCGCCGCAGGGGCCGTCCCTTGAACAGATCGTTCAGGTCCACATGCGGCAACGCATCGGCTGACCCGTGCGCTTGCTGCAGGGACGTGGCGGCCACGGCGCGGTAGAGCGGGCCGGGGTCGCGGTCCAGCGTTACGCTCTCAAGTTTCAGCTCTTCAGTGCAGCGGTCTGCGAACCGGTCCAGATAGTCCCGGACGGCTTTCCTCAGCTCAGGGTGCTCATCGAGACCGCTGCCATCGCCCGCTGCCAGCTGCTGACGCAGAGCTTCGTTGCCGTCCAGAAGATGCCCCATGTGACGAATGCGCTGGGCCGGTTCTGCTGAGACGATGTCCCCCTGGCCCACCATGATGTCATTATGGACTTCGAGACCTGTTTGCCCGGCCCACTTTTCCAAGAGCTTCCTTGAAGCGCCAAAGGCCATCATGCAGAGAAAATCGTTCACCAGCGGCGCATCCCACCGGTCGAGCAAGTCCGCCTCAATTCGGCGATACTCGGCTGCGAGCTGGGTGAGAGGCATATCATCCAATGTTGCCGCCGGCTCAGCCAACGCGGCGTTCAGCCTGCCGTAAAACTGCTTCACGGTGCGGTCCAAGCGCAGTGCTTCGAATGCGAGCCTTGCCGCCACGCCGCCAACCTTCAACCATTCCCTGATGAGCCCCAGCCCCTTGGCCGGAGGCGGGCCAATCTCTGATGCGATTTCTTCCGGCAGCGGTTCGCCAACGCCCATCATGGTTTCCATATGGGCCCGGTTGATGGAAAAGCCGGGCAGAAGAGCCAGGGCGCGGTACCAGTTGATCAGATTGTAGTAAACACGGCCATCAATGCGCGCGAGCATGTTGTCGAAGACAGCGGCATTTGAGGCAATGGAGCGCTCATCGACCCCCACCAGACGCACAAAGGCTCTGTACACCCGTGAATAGGCATATTGGGCAAAGCTGTAGGTGAGCGGCGAGACAAGACCTGGATAGCTCTCAATAATGTTGGAGTTATCGAACACGGTCACGTCATGATCGGAAATCGGATGGGGCCTTAAGGGCGTTGTGATGGGCCGCGATTGCAGGAGGTAGAGCGCGGTGTCGTCAAACGCCCACTCAATATCCTGCGGCCCATTGCTTGCCTGCTCTGCCGCAACGGCAAGATCTGCGAGCTGCTCCAGGTCTGTGAGCGACAGCACCCCATCTTCTGGCCCGTCCAGCACCGTGCCGGTCTGCTTGTCGATCAGGTAGGTCTCACCGTCCTCCTCCCCGCCCACGAGCTTGTCGCCCAAGCCCGCCGTTGCGGAGACCACGATCTGGTCCTGGCGTCCGCTTACGGGATCAGCCGTGAACGCCACGCCTGCGCATCTGGCATTGACCATTTGCTGAACGATCACCGCCGGCGCATCTCCCGCTCCGTTCAAACCCGTTGAAGCGCGGTAGGTCGCAACATTGTCTTCCAGACCACTCTTCCAAACTTTGGCACAGGTTGCCGGAACACGGTCCGCCGTAAGATTGAGCACGGAGAGAAATTGCCCGGCATGGGAATGACCCGCGCCATCTTCTTCCACCGCTGAAGACCGCGCCGCGTAGGGCCCGGAGCCGAGCTTGGGCAACCCCTCCAGCAGGCTTTCACGTGCCTCCTTGGTCAGACCCTTGACCGAGAAAGCGCTGGGCTCCACCACAAGAAACTTCGGAACGTTGAACCCTTTCGCGCTGAGGCGCATGAGAGCTTCAGCCTTCCCGCCGACCCTGTCGATGCCCACCGCGGCATCCATATGGAGAATGGGTCCGGATGTCATTGGATCCCTGTGGCGATATTGGGTGCAAAACCGGCGAGACAATAGCAGGCGAACACCCAAAGGCCGGCCAGTGTGTCAATCCCCTTCTGGCGCTCGACCGTTGGCGTTTTCGAAAACCGCAGCGCAAAGAAAATCACAACCAGCAACATGATGAGCCCGGGCCCGGCCACCGAAAGCGGCGCGCGCACGGCAAGTCCGACCCCTGCCAGGAGCAACCAGGCCACGGCACACACCGCAGCCCAAAGCCAAACCGCGCGCGTGGGTCCAAGCAATGCCGAATAGGTTTCAACACCGGGACGCTCCGATTCAGGAGCCCAGGTTTTCCGCCCAAGCTCCAGCACACAGCCATTGGCGAAGCTGAGCGCCAAAAACAGCCATAGGCCGGCGGGCGGGCCGATTGTGTGTGGCAGCCATTCAGCGGCGGTTATGTATAGATCTATTAACGGCATGATTGCCATGTGGGAG
>JBCDDQ010000020.1:0-25848 GCA_039180225.1 Pseudomonadota bacterium
ATGTCCTGTCGGGACAGGCGGACTTCGATGACTTTCAGGCGCCCGAACACTATCGCGCACACGATGTACCCGCCGCGGCAAAAGAGCGGATCGATCACGCCGCCGCGCTTCTTAAGAAAGCGTCCCGGCCCGTAATCGTGATCGGAGGCGGCATAAAGAACACTGGCGGCCATGCGCAAACCTTGGCGCTTGCCGAACATCTTAACGCTCCGGTCGTCACAGCGCCCGGCCATGGAGACGCGCTCCCGTTCAGCCATCCGCTCAACGCAGGCCAAATGGGCCCGCGCGGCAATCCGGTGGCATCCCGGCTCGTGAAAGAAGCCGATGTCATTCTGGCGCTGGGCACCCGCCTCGGGTTCAACTCAACCTTCTATTCCTATGACAATATCAACAAGGACGCCGACATCATCCAGGTCGAGCTGGAGCCCACGGCAATCGGACGCTACTTCCCTATCGCCATTGGCATCTGGGCAGATGCGGCCACGGCTGCTGATCAATTGCGCGAGGTGCTGGGCACGCTAGAGACCAAAGCCGAGGTGGAGGCCTGGACAACCGCACTGAAGACCGAGCGCGCTGCTTATCTTGAAAAGCGCGACGCGGAGGCCGACACCACCAACCACCCGATTCAGCCCTCAGGCCTGTTCAAGCAGCTACGCGCCGTTCTGCCGGAAAATGCCGCGGTGACCATGGATGCCGGCACGCTTTGCCTCCAGGCCACCGATGCTTTGAACTATCACCAGCCTCCTGCCTTGTTCACGCCGCTCGATTTCGGCCTGGTGGGCTTCTCGTTTGCCTGCGGCCTTGGCATCAAGGTGGCTCGCCCGGAGCGAAGCGTGGTCAGTCTGATGGGAGATGGGGGATTTGGAATGACGCTCTCAGAGCTCAGCACCGCAGTCGATCATGGCATCAACACCGTAACCATCGTCATGAACAACCAATGCTGGGGCGCGGAGAAAGCCTATCAGCGCGACTTCTTTGGCGAGCGCTATATCGGCGCTGATGTTTCAAGCCCGCCGTTTGACAAGGTGGCTGAACTTTATGGAGCCGCTGGGTTCAAAGCTGACACGCTCAACCAGGTGGGCGAGGCGGTGCACGCTGCGCTCACGTGCGGGAGGCCAGCTGTGGTCGATATTGCCGTGGACCCTGCAGCGCTCTATAGCTTCCGGCGGGACAGCTTTGCGCATCGGGCAAAGTGATACCACTCACCGCCGGACGGCGAGAATGCCCGCCACTGCAATAAGCGCGATGCCCAGTCCAGTGATAAGGTCTGGCACCTCCGCAAAGAACAGAAAGCCCCACAGCGCCGCAAACGCCAAATAGGCAAAGTCGAAAGTGGAAACGACGGAGGCGGGTCCGGCCTGATAGGCAATCGCCGCCCCCACGCTGCCGATCAAAATGGCAATTGCCAGGAGACCCATGGCCGACCATTCTTGGCCGCCCATGGTAATCCAAGGCCCCAGCAAGAAGCCGTACTTCGAGACCGTCTCGTCAGCAGGGGGAAAAGCGTAGGCCAACAAGGTTGCTGCCGTACCGATAACAATAAAGCTGATGTTCAACGCCAGGGACAGACTAAGCGGATGATCTTCCTTGCACTTCGTGCGGGTGAGGATCATCGCCAGGGCGTAAAGAACTGAGGCAACCAGGGGCAGCAATGCATATGCATTAAAGCTATCAGCATTAGGTTTCAGAATTAACAGAATTCCCAGAAAACCCAGACAAACCGCGATTGCACCCTGAACGCCAACCTTCTCTCCAATAAACAGCGCCGCAAAAAGCGTGATGAAAAGCGGTAAGGTGTAATAGACCGCAGCAGCAACCGACAACTCCACATGGGGCAGCGCACTATAATAGGCTACCCACATGAAAGTTAGCATGAGACTGCGCACAACCACCCATCCAGCGCTGCGCCGCAAGAACTTTACCGGTTGCTTGCTTAACCTGAATGCAAGCAGCAACACAGGGATAGCCAATACAGACCGCAGCACAAAGATCTGCCACAAGGGAAAACTCGCGCTTACCTGCTTGATCAACGCATCCCCCAGCGACAGGGCAAACACCGTAAAAACAACGACGCCGATGGCGAGCGCCAGATTGTCACCATCTGCATAGCTCAAGCGCGGCATATGCGTTCGATCCTTCACCCGTTAACTGCGACCAGCCAGAGTAAGCCCACAGACGGACGGGCCGTGTCAGGAACCTTCAGGTTTCCAGTTCGGCCTTATGGGCTTCCACAAGATCGGCCATGCTGTGGAACATGAAGTCGTAAGTCGGCATCTCGTCGGGCCGGACTGTGGCGCCAAAGCCTTCCTTCTCATGGCGCCGGTAGATCCAGCAATTGGCCAGCCCGTGCGCGTTGGCCGGCGCGTGATCATGAAACATGCTTTCAGCCGTGTGGAGAATATCCACTTTCCCGATTCCCTGGCGGTCCAGTTGGGCGAGCATGTACTCAAAATTGCGGGAAGCCGGCTTATAAGACCCAATATCTTCGGCGGTATAGACCGCATCAAACGCCACCTCCAGCTTCTGATTGCTGTATGCGAAACTCGCATTGTCCACGTTTGAAAGCACAATCAGCTTATAGTGCTTCTTCAGATAAGTTAGCGCCTGCGCGCTGTCCTCAAAGGCGGGCCAATGCCGCACCGACTGACCGTAGAGCAGGCACTCGTCCCAAGCCACCGGTACACCCCACTCTTCGGCAAGACGCTTATAGACAACGGGCAGAAGCTCTTCGTAACGCTTGGCAGGCGTTTGCAGCTGGGTGGTGGATTCGTGATAGGCGTGCGCCTCTAAAATCTGATCGCGGCTCAGAGTTTGGTGTACGCGGTTGGTCAACGGCTTGAGCGCTTCGGTCATACCGCTCTCCCAATCGATCAAGGTCCCGTAAACATCGAAGGTGAGGGCTTTGAAATCGCTGAGTTTCATCTGTTGGCTCTTCTCTGAGATGCGTTGTGTCTCGCTCTGACTAGCAGGCTCAGGAGTGCTTGAACAGACAGTGGAAAGCGGTCGCCTCCTACTAGGTCGAATCAGCCCGTTCGTGGCATAAACTGGCGGAAACCTTACGACCTGGCGACATGGTGAGGCGGACATGGCGGATTTCGATACGGCGGCTTTCTCTCGAAAGGTGAAAGAAAACACCCAGATCAGGTGCGAGGAGATCGATCGGATGATCGAAGCGCTTGAGGCTGAGCGCATTGCCTTGAAAGAGCGCGACAATGCGGTTGACGTCATGTTGGAGATTTTCAACGAAACCGGCGAGCACATTTCAAGCGCCCATGAAACGCTCAAAGCACTTGCCGGTGTTGACTTGGATGACGAGTTTGCCCGCCCCCATCAGAGCGTCCTCATCAACCGGGGCAACGCCTCCGAGGGAGCCTGACCCTAAACCATACAAAAACCGCCATTCACGCTGATCACCTGGCCGGTGATCCAAGCGGCCTGGTCGGAGGCCAGGAAGGCCACCATGGGCGCCACATCGTCTGCCTGGCCAATGCGGCGCAAGGGATAGGCCTTGACGATCTTCTCCATATTCTTCTCCAGGAAGCCGGCATCAGAATGAGAGGTTTGCACAAGCCCCAGGGAAACGGTGTTGACCGTAACGCCTGAGCGGCCCAGTTCCTTGGCAAGGGACTTCCCCAGCGCCATGGTGCCGGCCCGTGTGGCGGCCGCGAGCGCCAGATTGGCCTCGCCAATTCGCGAGCTGTCCCCGATCAAAGAGATGATGCGTCCGCCCCCTTGTTCAATCATGTGAGGCGCTACAGCACGGCAGCAGTGTAAAGCGCCATAGAGGCACACATCAATCTGCGGCTTCCAGTCTTCAGGGCCAGACTCCACGAAGCGCTGATACTTCACGTAGCCTGCATTGTTCACCAGAATATCCACTCGGCCCCATTCACTGATGACGCCGTCCACCATCTGGTTGACCTGATCGTAATCTGAAATGTCGGCCCGGAACGCTTTGGCTTCGCCCCCAGCATCGACAATGGTTGAGGCCACCTTCTCAGCCTCCTCCGCCGAGCTGTTGTAGTTGACCGCAACCTTCGCGCCTTCCTCGGCCAGCAGCTTGGAGATGTCTCCGCCCACATCGCGCGCGCCTCCGGTCACAAGCGCGACCTTGCCGTTAAGATCGAGATTCATGCATCATCCTCCTTCTCGGCCCGGGCCGCCTCAACCGCCCGGAACAGGCGCTCCGGCGTCATGGGCAGCTCGGAGACCTCCACATCCAAGTGGCCAAGCGCATCGCTCAGAGCATTGGCGATGGCCGCCGGCGCACCGATTGTTCCCCCCTCGCCCATCCCCCGATAACCGCCAAGGGTCGACGGCGCCAGCGCATCCAAATGGTGCACCGTCATCGGCGGGATCTCGGCCGCAGACGGCACAACATAATCCACCAAGCTGGCGCTGATGTTCTGACCGGTTTCGTCATAGACGACCTCCTCAAAGAGGGCCGCGCCAATACCCTGGGCCACCCCGCCGTGCACTTGGCCATCCACGATCAGCGGGTTGATCACCCGGCCACAGTCTTCTGAAACCACAAACGTGTGAATGGTCACCTGGAACGTTTCAGGGTCCACCTCCACGGCCGCAAGATGGGTGGCGCAGGTGGTGGTGCCGAAGTGAGGATCGTAAAACTCGCTTGCCTGAAGATCCACTTTGGCCCGAACGTCTGACGGCAAACTGCCCATCTGCGAGTAGACGGCCCGGGCCAGCTCACGCAGGCTTAATGTCTTGTTGGTTCCGCGCACGCTGATCAGGCTCTCTGCAAAATCGATGTCTTTGATATCGGCCTCCAACAGGTGGGAGGCCGCTTCGATCACTTTACTCCTCAGCGTGTGTGCTGTGAGCGTGCCTGCCCCGCCGGCGATCACCGCGCTGCGGCTGGCATAGGTGCCGGTGCTGTGGGCGACCGCTGCTGTATCACCTTGCACGATCTCCACATCTTCAAGGCGCACGCCCATCTCCTCAGCCACGATCTGCGCCAGGGTCGTCTCAAGTCCTTGGCCGTGCGAGGCAATGCCGAAGTGGGCAGTGACAGCACCGGAGCTGTCCACCTGGATTGTCGCGCTCTCCGTGCCCGTGTTGATGGGCATGCCCGGCGCTGCAGACAGGCGCGAGCCTATGCCGGTAAGCTCCGCATAGGACGCAAGGCCAATGCCGAACCAGCGCCCCTCCGCCCGGGCCGCAGCCTGATGCCGCCGCAAAGCCTCGTAGTCGGCGCGCTCAACCACCTCTTCCAGGCAGTCCAGGAAGCCTGACCGATCCCAAACGATCCCCGAGCCGATCTTATGGGGGAACTCATCTTCGCGCACAAAGTTGCGGCGTCTGATCTCGGCGGGATCCATGCCGATCTTCTTGGCCGCCATATCGATCAGACGTTCCAGCACAAATGCGGAGATCGGCCGCCCCACACCCCGGTAGGGGCCCATCGGGGCCTTGTTGGTGGCCACGGCACGCACATTGGCTTGGAAGTTCTCGATCTTGTAAGGACCGGGCAGGAACCCTGCCACCTGCATGGGCTCCAGCGCCGCGGTCCAGGGATAAATGGAGAAGGCACCCACATCACCCAAGATGTCCGCTTTCAACGCCAGGAAGGTCCCATCCCCCGCCACAGCCAACTCTGCGTCGACAATCTCATCGAACGATTGAGAGGTGGAGAGCAAATCTTCCATCCGGTCAGCCGTCCATTTCACCGGTCGGTTCAGGTGCCGCGCCAGAGCACAGACCAAGATCTCCTCCGGGTTCAGCGACGCCTTGCCGCCGAACCCGCCGCCCACATCGCCGGCGACCACCCGCAACTTGGACCCGGGCATCTCCAGAATATCCACCAGGCAATCGCGAATGATCCCCGGCACCTGGGTGGAAGCATAGAGCGTGAGCGACCGGCTACCTTGTTCATAGTCTGCCAGATAGGAGCGCGGTTCGAGTGCCGTGGGCGATTTGCGATGAAAGCGAAAGCGTCCGCTCACCGTCTGCGATGCGTCGGCCAGAACCGCTTCTGCCTCACCCATACCAAAGCTGCGCGCCACCAAAACGTTGCCTGGAAGGTCATCATAGAGCTTCACCGCATGCTCATCAGAGGCCTGTTCGGGGTCAACCAGAGGGTCAAGCGGGGTGTAGTCGATATCAATCGCGGCCAGCGCATCCTCGGCCAAGTACCGGCTTTGCGCCACCACAGCCACCACCGGCTCGCCTGCAAAGCGCACCTTACCGCTCGCCAATGCACGCACAGGTGTCGCCTGATAGCCCTTCATTTTAGACGTCGCGAATGCCGGGCGGGCCATCTGGTCAAGCTCGGCAGCGGAGTAAACGCCGACCACGCCCGGCATCTCTCGAGCAGCGCCGGTGTCGATTGCATCGATCCGGGCGTGCGCATGATCGCTTCGCACGAGCGCCACATGGAGCGTCCCATGCAGTTTGAGGTCGTCAGTGAACTTGCCATGCCCGGTGAGCAGCCGTGGGTCTTCCACGCGCTTGACCGAGGTGCCGATGATCTTCGGCCGGGTGAGATCAATGGGGCCGGCATCCGCCTTACTCATAGGCGTCCGCTCCCGTTTTAAGACGGCGCCACTGGGCCATGTCATGGCCGCAAATGACTTTGGCGCCGCCCGCTTCTATCTTGCGGATCTCCTGGTAGGAGTTCAAAAGCACATTTTGATCCCAGGTGTTTTTCGGGCAGATGTCCTGGTCAAAGCCCTCCCGCACACAGACCGCATCCGCCGCCAAGAGGAACCTGCCGTCCCGATCGAGCTCCACCAACGCGCCGGTCATACCGGGCGAGTGACCTGGCAAAGGCACGAGCACAATCCGGCCATCATCAAAAAGATCGCGTTCCCGGGTGAGCCGCTCTGTGGGCATAGGGTGGTCCCAGTCCGCCGTAAAATAACCTCTGTGCTCCGGATCTGGGCCGGCGGCAGCATCAAGCTCCGCTTGAGGGATGATGAATGAGGCCCTGGTGAAATACTCGTTGCAGCCGCAATGGTCGCAATGCAAATGCGAGTTGACCACCAGATCGATGTCGTCCGGAGCAAGCCCCACAATGGCCAGCTCGCCAATCAAGCCAGGTCCTGGCGGGTGTAACGGGGTCATAAATTTGGCCAGTCCGCCCCACCGGGCCTCCGGATCATCGGCGACACTTGGGTGGCAGCCGGTGTCGAACAGCACATTACCCTGGGGATGACGCAGCAGGACGCAGGACACCGGCAGTTCGATCAACTCGTCGCGGCCCGCATCTGGAAGATAGATGTGCTTGCGCATCTGAAGCAGGCCGCCTGAGAGCATGTGCATCTTCATGCGCTATCGCCTCCTCTTTCGGCAAAGGCCGCCCGTACGGCGTTCACAATATGCTCATAGCCGGTGCAGCGGCAGAGATTGCCCGACAGCCCTTCGCGCAATTCCTCATCGCTCATCTGACCGTTTTTGGAAAGAAGGTCCGTGGCTGTCATGAGCATGCCGGATGTGCAGAAGCCGCATTGCAAAGCGTGGTGCTCGCGGAACATCTCTTGCAGAACATTCAGCTGATCTACAGTGCCAAGGCCCTCCACGGTGGTAACCTCCCCGCCTTCAGCCTGCACCGCCAGACAGAGGCAGGAGCGAACGCTGTCGCCATTCAGAAGCACCGTACAGGCTCCGCACACTCCATGCTCACAGCCCACATGCGTACCGGTCAGATCGAGCTCGTCGCGCAGGAAATCGGAGAGCAGCAGGCGCGGCTCCACCTCCAAGTCATGGGCCACTCCATTGACCTTGAGCTGAAGGCGATGTTTGGAGCTCATGGTGCACCTTTCGTTGCCCGCGCTGCGGCTGCGCTCAAAACGCGGGCCGTCAGAACACCTATAAGATGCCGGCGATAGTCGGCTGAAGCTTGTGCATCTGAGTTCGGATTGACCGAGGCGCGGACAATGTCGACCGCATCGGCAATCTTCTCCTCGCTCAACGCCTCGCCCTTGAGCACCTCTTCCGCCGCGCTGATCCGCAACGGCAAATCATCAACACCGGTCACCGCAACGCGGACCTCTGAAACCACCGGGCCCTCAAACAACAGTGTGGCGGCCGCCGCAGCCAAAGCAAAATCGCCCGACCGCCGGGACACTTCTTCAAACCCCCAACCGGAGCCGGCCGGCAGGTAGGGCAGCGTAACGCCCGTCACCATTTCCTCCTCCTCAAGATCGGTGGTTAGAGCGCCAATAAAGAACTCCTCCGCCGGCACATCCCGGTTCTCTTCAGGACCGGCGATGCGCAGAACCGCCTCCAACAGCACTGCCATCAGCGGCAACTCGGCAGCCGGATCTGCATGAGAAAGGCTGCCGCCAATGGTGCCCCGGTTGCGGATCGCCAGATGGGCCACATGCGACATGGCTTCAGCCAACACGGGAAAGTGCTTTGCCACCAATGGTGATGCTTCGAGCGCAGCGTGCCGGGTGAGCGCGCCAACGTGCAAACCTTGATCGGTTTCCTCAACCCCATCGAGCCCGGGGATGCGGGCAATGTCGATGAGCACGGCGGGATCTGCCAGGCGGAAATTGAGCATTGGCATGAGGCTCTGGCCGCCGGCGATGAGCTTTCCCTCGCCCTCTGATCTGACCAGCGCCGCCACCGCATCCTCAACCGAAGTTGCAGCAATGTAGTCGAAGGCGGGCGGTTTCATGGATGTGCCTTAACTCATGGCCTGCTCGGCCACCGCCCCCCGCTCAATCACAAACATCCGGTCGATCAGATCAGACACATGGTGGATGTTTGATTCAGCCACCAAGATGGACACACCTTCCGCTTTCAGGTCCTTCAGGATTACTCCCATGCGCTGGGCCAGAGCCGGCGCGATCCCCTCTGATGGCTCATCCAGCAAGAGCAGCTTGTGTCCCACCATCAGCGCCCGCGCCAGCGCCACCAGTTTCTGCTGGCCACCCGACAGAGAGTTAGAGGGGCGATCCCTGAATTGTTCCGCTTCCGGCATGATTTTATAAATCCAGGCCAAACGACTTTCCCAATCGGCAATATTCATAGACCAAACCGGGGTCTGAATGTTCTCCTCCGCCGTCAGGCTGGGCACCAGCTTGCGGTCTTCGGGCATGTATCCGATCCCAAGATGCGCCCGTCTCTGGGCGGGAACCGCCATCAGTTCCACGTCGTCAAAGGCCATCTGTCCGGCCTTGGCGTCCAACAGACCCATAAGCGCCCGCAGGAACGTGGTCTTGCCCGCACCGTTGCGGCCGATGAGCCCGACAATCTCACCATTGTTCAAATCAAGCGAGGCTTCGCGCAGAATCGGAATGGAGCCAATATCAACCGTCAGCCCATCGATCTTAAGCATCTGCAGCCTCCGACGTGCCGTTCGCGCTGTGATAGTCCGTTCCGATCACAAACTCGATCACGCCTGGATCCAGCAAGGCTTCTTCCGGCGGCGCATCGCAGATCACCTCGCCCTGATAGAATGCCAGCACCCGGTGCACATAGCGCTCCACGATCTCCATGTCGTGCTCTACGAAGAGGACCGCCGTGCCCTTTTCTTTAAGCGCCGCCATGACAATATCCATAATGCCGAACTTCTCCTCCACCGAAACGCCCGATGTGGGCTCGTCCAGCAAAAGCACTTCCGGGTTGGCCACCACAGCCATGGCAATGTCGAGCAGTTTGCGCACACCTTGCGACAGGGTGCTCACCGTGCTGTCGGCATATTGGTCGATCTTGTAAGCCGCCATCAGCCGCTCGCACTCTTCGGTGAGCTCAGGATGGTCCACCGGGCGCAGCATCGCGCTCCCGCTCTCGCGCGCAATGGCAAGCGCGATGAGCAGGTTTTCCCGCACGCTCATAGTCATGAACACCTGGCTGATCTGGAACGACCGGCACACGCCCTCATGGGTGGCATCACGCGGCTCGATGCCTGTGATGTCCTTACCGTTGAACTCGATGGTTCCGCTGGACGGCTTCAGATAACCGGTAATCATGTTCACAAAGACAGTCTTGCCCGCTCCATTGGCCCCGATGATCCCGACAATCTCTCCCGGCGCCACGTCCACATTGATGTTGTTGGCAGCCACGATCCCGGAGAAGGACTTGTTGAGATCGCGCACGCGCAAAATCGGAACGTCAGCCATTATCGGTTTCCCTCTTGGCCCACGGTTTTTCCAGCACCGACCAGATACCCCCCGGCAGGAAGAAGATGATGGCGAGCAGCGTGCCGCCCACAATCAGCTGCCAAGCTTGAGGCGCCCATTCGAAGGCATATGTGCGCAGAAATTCAAACACGATGGCACCGATGAACGGCGCCACCACACTGCCTGCCCCGGACATGATCGTGATGAACACGAGCTCGCCGGAGACCGTCCAGTTTACCATGGAGTCAGGGTCCACCTGACCCAGCGCCATGGCCAGGGCACCGCCCGCTGCGCCGGCGAGACAGGCTGATATGAGGTATTTGATATGAATGGCCCGCGCCACCGAATAGCCCAAGTACTCCACCCGCAGCTCATTGTCCCGGATGGCCGTGGTCAAAAACCCGAGGGCTGATTTGAGATAGAGCTGCACGAGGGTGAGCGCCACCACGCATGCAAGGATGATAAAGCAGAAGAGCGGGTACTTGCCATCCGGGTTCCAGCCGAAAATCGTGTAGTGCGTAACTGAAAAGCCGTCCGTAGAGCCCAGCACCTCCATTTTCACCAGCACCCCATAGAGCACCATGGAGAAGGCCAAGGACAGCATGGCAAAGAAGATCGCTCTATAATTGCGCAGCACGAAGCCGAGCAGAAAGCCACACGCGCCAGCCACCAAAATGGCCGCCCCGAACTTGACGAACACGTCCGTCAGGCCGGTGTACTTTTCGAGCAGCGCAACCGCATATGCTCCAAGACCGAAGTAGAGCGCGTGGCCGAACGACACCAAGCCGGTGCGCCACAGAACCAGAAGCCCCAACACGGCAAGCCCGCGGGCAAGGCCAAACATCACATTGTTCAAGACCCATGTGGGCAGCAACCAACCGGCCGCGGCCAAAAGACCGAACCCGATCACCGCCCAACGGATCGTCTTGTCATTCCAAGCTGCGGCCACCATCAGATCCTCCTCGCCTTTTCAGGAGCAAACAAACCCTCAGGCCGGATCATCAGCACCACGGCCATCACAGCGAAAATCACAAACAGCTCAAACTCGGGAAACTTGTGCACCGCGATAGCACGCAAGATGCCCACCATCAGCGAGCCAATCAGCGCGCCGGGAATGGAGCCCATGCCGCCGATCACCACGACGGCGAAGCTGAGCACAATCACATCAATGCCAAAGCCCGGCGCAACCGAGATGGTGGGCGCGATATAAGCGCCGCCGAGAGCCCCAAGCGTTGCGCCCAAGATGAACGTGACCAGGTAGACCAACTGCACGTTGATGCCCATGGCCAGACTGATTTCCCGATCATAGATCACCACACTCAACAACTTTCCCCATTTGGTTTTGTTGAGCCCATACCAACACCCGAACGCCACCAGAATGGCGAGCCCAAACAGGGTGAGCGAGTAAACGTCCCTGATGATGCCGCCCATCTTGATGCTGCCCAGAAGAGCCATGGGCTGGTAGGCAAAGTAAGGGTTCACGCCGAACACCAGCAGAATGATGTCTTCAAGGATCAGGAAAATGCCGAACGTGGCGAGCACGATCAGTACCTCTTCCTCGTGATACATCTTGCGCAGGATCACGCGCTCAATGATGGCGCCAAGGATCAGGCCGACCAGAATGGCTGACCCAAAGATCAGCACAAAGCCAATCCAGTCGGGCCAGTCATTATCTGAGGCAAGCCCAATGGTATAGGCAGCCCCGTAGGCCCCCCATGCGTAGAACGCGCCGTGGGCCACGTTGAGAATTTTCATCACCCCGAAGATGATGGTGAGGCCCACCGACACGATGAACAGGTATGAGGCATAGCTCAGCCCATCGAGGAGCATGGTCGTGATCAGCTGCATGTGACCGTCCGGCTGTGGTGCAAGGGGAAAGAAACGGGGCGGCGAATTCCGCCGCCCCGATCTCTTAGCTCAGATCAGACGGTTAGCACTTGGCACCGGGCATACCGGCTTCCAGCCACTCAACCGAGTTCTGCCCCGCCGGGGCATAAATGCACTCGGGCTGATAGAACTTCACGTCAACAGCTGTCGCCGCGCCCTTCTCTTTGTCCCACTTGGTGATGCCATAGCCCACCGGATGCACAGCCTGGTGGCCGTCAGCCAGAGACAGGCTGATCTTGCCGCCGAACGACTGCCAGGACAGGCCTTTCAGCGCCGCCATGGTTTGCTCTTGGTTCGGGAAGCTGCCGGCTTTTTCTGCCGCCGCATCCATCGCAATCTTCAGTGCCAGAACGGAGTTGGCGTACTGATAAGACGGGCCCAAGGGATAGGCGTCGTAGCGCTTCTTGTACTCTTCCACGAACCAAGCATTGAGCGGCTCTTTGTTGTTGCGCACCAAGAGACCGTACTCACCGCGCGTGCCCATCACGACGCCGTCCGGGAACTTCTTGCCCAGGCTGTCCACAGCTGAACCGCCCACGCTGGAGATCACCTGCTTGTCGTTAAAAAAGCCGCGCACCAGAGCCTGGAGCACAAACGCTTCAATGTCGCCCCCCCAGAAGCTGGTGTGAACGAGTTTGGCAGGATCGAGGGACAAAGTGGAGATTTCCGTGCCGTATTGGCCTGCGAAAATCTTCGGGAACTGCGGATTGTCCGACGCATTGGTATCCGGCGCCATCTTCTTCATGGCCACGTCAAAGAACTTATAGGAGTCCTGGCCCCAGGCATAGTTCTGGTTGATGCCAGTGTAGCCCTTCATGTCCTTGAATTTGTCCAGCACATAGTGGGCCGCCGCAATACTGTCACCCACCGCGTGGGCCTGCGTGCGGAATACATAAGTGCGTTGCGCTTCCTCAAACACCCGCGGGGTGCCACACACCGAAAGGATGGTAAGCTTCTTCAACTCTTCAGCCACCGGGGTCACGGCCATGCATGTGCCCGATGAGATATACCCCAGCACCGCGTCCACGCCGCGTTTTTCCACCAGGTTGCGATACTCACCCACCTGCTTGGCGTTACCGCCGGCTTCGTCGATGAAAATCGCGTTCATCTTGGCGCCGGCAAAGCCAGCTTTTGCATAAGGCGCAGGCAATGTGCCGGCATTGATGGCATCAATCACCAACTCCGCACCGTTGCGGCCGGGCACCCCGAACGGTCCGGCGGCCGGGCCGGTCAGGAACGAGGCAATGCCAACATTAATGGTATCCTTAGCCAGGGCCGGTCCTGCTGCTACGGCTGCGGCCAGAGCACCGCCAGCCAGCACGGTGCGGCCAAGCATTTTGAAAACACTGGATCTCATTTTCAAACACACTCCCTATTGTTTGCGTCCAAGTTTCTTCCCCGTGGGACATCCGCCGCACCTCGCGGCAGACGCCAATCTCGATGACTATGTTTTGAACAGTTCTTCGCGCTTCCTCAAACACTTAATCGCCATAATTTGTAGTGGACTAAGTTCGGCAACGCAAGCGGGCGCCTAGGGTCCATCGGGCTTGGCCTCAAAATCCCCCCGCTCCATGGCCCAAGAGGCAAGCACACCGGCCACAATGCCCCAGAACGCGGCTCCAATATTGAGAAAGGTGATATTGGAGATGGTCACGATGAACGCGATCAAGGCGCCGAAACCGAAACGGCCGCCAAAGGCGGTGACGAACGATCCTTTGAGCACGCTAATCAGAGCGATGCCCCCAAGCGTTGCAATAAAGGCCGGCGGGGTCGCCAGCATGATCGATGTGAAGAAGGGTGCCATTAGACCAAACACAACACACAATGCCGACAGCAGTACCGCGCCGGTGTAGTGGCCACGCGGCTCATCGCTGCCCAGCAAAATGCCGTTCACCGGCCCGGTGAGGCAGGTCGACACGCTTCCAAACCAGGCAGACAATAACGAGCCGTAGCCGCAAACGGCCGTGATCACATCAACCGGCGGATTGCGGCCTGCATTGCGCAGCAGGGCAATCCCCTGCCCGTTCTGGGCAAACAACACGGTGATGGCCAGCGGCACAACCAACTCGATCATGGCGGCCCAGGAGAATGCGGGCGTAAAGATCACTGGTGAAATGAAGATGCCGGATGCAGGCAGCGCAGACGGTCCGCTCTGGGTCACCATCAGCGCAAACACACCTACGATGAGCGTGCTGATCATGGGCGGGCAATAGCGCGAAACGGCCGGCGCCGCCGCCGTGGCAAAATAGGCCAGCGTCATAGGCACGGCGATCCACGGTCCGGAGATGAGAGCTTCAATCCAGCTCACGCCGAACTTCAGCAGCAACGCCGCCACCATGCCCATCACAATCGGCATGGGGATCCGGTCTGCCAGTTTGCTGAACCATCCCGTGACGCCCAACACGAGAAGCAACACACCGCACGCCAGGTAAGCCCCAACGATCTCCGCAAAACTCAGGGTGTCGAGCGCGGTTCCCACGAGCACCACACCAGGAATGCTCCACAGGAACACCATAGGCTGGCGATAGATGAGGCAGACCACGCAGCTGATCAAGCCGTTCAAGAAGAAGGCGCCGAACAGCCAGGAAGCCAGCGCCGGCTGGGTCAACTCGGTTTTGGCCCCAACGGTCAACAGAATAGCGATAGGACCGGTAACGGCAAAGATGAAGGCGATCAACGCATTGACCACATGCTGCGCTGAGAGGTCTGAGGCGAAGTCCTTCAACAATTGCCCAAGCATGGGTTGCCCGTCTTACCATCGCAAAGGCCCGCGCAGGGGCGCTTCAGGCCAGTGCAACGGTTAGTGTAACAATTTAGACAGACTGTCCAGATGCTGTGGCCTGAGGTCTATTCCACGGTAATGGTGATCCGCGGCGAAACGACCGGAGGATTGTGGGGAATGTGGTCCTGATCGCCCAGCACCAGTTGCAAAGTGTGCTGACCGGCTGGCAGTTCCAAGCTGGCCTCGGTCTGACCTCCACCAAAATGCCTGTGGTTATCGTCTGCAGGAATGTTGAGGTTGAACTCCTCGGCACCGTCTTCGCCTTTGCCAAGCTCAGGGCGGTTGAGGAAAATATGATGGTGCCCGGTGTCGGTTTGTTCGATGCCGGCGGGGGCGACACCCATGCCAGACAGGCCGAAGATCACCTTGACCGGGCTGCTCACTTTGTCCCCGTCCTTCAGATTGACGAAATAGAGCTTGGCGCCTTCCGGCGACGGCGTCTCGCCAGCAAGCGCGGGGCTGGCAACTGCGGCAACGAGTGCAAATGCGAATGTAGCGAGTTTCTTCATTTCGGGTCTCCTCCATTAAATGGTCTTGCCTCTCCCGGAGGCTGTGGAATAAACACCTTAAGCGTCCAGAATATTCGATCACGATGGCGAAATCAGCTCACGACACGGTTAGGCACGGGTTACCAGCTCTCTATCCCCGCATATGGCGCTATTGTCTGGCGCTGACGGGCAGCCCGGACCGGGCCAAGGATCTGGCACAGGCAGCTTGTATGCATGCTCTTGAAAAGGCGTCGCTTTTTGAACCTGGAACCCACCTTGACCGGTGGGTGTTCCGCATGACGCAACGGCTCTGGCTCAATGATTTGAGGGCGGAAACCGTTCGGCGCGGCAAAGGTCTTTTGCCGATAGAAGAGCTGGATATTCCGGACACACGATCTGACCAACAATCGAATTTATTCTTCAAACAAGTGTTATCAAAGGTGATGAGCTTGCCCGACGCCCAAAGAGTGACCGTAATGTTGGTCTATGTGGAGGGCTATAGCTACAAGGAGGCGGCGGAGACTTTGGATATTCCCATAGGCACCGTGATGAGCCGGCTCTCTGCGGCGCGCAGCAAGCTGGCGAAGACCTTGACCCCAGAAGAGCGTGATGCCGGATGAGCAAGAAAGTGGACTATAGCGACGAACAGCTGACCGCATATCTGGACGGGGAGCTGAACCCTCAAGAGGCCGTTGCCCTGGAACGGGCGCTGCGGCAGGGCTCTGGTTTGCGCAAGCGGCTTGACCGGTTGCGCATCGATACCGAAGCCGTCCGCCAAGTTGGTGAAACCTTGCTGGACAGCGCGCCCGCAGTTCCAGACACGCTGGCCAGGCCAGCCGTTGAGGCGCCGGCACCACGCACGTTTCGCCTGCCCGCCATTGCTGCGGCCGCGCTGGTTTGCTTCCTTGCAGGCGCCGGCTTGACCAAGCTGCTCTTCCCGGCGCCTGAGGAAACCTGGCAGGACTTTGCCGCGATCTACCACGCGCTCTATGTGGCCAACACACTGAACCATATCGACCAGCCTGAGGCCGCCGCCGAAGCCGAGCTGGTCCGGGTGGCCGGCGCGATCGGGAAGACCATCAATCTGAGCGCGTTGAAGTCCGGTCCATTGGACTATAAGCGCGCTCAGATCCTCGGCTACAAAGGCAAGCCGCTGCTACAGTTGGCTTTTCTGTCCAAGATCGGAGCGCCTGTGGCTCTGTGCATCTATCGATCGGGCGATGCGGCCAAGGCGGCCGTAGCTGCAGCAACATTGCGCGGGCTGAGCTCGGCCACATGGTCAAAGGACGGCTATGAGTATCTGTTGATCGGCGGCACCGATCAAAAACTCATCACCGATGCGGCAAGAGCTTTTGCGCAGCACATCTAGGTGGTCGGCCGGCCGGTGAGCGCAAGCCGCAAGGCAAGGCCGAGAAACACCGTACCGGCAACAGCATCAAGCCATCTGGCGAAACCGGATGTTCTGAGCCAGTGCGAAGCCCGGCCCGCTACACATCCGATCACGACCAAATAGACCAGCCCGATCGTCGCGTGGATGGCGCCCAGCAAGAAGATCTGCAAGCCCACCTGGCCCAGCGGCAGGCTGACAAATTGCGGCAACAGCGCGAGGTAAAACACAATAACCTTGGGATTGAGCAGATTGGTCACCAGCGCTTGGCCAAAAACATGGGCTGTTGGTGTCTGCGGCAACGCTGCGCCCTTCACTGCCGTGGGCCGCAAAAACTGCCGGAAGGCCTTAAAACCAAGCCAGGCGAGATAAGCAGCGCCCAAATACTGCAACACCAAGAATGCCGTGGGCGACGAGGCAATCAGCGCAGAAACACCCAGCGCCGCCGCAAGGGCATGCACCACCGAGCCGACACAAATGCCAAGGGCCGAGGCCAATGCGCCACGGGTCTTGTGCTGCATGCCGCTGGCCAGCACGAACATCACGTCCGGCCCAGGCGAGAGCGCAACCGCAAACGCCACCACAAGAAACGCTGTCGCAAGGGTAGGGTCGAGCATGGCACACACCAAACCGTTGAAAACTACCGCGCCGGTACACCGGAACTGGGGAAGTGAGCAAATTTTTTCTATAAATTATCCTCATATGGAGAGCGGAGGTCCGGTGGTGCGCAATGATCCTTAATTTCGGTTCGATCAATATTGATCATGTTTACCGGGTGGCCCGAATGCCCGCCCCCGGGGAGACGTTAGCGGTCAAATCCTATGAACGTTTTCTGGGCGGCAAAGGGGCCAACCAGTCCATCGCCATTGCCAAATCCGGCGGCACCTTGCGTCACATTGGTGCGGTGGGCGCCGATGGAGACTGGGCGCTGGCGAAGTTGAATGCGGCCAGTGTGGCCCCAGGTTTCGTGGCGCGGGTGGACGCGCCCACCGGACACGCCGTGATCTGTGTGGATAATGACGGAGAAAATCAGATCCTTATTTGCGGTGGGGCAAATCAAGCGCTCACTCAGCCTCAGGTGAATGCGTCCCTTGACGCCGCCACCGGGCTCGGCCATTGGGTCTTGCTGCAGAACGAAACCAACCTCACCACCGAAATCGTGCGCCAGGCAAAAGCGCGGGGATTTCGTGTGGCCTACAGCGCGGCACCGTTTGTGGCTGAACAAACCCTGCCCCTGCTAGAGGCCGTCGATCTTCTGGCGGTCAATGCCCTGGAGGCCGAAGCTCTGGCTCGCGCATTAAATGTGCCGTTAAACGACTTGCCGGTTCCAAGCCTGCTCATGACCCGGGGAAGCGAGGGCGCCGTTTTCCGCGCTGAGGGAGAGGACATAGAACAGCCCGCATTCGCAGTAGATCCGGTCGACACGACCGGTGCCGGGGACACCTTCCTCGGCGCCTTTCTGGCCCGCATGACCACCGGCGATGAACCTGCCGAGGCCTTACGGTTCGCCAGCGCCGCCAGCGCGCTGCAGGTTACCCGCCCCGGCGCGGCAGACGCCATTCCAGACCAGAGCGACGTTGAACAGTTTTTGAAAGAAAGGCTTTAGGAGATGGCGACGCAAAAACTCATCATAGACACCGATCCCGGCGTGGATGACGCCATGGCCATCCTGTTCGCCTGTTCGCATCCGGATCTTGAGCTTGTAGGCCTCACCTCAATCTTCGGCAATGTGACCATAGACGTGGCCACCCGAAACGCCCTTGTGTTGAGCGAGCTGGCCAAGGCCAACACTCCCGTGGCCAAAGGGGCCGCCGGCCCGCTGGTGCAAAGCCCCAGGCCCGTGGCTGCCGAAGTTCATGGGGCCGAAGGGTTCGGCCACGTGCCGCCCATCACGCCGGCCGGCGCACCCGACAATCGAAGCGCCGCTGAATTCATTTGCGAGATGGTCTCCGCTTATCCAGGCGAGATCGTGCTCTGCCCGATCGGCCCGCTGACCAACTTGGCCGAAGCCCTCAAGCGCGACCCGGAGATTGCCACCAAGGTCAAATCCGTCACGGTCATGGGCGGCAGTGTGTGGGCCGGTGGAAACGCCACACCCCATGCGGAAGCCAACATCTGGCAGGACCCACATGCAGCAGAGCAGGTGTTTGCAGCCTCCTGGCCGATCACTCTGGTGGGCCTGGACGTAACCCACGATGTGATCTGCACAGATGCTCAGTTTTCCGATTTGGCCAAAGCAGCCCCCACGCATGGCGGCTTCCTCAACGAGATCAGCCAGTTCTATTTCCGCTTCCATGATAAGGTGGACGGCTTCTTGGGTTGCTACATGCATGATCCCAGCGCAGTCATATCAATTTTGCACCCGGAACTGTTCACCTCAACCCGGCACCCGGTTAAGGTGGTGCTGGAGGGAGAGGAAGCTGGCCGCACTCTTATCTCAGAGGAGAGCGGGCGACCGGCCATCAATGTGTGCCACAAAGTTGATGCAGACGGGGTCAAACAGGTTTTCCTCTCTACCGTGGCCGCAGCGGGGTAATGCGAGATGAGCGACTTCAACGTGTTGGCAATCGACCAGAACGCGCCGGATGCGCCGCTGCGGTTTGTGAAATCACTCCATGAGACCGGCTTTGCCGTGCTTCATGGCCACCAAATCACGGAGACGGAAATCGACGGCATGTATGAGGCCTGGGCGGGTTTCTTTGCCGATGGCGCCCGCTTCGACCACACCAATCAGCCGGGCACCATGCACGGCTATTACGGCTTCAAGTCGGAGAATGCCAAAGACAGCAAGTTCAAGGACCTGAAAGAGTTCTATCACGTCTACCAGAACGCTCCCGTGCCGGAGGGCCCAAAAACCCAGACCCGCCAGTTCCACAGCAAACTGCTGGAGATCGGCGCGGAGCTCTTGGGCTGGCTGGACCGGGAAAGTCCGCAGGACGTGCGCGCGCACCTCTCAGAACCGCTCAGCGGCATGATCGACGGCAGCGAGCAGAACCTCTTGCGCATTCTCCACTATCCACCATTAGCCGATGATGTGGACCCGGGCGAGGTGCGCGCCGCCGCCCACGAGGACATAAACCTCATAACGCTCCTGGTCACCGGCAGCGAGCCGGGCCTGCAGGCGCGCGACACGGACGGCACCTGGCACGACGTGCCATGCGAGCCGGGCATGATCACGATCAATGCGGGCGACATGCTGGCCAAGGCCACCGGCGGCTACTATCCATCCACCTCGCACCGGGTGGTCAATCCGCCGGCCCGGGAGAACAGATCGCGCTACTCCATGCCGCTGTTCGTCCACCCCAGACCTGAAGTTCAACTGGACGAAAGCCAAACGGCGGGCGAATATCTCAATGAGAGGCTGAAGGAAATTGGTCTGAAGTAACCACAAGGTTGGTCAACAGGGAGATCACAACATGAAACACTTGCTTAGCATTCTCACAGGCGTGGCGTTTTTGACCCTCGCCAGTTTGGCCCACGCCGCCGATTTCAAACCGGCGGTGATCTATGACATGGGCGGCAAGTTTGACAAGTCCTTCAACGAGGGCGTCTATGCCGGCATCAAGCGGTTTGAAGACGAAACCGGCGTGAAGGTGATGGAGTTTGAGGTCACCAACGAAACCCAGCGTGAGCAGGCCATGACGCGCATGGCCCAGCGCGGCGCAACAATAATTCTGGGCGTGGGCTTTGCGCAAGCCGATGCCATCAACAAAGTGGCTGCCGCTCATCCGGACAAGAAGTTTGCCATTATCGATGTGAGCTGGCTGGACCAGCCGAACCTGCGCCAATACGCCTTTAAGGAGCACGAGGGCAGCTATCTGGTCGGTGTCGCCGCAGCGCTTGCTTCCAAGTCCGGGAAGGTTGGTTTCGTCGGCGGCATGGACATTCCCCTGATCCGCAAGTTCGCCTGTGGCTACGTGCAAGGGGTTAAGTCTGTGAACCCCGATGCAGAGGTCTTCCAGAACATGACCGGCACCACGCCGTCTGCATGGAACGATCCCGGTAAGGGCTCCGAGCTAACCCAAAGCCAGATCGACCGCGGTGCTGACGTGGTTTATCACGCCGCCGGCGGCACAGGTATCGGGGTGATCCGGGCTGCTGCCGATGCGGGCAAGCTGGCCATCGGTGTGGATTCAAACCAGAACCACCTGGCCTCCGGCTCGGTACTCACCTCCATGATGAAGCGTGTCGATGTGGCTGCGTATCAAACCATGAAGGACGCCATGTCCGGCAACTTTGAGACGGGCGTGCGCGTGCTTGGCCTGAAAGAGGGCGGCGTGGACTGGGCCCAGGACGAGCACAATGCCAAACTGATAAGCGCAGACATGAAAGCCAAGATCGACGCGGCCAGCGAAGCCATCAAGTCCGGCAAAGTGGCGGTGCACGATTATCAGAGCGACAGCAAGTGTCCGTTCTGAGTTAAGCGTTGAGGGGACGTCATCATGGCAGGGGCGGCTGAGCCTTTAGGCAGCGCAAGCAAGCCGCCCCACGCCATTGAGCTGCGGGCCATCAGCAAGGCCTTCGGTCTGGTTGAGGCCAACAAGAACATCGACCTGGTGGTGGAGCCAGGAACCATCCACGGCATCATCGGGGAAAACGGCGCCGGCAAGTCCACCTTGATGAACATTCTCTACGGCCTCCACCGGGCCGACAGCGGCGAGATGATCATCAGCGGCGCGCCCGTTCAAATCCATTCAAGCGCCGACGCCATCGCCTGCGGCATCGGCATGGTGCATCAGCACTTCATGCTGGTTCCAAATTTCACCGTCTTGGAGAATGTCATGCTCGGCAGCGAAGGCGGCACTTTGCTGGCCGAGGGCCGCAAGGAGACCCGTGGCACGCTGCAAAAGCTGGCCGACGAATATGGCATGACCGTCGATGCCGATGCTCTGGCCGGCGATCTGCCCGTGGGTCTTCAACAGCGCGTGGAAATCCTCAAGGCCCTCAAGGGTGGCGCAAAGATACTCATTTTGGACGAGCCCACGGGCGTGCTAACGCCTCAGGAAGCGGCCAGCCTGTTCAAGATTCTGGAGACATTGAAGCAAGACGGGGTCACGATCCTCCTGATCACCCACAAGCTGGAAGAGATCATGGCGGCCACCGACTCGGTCTCCATCATGCGCCGGGGCGAGATGGTTGGTCACCGGTCCACGGCAGAAACCAATCCCGAAGAGTTGGCTGAACTCATGGTGGGCCGCAAGGTGCTCTTGCGCGTGGACAAGGGCACCTCTCAGCCGGGCGATGTTGACCTCTCCGTTGCCGGCCTCACCTGCACATCATCTGAGGGGGTGCAGCTTCTCAGCGACATGTCCTTTGAGGTGCGGGCCGGCGAGATCTTAGGCGTTGCCGGTATTGCCGGAAACGGTCAGAGCGAACTTCTTGAGGCGCTCTGCGGCATGCGTCCACCCACTGCGGGAACCATCAAAATCCTCGGCCAGACCATCACGGCGGACGGGCATTCGGATCCGCAGATCATGCGGCAGGTGGGCCTTGCCCACATCCCCGAGGACCGTCACAAGTACGGCCTGGTGCTGGGATTCGAAGCCCGCGAGAATGCCATTCTGGGCTACCACTATTCCAAACACACAGGCGCCGGCCGGCTGATCGACAGCAAGGCCGTGACCGCCCACTGCCAAGGCCTGATGAACGCCCATGACGTGCGACCGGACAATCCTCATCTGGCCGCCAAGAACTTCTCAGGGGGAAACCAGCAAAAGCTGGTCATCGCACGCGAGCTGGATGCCGCCCCCGGCGTGCTTATTGTGGGCCAGCCCACCCGCGGCGTTGACATCGGTGCCATTGAGTTCATCCACAAAGAACTCATCGTTCTGCGTGATGCCGGTGCAGCCATTCTCCTGGTCTCGGTGGAACTGGAAGAGGTGCTCAGCCTTTCGGACCGCATCATGGTCATGAACGATGGCCAGCAGGTGGGCATCATAGACCGCTCAGGGGCGAACGAGCAGACCCTTGGTCTGATGATGGCCGGCATCGCCCCGGACAACGCCGCATGAGCGCCGTACCGCCATTGCCGCGCTGGGCAGATCTCGTCCTGCTGCCCGCGCTCAATCTACTGGCAGCCTTCTTCGTGTGCGGGCTGATTGTGCTGGCCATCGGAGAGAACCCCATCACCGCACTGGGTGTGATGATAAAGGGCGCGTTCGTCTATCCCGGCAGCTTGGGCTACACTCTCTATTACACAACCAATTTCATTTTCACCGGCCTCGCCGTGGCCGTGGCCTTTCACGCCATGATGTTCAACATTGGCGGGGAGGGCCAAGCTTATGTGGGCGGCCTGGGCGCCGGCTTGATTTCTCTGTCCCTGGCTGGCGTTATGCCTGCGTTGATCGTACTGCCCCTGGCGGTGTTGGGCGCCGCCCTGTTCGGCGCCGCGTGGGGCATCATGCCCGGTTACCTTCAAGCCAAGCGCGGCAGTCACATCGTGATCACCACCATCATGTTCAACTTCATTGCCGCGTCATTGATGGTGTGGCTCTTGGCCGGTCCGCTGATTGAGCCGGGACAAATGTCGCCCCAGACCCCAAAGTTCGAACCGGCAGGCCAACTGCCCTCCTTCCAAGCGATGATGGCGGCTGTCGGCATCAAGACCGCCAACTCACCGCTCAATCTGTCATTCCTGATCGCTCTGGCAGCACTGTTCGGGTTTTGGGTTCTGATCTGGCGCACGCGGCTTGGCTATGAAATCCGCACTGTGGGGCAAAACCCTGAGGCCGCGCGCTACGCCGGCATCAACGTGCCCCGGGTCATCATCATCACGCTCGCCATTTCCGGCGCCTTGGCCGGCCTCATGGCGACCAACGAGATCTTGGGCGTGCAGCATCGCGTGGTCCTGAACTTCACCGCGGGCTATGGCTTTACCGGCATTGCCGTCGCGCTCATGGGACGCAATCATCCGATCGGCATTTTCCTGGCGAGCCTCCTGTTCGGCGCGCTCTACCAGGGCGGAGCAGAGCTCGACTTCGAGTTCCAGTCCATCACCCGCGAGATGGTGCTTCTCATCCAGGGCATGATCATTCTGTTCTCCGGCGCTTTGGCCTACATGTTCAATCCACCGGTGGCCCGGCTCTTGGCCAGGTATGCCGCCAAGCGCGAGGCGGCCCATGTCTGACTTTGCGCTGCAACTCCTGCTCACCTTCGATGCCACAGTGCGCCTGGCGGCCCCCCTCATCCTGTGCGCCATGGCGGGCATCTTCTCAGAACGCTCCGGCATTATCGACATCTCCCTTGAAGGCAAAATGCTGAGCGCAGCCTTCACAGCCGCCGCAGTGGCCCATCTTTCCGGCTCGCCCTGGCTTGGTGTGATGGCCGCCGTTACCGTCTCTATGGCCTTGGGCCTCGTGCACGGATTCGCCTGCATCACCCATCGGGGTAATCAGGTGGTGAGCGGGCTCGCCATCAACATCCTGGCCTCCGGTCTCACAGTGACCATCGGCATCGCCCTGTTCCGCCAGGGCGGGCAAACCCCTCCGCTCACATCAGGCGACCGCTTCGGCCCCATCACCTGGTGGTTCGTTGAGAGTTTTAACCAGGTGCCCGTGCTTGGCTCCGTCTACCGCGAGTTGGTCAGCGGACACAATGTGTTGGTCTATCTGGCGCTGGCCGCCGTGCCGCTCAGTGCGTGGTTGCTGTACAAAACCCGCTTCGGTTTGCGTCTGCGCGCCGTGGGTGAGGTGCCGGAGGCCGTGGACAGCGCAGGCGTCTCCGTGATCTGGCTGCGCTACCGGGCGGTTATCATCGCCGGCCTCTTGTGTGGCGTTGCCGGCGCCTACCTCTCAACCGGCCAGGGCGCCGGCTTTGTACGCGAGATGTCTGCGGGCAAAGGCTATATCGCGCTAGCCGCCGTCATCTTCGGCAAGTGGCGCCCGGCCCAGGCCTTCGGTGCGTGCCTCATGTTCGGGTTTTTGGAAGCGGGCGCCGCGCGGCTGCAAGGGGTCGAACTCCCGCTCATCGGTGAAGCCCCGGTGCAACTGATGCTGGCCTTGCCTTACATAATGACAATGCTGCTCTTAGCCGGCTTCATAGGCCGCGCCCATCCTCCCGCGGCCATCGGGGAGCCTTATGTGAAGTAGGTGGTCCTCAGCCCTCACACCAGCGGCCGCAGCGCCGCAATGTGATCTGCTCCCAGGCCGCAGCACGACCCGATCACCTGAACGTCTCGGGAGAGCCAACCTTCCGCACTCGCGGCGTATTGCGACGGCGACACGGTCTGGTCGTAGTAACACACATTGTCGACCCACCGGGCCGAGTGGGCATAAACCCCAACCGGGCCGGCCCAGTGATCGGCCACAACATCCAGGCAGGCATCGATGTAATCGACCTCCGTGTGCATGATGTTGACGAGAGGAACGTTTCGAGGCGCAAGCGCTTCGAGCGCATCCGCCAAGGTATCCCCCTGGTAGAGGCACATGGTTCCCCCATCATTCGGCTTGCAGGAGAGCCCAACCCAGACGGGCAACCCCGCGGCTTGCGCCGCCTGAAGCGTGACCAGCATACGCTCAATGTCCACCATCATTTCGAGCATCAGGAGATCGGCGCCGGCATCGGCCATGAGCGCCGCCTGCTCGCCGGCTGTGGACAATAGCTCATCGGGGTCGACCCAAGGCCCGGTCCAGGCCCAATAGGAAATGCCGCCCGCCACCAGCACATCCGGCGTGCCCATCGCCTCGCGCGCCTCAATGGCCAGCTCAACGCCGCGCCGGTTATAGCCCTCGAAATTCTCATCTTCTCCGGCAATGCGCAGCGCCTGTCGATGGGTGGCGAAGGTGTTGGAGATGACAATCTCAGCGCCGTTGCGGATGTAATCCTCATGCACCTTGCGCAGGATGTCCGGATGGCTGAGGGCGCCGCCGCCATTCCAGGCGCCATCGAGTTGGGGCACGCCGCGCCGCTCAATCTCTGTACCCGTCGCCCCATCGATCAAGATGCGTTCGCCCCTGGCAATCCGCGCCATCACGTTGTCGTACCTGCTCACCGCCGCCTCCATTTGCTGCGCGCCGCAAAGATAGCTGAGACGCACGGTAACGGGAAGACAAAGCTAAGCTGCGCCTTCAAGCTGCTCGGCCTTGTGCGCCTCCACCAGCTCGGCCATGGAGTTGAACCGAAAGGTGACATCCGGTCTCTCGCCCGGATCGCGTGTCGCCCCAAAACCCTGCTGATCATGACGCCGATAGATCCAGCACGAGGCCAGGCCGTGCCGCG
>JBCDDQ010000021.1:0-25771 GCA_039180225.1 Pseudomonadota bacterium
GGATCTTCAAACCTCTGCTGGCGGTTCTGTCGGCTCTGGATTCTCTCGTCTTGAAAATCCCCGGCGTGCAGCTGATGGCCTGGCAAATGATTTTCTTCCTCAGCAAGCCAAAAGAGAGATGACCGTTTCCACGGTTGAACTTGGAAAAACTGGAATGCGCGTGCCCAGAATAATGCTGGGCGCTGAGGCTTTGGGTGGGCACGATTGGGGTGATCTGGATATTGCGAGCGTTGAGCGCGCCATCGAAAGCGCCATTGAGCGCGGGCTCAAGTTTTTCGACGTGGCTGACTGCTACGGCTTGGGCCAGGCGGAAGCGCGCCTGGGCCAGATTGTCAAAACCAAGCGTGATCAGGTGGTTATTGCCACAAAGTTCGGCGTTCGGGTGAACAATGGCAAAACCACCATCGACACCTCACCGGAGTATCTTCAGACAGCGCTCGAGGCGAGCCTGAGGCGGCTGGGAACCGACACGATCGACCTTTATCAGGTGCATTGGCCGGACGGCGTAACCCCGATTGGCGAGGTGTTCGACGCCCTTGAGCGGCACCGGGCCGCGGGCAAAATCCGGGCCTTCGGGGTTTCCAACATTCCGCTCAGCGATGTGGCGCTTCATCCTCTCCCCTGGCATTTGGCGAGCTTTTCCTTTGAGTACAGCCTGGCCAACCGGGACCATGAGGGCGAGATCAGAAAAACCCTGTCGCGTGCTCCTCTCAGCTTCCTGTCCTGGGGCACGCTGGGCCAGGGGGTGCTGAGCGGCAAATACTCTGAGACCAGCCGGTTTGCAGCCAATGACCGGCGGAGCAAGGCTCACTGGAAAAACTTTCACAACAACACGCTAAACAAGAATCTTCAGATTGTAGATACGATGCGTTGTATTGCCGATGAACTGGCGCCCAACGCGCCGCCTCTCACGGCCATCGCAATCGCCTGGAACCTGCACACGCTCCCAGGCAGCATCGCTATTGCGGGCGCAAAAAACCCGGCCCAAGTGGATGAGAACGCGCTTGCCCTGGAGCTGACACTACCGTCCTGGGCCCTCGACCGTCTGGAGACAGTGTCTGCGCCATCTGAGCGCTTGGCCGAAGCGGGGTGATCGGCGTGCGGCGGGCCTTTGATATCCTTCTCTCGGCGGTTTGCTTGTGCCTGAGCTTGCCCATTATTGCGCTTGCGCTCCTGGGTGTCTGGCTGCAGGACAGGCGAACCCCCATCTACACCTCCTGGCGCGTGGGCAAAGACGAAAAGCCCTTTCGCTTCTACAAGATCCGGACCATGGTGGTGGATGCCAGCAAGGCCGGACGTCACACCACCAGCAGCGATGATCCGAATGTGACGGCGCTGGGACGTTTCCTGCGCCGGGCCAAGGTGGATGAGCTGCTGCAGTTCTGGACCATCATTCAGGGCCAAATGAGCCTGGTGGGCCCGCGCCCCAACACGCCTGCGGTGATCAAGGTTTACACACCACAGGAGCGCGGTGTCTTCCAAGTCAAACCGGGGCTCACGGACTTCTCCTCCATTGTTTTCAGCGATCTGGACACACTGATGGCCGGCGCAAAGGATGTGAATGCTGCCTACGATCAGACCATCAGACCCTGGAAGAGCCGGCTTGGGCTGTTTTATGTGGCCAACGCGTCGCTCTGGCTGGACATCCAACTGCTCGGCCTGACCGCGCTCAACTTCATCAACCGGCCTCTGGCGCTGAAGGGCGTGGTGTCCATTCTGCAGCGCCTCAACGCGCCGCAAGAGCTGATCCATGTTGCCGCCCGTCATGAGCCGCCTGCTGCTTGCGCGCCGCCCGGCGACCATGGCGCGAATCTCTCGCAAATGGCACATCATTAAGCGATGGGCGCACGGTTCACCGCGGGTGTGAACGCAAGCCGCCAAAGGAGACCTGCATGGAGTTGAGGACCACGCTGGGCGCGCTGGCCGACCCCCATTCCCCCATCGAGCCGCTTGAGCTGCGCAACCTGCCCGCCAGCCAACTGACGGAAGATCTGCGCACCATGGTGCGTATTCGTCAGGCTGAAGCCGCCGTGGGCGACATGGTGGAAAGCGGGGAAGCAAAGTGCCCGTGCCACCTTGGCATCGGCCAGGAAGGCGTTGCTGTGGGGATCTGCGGGGCGCTGACGGCCAAAGACCGGCTCTATGGTGGTCACCGAGCTCACTCCCAATACATCGCCCTGGGCGGCGATCTGACGGCCATGTTCGCAGAGATCCTGGGCAAGCAAACCGGCACCTCAAAGGGCATGGGCGGGTCCATGCATCTATACGCCCCCGAAACGGGATTCCATGGCTCGGTTCCCATCGTGGCCGGCACGGTTCCCGTTGCGGTGGGGGCAGCCTTGGCCGCCAAGATGGATGGATCAGACGTGGTGGCGGTGCCGGTTTTCGGCGACGGGGCCTGTGAAGAAGGCGGGGTCCATGAGGCGCTGAACATGGCCAGCATCATGACGCTGCCCGTGGTTTTCGTGGTGGAGAACAATCTTTACTCCAGCCATTTGGACATAAATCTCCGCCAGCCCTTTGACAGCGTGGCCCGGTTCGCGCAGGCCCACGGCATTGAGACCGAGGTGGTGGACGGCAATGATGTGGTCGCCACGAGGCTCGCCATGGAGCGCCTGGTGGCGCGCGCCCGGCGCGGCGAAGGCCCGGGCTTTCTGGAGGCCGTCACATATCGCTGGCGCGGCCATGTGGGCCACCGGGAGGACATTGATGTGGGCGTCAGGCGCAGTTCTGAAGAAGTGGCTGCCTGGCGCGCCCGAGATCCGATCCAGCGTCTGGTGGACGCCCTTATCAGCCGCAAAGACCTGGGCGAAGGGGAATTCGACGCCATCACCACACACGTGCAAGGGGAAGTGGACAGCGCCCTCGCAGCAGCCCGCCAGGCCGACTATCCGCCCGTCAAGGCGCTGCTCGACATGGTCTATGCCCACGCGGCAGGAGGGCGCTGATATGGCGGTGATGAGCTATGCGGACGGCATCCTGGACGGGTTCCGGTATCTTTTAAGGACTTATCCAAAGTGCTTCACCATTGGCCAGGGCCTTTGGAGCCCCTGGTATGTGGGCACGACCATGAAGGATTTGGACGAGGAATTCGGCAAGGAGCGCGTGATCGACACGCCTGTCTCTGAGCTTGCCACAACCGGTGCGGCCATCGGCGCGTCCTTGCACGGCTATCGCCCCATTGTCATCCACCCGCGCATGGATTTCATGCTTCTCGCCAGTGACCCGATCGTCAACCAGGCGGCAAAATGGCGTCACATGCTGGGCGGCGGCGTGTCGCCAGCGGTGACCATCCGCTCCATCATCAACCGGGGCGGTGAGCAGGGCGCTCAGCACAGTCAGGCTCTCCACGCCTGGTACGCGCACATTCCCGGCCTCAGGGTCGTGATGCCCGCAACACCGGCTGATGCGCGCGACCTGCTTATATCTGCCACCCTGTGCGATGATCCGGTGATCTACATTGATGACCGCTGGTGCTACGAATGGACGGATGATGTGGGGCCCATCAGCGAACAGCCCCTGGAACAGCAGGGGCCGAAGGTGCTCCGGCCGGGCACGGATGTCACCATCGCAGCGGCCGGCTACTCCACGCGCCTGGCCCTTGATGCCGCCGATGTATTGGAGGCGTCAGGTGTGTCGGCCGAGGTGGTCGATGTGCGCGTTCTCAATCCTTTCGATCCCGATCCCATCGTTCGGTCGGTGGAAAAGACGGGCCGCTTTGCAGCCATTGATGGCGGCTGGTCAACGTGTGGGTTTTCTGCAGAGCTCCTGGCCACCGTGGCGGAGAAGGTCGCACCGCAAATGCTCAAAGCGCCCTCCGTGCGCATCACCCTGCCGGACGCACCTGCCCCCACCAGCAAGGCGCTGGAAGAGGTGTATTATCCCGACGACAACATCATCGCGGAGCGATTGCGCGCTCTGGCCGCCTAGCCTGCCGCATGGTTGCCCCTCATGCGGATATGGACCATCAAAATCGGAGAGCCCCTCCCCGGCGACAATGTGCGGTTGATGCGCTCCGGCATGATTACGCAAGAGCTTGCCGCCCGGGGCGCTGATGTGACGTGGTGGGTTTCCACCTTCAGCCACAATCATCCAGACAAGCAATATGTGGGCGAACCGGGCGAACATCGCCGCGTAATGAACGATGTCACATTGCGGTTTGTTCATGGCCCGCCCTACCAAGACAACGTGTCCCTGGCCCGTCTGCGCAACCACCGTGCCTTGGCGCTGGATTTCAGAGACCGGGCTCGCACGCTGCCCAAACCAGATTTGATTTTTTGCGCCTACCCCCCCATCGAGATTGCCGACGAAGCAACCCAGTTTGGCGCCGAACATGGCGTTCCGGTTATTGTGGACATCAGAGACCTTTGGCCCGAGGCGTTTTTGTATGTCACGCCCTTCCCCCGTCCGCTCATGCGGCTTGCGCTTGAGCCAATCTATGCGCGCGCCCGGCGAACCCTGGCCGCCGCCACCGGCCTGACCGCAATAACAGCACCCTATCTGGAGCGCGGATTGGCCTTGGCCAACCGGCAGCGCCGGGAAACGGACGGGGTGTTTTATCACGCCTATGCCCGCAGTGACCTGCCCTCAGCCACACGCCAGACCGCAGAGCAGTTCTGGCGCCAGCAGGGATTGCGCTTTGAGGGCGATGAGAAAATTGCCTGCTTTTTTGGGAACCTGTCGGCCACCCCAGACCTCGACACGCCCGTGGCAGCTCTGGAGCACCTGACCGGCCCGCTGAGAGACAATCTGAAGATGGTGATCTGTGGCTCCGGTGAAAAATTGCCCTGGCTGAAAGAACAGGCCCGCAACCATCCGCAACTGATCTGCCCGGGCCGCGTGGGGCAGGCCGAAATCCGGGTGCTGTTGGAGCAGGCCCATTTGGGTTTGCTCATCTACCCCAACCGGCAGGACCTGCTGACCAATCTGCCCAACAAATTCGGAGAGTACCTGTCAGGATCACTGCCCATTCTGTCCACACTTGAAGGACTGTGCGCTGAGACGCTGATCGGGCACGATATCGGCGCGGTGGCGTCATCCGGCGACCCGGCCGGGTTTGCGCGGCAGCTCAACTCGCTGCTCACAGACGAACGCCGCCATCACCACTTGGTTGCAAACGCTGCACGCACATTTACCGAACACTTCGACGCCAAGCAGGTCTACACGGCGTTCGCAGATCACCTCTTTGAGCTTGCAGACAAAGGCACAGCACCGGAGCGCTGACCGGCCGGGAGATTCTGCTGAACGGGCTGATCATCAATGCGGAACAGCCAGAGCATCAAGAGGATCAGCCCGAAACCCTGACTGAAATAGACGTTGGGCAGATCGGATGTGGTGAAGATGATTACAAAGCTTGGCAGCACCAACATGGTGCACAGGGCCCGGGTCCCCCTCATCTCAGCGATCTTGTCAACAAAGGCCAGGGTCAGTCCTGCAATCACGGCATAGATCACAACGCCGGCGGAGCCCGCGTTCATATAGCCCGAGCCAACCAATCCGGTATTGGCACTGCCGGTCGTGAACATGTGGCGGCCTACCAGCTGGGCCGGTGTCCAGTTGAAGTCATATTGGAACATCCCAAGTCCGATTTTTGAGTATGACCAAAACAAGAATCCGTTCTTTGAAAAGAAATCATAGTAAAAATCATTCAGCTGAGCGGGGATAGACAGCACGCGAGCGAAGAACATCGTGAAGAACAACGCCTCATAGTTCTGCATGACGTTGGTGTATTCGATGGTTCGAACGATGTAGTACATTCCGAGCGCAATAAACGCCAGTATGACGGCATAAAACCCGAATTTCGATTCTTGCGCCACCACTTTGTATATAGCCACACAAGCGATCGGCAGGATCGCGAACTTCTTGTGACCGGTTAACCCGAAAAATATGATCCCCAGAGCAAGCGGAATGAAGACCTGGAGGGAGTTTTTGCTGATGTTTATGATCGAAAGGAAAACAATAAAGATGAAGCCCAGGCCGATGCTGCCGGAGAGAAATTTATCATAACGCTCTTCCAAAAGTGCCCTGCGAACATACACGTCACTTATTTTGAAGCTAAAGTGGTCGTACCCGAGCGTGTAAACCGCATAAACCAGCACGGTGAAGACGAACGCATAGATCACTTTCTCGTATGTGGAGAATTTCACGTTTCTCAAATTGGGCACATAAACTGGAATTCGCGCACAAAAGTACATCACGAAATAGGCGATGACCGCGAGGACCACCACTTCTATGTATCCTCCTGAGTTGTAGGTAAACGACAGCTGGGGAACCAAAAGCAGGATCACGTAAAAGAACATGATCATGGAAGATGGCTTCTTATTCACAGTAATGAAAAGCGATACGACGATGATCGTGATCAGTGCGATACCCAATTTGTGCACATCTCTATCGATCGTAAATCCGCGATAGCCGAATATCGGAGATATATATTTTTCGTACAGGACGGACAGAACCAGAAAGTACACGCTCAACAGAGCGGCAATGGCAAACTTGTTAAACACAAACCCCATGAAAAATGAGGATGCGCCCTCCGGTTGGCTCATGCTGGGGGATCTAGCCGACATTGCTGAGGCCTTTGGATTCTGCCAGCATCTGCTTAGACGGATTCGGGGCCCGAAGCACCTCGCCATCATGGCGGCGAACCAGATAGATGGCGTACCCAACGCCGGTGAGATAGGCGCAGGTCTCAACCCCCACGAGGCCGAACACAAAGGTCTCAAAAGAAACACTCTGCGCATAAGCAACCAAACACATCCCGCAGAGACCCAGGAAGCGTAGAAGATTGATCAGCACAAGATAGAACCTCTCGCGCATCAAGATCGGCACAAAGCCAATGGTGACATTGAGAAAGTACGCAAAGCCATAAAGACAATAGATCTTCAACGTTTGCGCCGAGCCCGCCCACAGGTCGCCGAACACCACATCAACCAACCAGGAGCCCGACATGGCGATCAGCCCAAAGCCCACAGCGCCCACGAGACTGAGAACGAACAGATAGGTGGAGAGCTGCGCGGCCAGAACCTTTTTGGAGTGGTAGGCCGTGCTCACATGGCGATTGACGATGGGTGCCAAAGACGCACCGGCCACCATGACCGGCAGGAACACCAAGCGACCCGCCAGGGCCACCCAACCGGCGGGAACGGCTCCATAAAGTGCGGTTGTGGCCCACAACGGAATCTGCCGGCTTATAAGGTCCAACGTTTGGGAGAAGCTGACGGCTGAGAGAAATTCGGTGTTGGCGCGCATTTCCTGCCAGCTTCTTCGCCACCGGGTGGGCCAAAGAAACGGACGCAAGCGCAACGGAACATATGTGTATCCCAACAAGATAGCGGCCAGTAATGCCAGCGCGGTCGCCACGAGCAACATGAGCCCATTGGCCGGCGCTGCGTCCGGCCACATGTATCCAAAGACTATTGCGACCAGCACAAATCCCACCGGACGCATAAGGTGCATCACCGCAGCCCCTTTGAGCGCATTCAGCCGGACCAGCCAGTTGCGCATCACCAGGAAGACGCCGAACAGGAGGACCAGTCCCGCCGTGATGGCGAAGACCGGCAGAGCGGGGATCGCATGCCCTGGTGTCCAGCCCGTCAGCCAATGCACCGCCAGACCGAGTGGAAACACCGCCAGGCAGACCAACAGGCTGAGGAGGAACAAGCCGGATGTGAGCCGGGCCGCCAGAGACACATGCCGCATGGTCGGGATGACAGCCTCAAGCTTCAATGTTGCCAGAATCAGCAGCACATAGCCGATGGATAAGATCAGCGAATACTCGCCAAACGCTTCCGGGCCATAGATGCGCAATATCACCGGCAAGGACACGAACGTAACCAGATGGCCGATCACAGCCGCACTGGCAAGCCTGACCGATTGGGTGGGCTGAACAAGCTCACTTAAGGCGGTGAGACGGCGCAGAATGCCGGGCTGGCCAAGCGCTATGTCAGGCTGCGGATTCAAGCGGACCGGCCTTCAGGTGATGATAGGCAGCGCCCGTGCGCGGGCAGGTCATATCTTCGCCCAGCACTTCACCGGCCTCGCTGACCCAGCCGATCTGGCGCGCCGGATTGCCCACCATCAAGGCGTGGTCGGGCACATCTTTGGTCACAACGGCGCCAGCGCCAATCATCGCGTACTTGCCGATGGTCACCCCGCAAACAATGGTGGCGTTGGCGCCGAGGGATGCGCCTGTTTTGACAAGCGTCGGTGCGAATTCATCCTTGCGCTCTACGTGGGCGCGCGGGGTCCGCACATTGGTGAACACCACGGACGGACCACAGAACACATCATCTTCCAGCGTCACACCGGCATAGACGGAGACATTGTTCTGGATTTTGCAGCCAGACCCAATAGTGACATCCGGCCCGATCATCGCATTCTGCCCCACCACGCACCTCTCGCCCAGGCGGGTGCCGCTGAGGATGTGCGAGAAGTGCCAGACCTTGGCGTTGGCACCGATCTCCACATTGTCATCGATCTCGCTGCTAGGATGGACAAAGGCTGCGGGCTCACCTGCGCCCACTTCAGCGCTCCTGCCGTTCAGCGCTGCCAGATCAATCCACTCACCGCCCTGGTCCAGCGATGCTTGCGCCGCTTGCAGTACCGCCAAGACCGGGATGGCCTCATCCGGTCCGGTGCGCGGTGTGGCGCGGGTTTGGGCGCACTCAATGAAGTGGCGCAGCTCCTCTTTCAGGGGTTCACCTTCGGGCAGTTCAACCGCCTCGGCCGGTCCACGCACCGCACTTGGGCGCGTTCCATCCCAGGTCACCTTGTTGTGGTGCAGCACCAGCTTCTCCGCCCAAGGCTTGGTGTCCCGGAACACGGCCATGGCGTCATCGCCGACAACCACCAGCTGCTGTTCTTTCAAAGGATGGAGCCAGGACACGGTGATCTCGGCCTTGGGCCCGGTGCCATAGTCCATGTTCACGGTGCAGGTGTCCGGAATGCCGGTTTGAAGCACCGTGTTCTCCGTGGCGCAGACCCGGTTTGGCGCCCGGCCCATCAAGGCATGGATCATGGAAATATCGTGCGGGGCAAAACTCCACAGCACGTTCTCTTCCGTGCGCAGAATGCCCAAGTTCAGCCTGCTGGAATAGATATGGCGGATCCGGCCAAACTTTCCGTCCCTCACCAAGTCCTTCAGATGCAGGAACATCGGGTGATATTGCAGCAGGTGCCCGACCATCAGCACGCGCTCCTGCTGCTGCGCCAGGCGTTGGAGTTCAAACGCCTCTTTAACATCAAGCGCAATGGGTTTTTCCACGAACACATCTTTGCCAGCGGCAAAGGCCTGGATGGTCAATGAATAGTGGAGCTTGGCGGGTGCCGCGATTGCAACGGCCGTGATCGACTTATCGGCCAGCAGCAGGCCGGCATCTGTCATGTACTCAACCTGATGGTCCTCAGCCAAAGATCGGGCAAACTCTGAGGGGTCGGCGATCGCGGCCAAAACATCAAGTTCGGCCAGGTTCCGGGCAATGTTCTTGCCCCAGCCTCCGCAGCCGATCAGACCAACACGCACAGCCCTCGCCTCAGCAGTTTGATGTTCCATGGTCATGCCACCTTCTGAACCTGTGCATCGGCCTCAGACCCCATCTCACACAGGGCCATGACCAAGAGATGCGCACGTTTTTCGTTCCCCAGTTCCAGGAGTGTTGCCAGTTGGCGGATTTGTTGATGAACCTCGCTCCACCTCAACCGCACCTCGTCACACAGCAGAATGCGCTCATGATCGGTTTCCCGGATGTTTTGGCCGATAAACAGCTCTTCATAGAGTTTCTCGCCCGGCTTCAGGCCGCTGAAGACAATCTCAATATCGCCGTCCGGATGGGTCTCATCCTTCACCGCCAGGCCGGCCAATCCGATCATCTGGCGTGCCAGATCCAGAATGCGGACCGCATTGCCCATCTGAAGCAGAAAGACCTCACCGCCCCGGGCCATGGCCGCGGACTGGACCACCAACTGGGCAGCTTCCGGGATCAGCATAAAATAGCGCACCACGTCGGGATGGGTCACGGTGACCGGACCTCCACGCTCAATCTGTTCGGTGAACAGCGGCACCACAGACCCGGACGACCCCAACACGTTGCCAAAGCGCACCATGGTGAAGACCGTCTGGCTTTCCTGGCGGGCCATGGCCTGGACAACCAGTTCGGAAACCCGCTTGGTGGCGCCCATCAGGTTGGTGGGATTGACCGCTTTATCGGTCGAGACGAGAACGAAGCGCTTGACCTTGGCATCGCGCGCACTTTGGGCACAGTAGAGGGTCCCCAGCACATTGTTGTAGATGGCCGGCCCCGGATTTTGCTCCACCATGGTCACGTGCTTGTAGGCGGCGGCATGAAAGACGATATCTATCCGCCAGCGGGCAAACACGCGCTTCATGAAGTTCTGGTCGGACACGCTTCCGAGGACAGCATGGATTTTCAGGTCCCACCCTTCCCGATCGATCGCCTGCTCAATCTCCCGGTGGATCTCAAACAGATTGTACTCGCTGCTGTCCACAAGCACGATCTCGCTGGGCCCGTTGATGGAGACCTGGCGCGCCAGTTCGCTGCCGATGGACCCCCCTCCTCCGGTGATCAGCACGCACTGATCTTTCACCGCATGATCGAGCAAATCCTGTTTTGGCGGTACGGGGTCGCGCCCAAGCAGGTCCTGAATGCGGATCGGCCGGATTTCAGACAGACGCATGCGCCCGCCTGCCACATCACTCAGGTCCGGAACGATCCGCACCTCCAGGTGCAACGGCTGCAACAGATCCACCAGCTCGCGGCGGGCGCGCCGGGACAGCTCAGGCTTTGCCACCAGAAGCGTCCTCACATTCTCCTTTGCCGCCAGGCCGCCAATGTCCTGTCTGCGGATCACGCTGAGGCCCGACACCCGTCGTCCGATCAGTTCAGGATCATCGTCCGCAAACGCAAGCGGCTTCATCCGCCCTTCCTCTGCCAGCGCGTCATGGAGGCGAACACCGGTCTCCGTTGCGCCAAAGATGATCACGGGCAGTGCTTCCACGTGTCCGATCACAGGCATGGCTGTTGACAGCACCCGCGCCATCAGACGGCGCCAGCCGACCAGGGCCAATACGGACAGGCTCCAGTTCACCACCAGCACGGACCGGGGGAAGCCTTCCAGACCGAAAACCACGAGAAAAAATGCCCAGAGGAACGGGACCGCCGTCTGGGTCTGCATGATGCGCCATTCGGTGCGCGCCGAATAGCTTCTGGAGACCGAGTAATAAACATTGCCCACATAAAGCGCAGCCACACCGATGACCGGGCCAATGAGAAACAGATGCAGCCTGTCGGCTGGCGGAACTTCCAAGACGGACAATCGGATCCAATAGGACAGGAACACGCAAGCGGTGAGAAGAAAGCCGTCACAGACAATGAGGATGGCAAGCTTAAGCCGGCTATCGAGAGATTTGAGGTATCGCGCAACCGGCTCCATTCGCGAATCTTGTCCAATCCTGCTTCATCAGCAATCCAAACTCTAGAAACCGAAACTTTTCTGAAACTTACAGAGACTCTCTCAGTATTCTCTCAAATCACGTACCATGACGAATCAGGTGTTATCAACTGGCTTCGTCATGGATTTTCATGTTTTTTGAATGACTTGAGAACACCAACGCGTTGAGAATTGCGAACACTATTCCGAGCGCAAGCGTACGTAATGGATAATCAACCAGCGAGTGTATCGAAATCACGATGATACCGACCACCGCTGCTTTCTGCATGTCGATCAGAGCGCCTTTGAAGCATTGACGTGCGAGCAGCGCGAAGTAGGCGAGCAACAAGAGTACGGCGCCCACGGAGCCCTCCAGAAAGAGCTCCAGATAATCGTTGTGGGCGTGGTTCACATATTTGTCCACGATGATCGCCGGGGTTTCGTAACTGGGGTAGATCAGCTGGAAATTGCCAAAGCCAACACCAAAGGGAAGATGATCGAGGGCGGCCTGTATGGCGCGTTCGGCGAACACGCTGCGGCTGAGCGCACCTCCCGTTCCCCACCAGGCAGGGAGAAAATGCCAAACCAGATAGGCTCCGCCGCCAAGGGTGAGCGCGAGCACACCCCGCGACACCCAGCGCTGGTCGGACAGCACGGCATAGCTCACAATTATGCTGAACGCGATCAGCACCAGACCGGCCTTTGAGCCGATGACGAACTGAAAGCCGAGCAACACCGCCAAGAGAGGAATTGCGAGGAACCAGATCCCTATGCGCCGCGCCAGAACGATGATGATCGGGGCGCAGATGTAGAACAAGGCGGACAGATGGTTTTCGTTTTCAAAGAAACCGGCGTTCAACGTGTAGGGCAGAAACTGCGCGGCGTCGGCGAAAGCGGATGAGGCGAACTGGATGAAGGAGAACAAGAAATTGAGCAGCATGCCGGCCAGCACATACACCATCAACACCGCTTGGCTTCCGCTCTTCATCTGGGTGACCGCGTGAAACACACCGATCCAGGCCAGCACCATGACAAGGCTGTCCAAGCTGCGCCCGGCGTCCACGGTGACCAGGAATGGGGCCCCGTTGAGCCCGAATGTGGGGATCAGTTGCACCACCATCAGCCCAAGGACCGCGGCAATGAAGAGGGTGACCGGCCAGTCCAAAGCTCTGGACGGAAACTGCATCACAAAGGCAAAGATGAACGGCAGGGCCATAACCTGCAGCACCAAGTCGCTGCCGATGCCCTTGTCGGTTCCCCCACCCACAAGCAGACACAGCACCACAAACAGGCCCGTTGCGTGAAGCTCGGGCTCTGCGGCGCGGGCCGCCGTCGGCTTTATCGTGCCCAGGTGGCTCATATCTGTTTCACAACACTCACCTCATGAACAATCGCCGTACCGTGGTAGCGCGCGCTCCAGGAGGTGTTTTGCATGCCCGTGCGCAGTCTCAGGGTCTGCAAGGGACACCCCTTTTCCGGCACAGCGAAGCTCTCGCTGATGGGCTGGTTGCGATAACTGCCCGGCTCAAACGGCGCCGTGCCCAGCTTTTGGCCGCTGGTTGAGCAATAGATCTCCCAAAACATGCCCTTGGGCAGTTTCAAGTTGCGTCCGCTCACGGACGCGGAAAACCGGTAGAGCCCCTTCGGCAGCGAGAGCATTTGATAGACATTTCCAAGCTTTGCAGGCGTGCCCAGAAAACGCACCGAAAGCCCACCACCGCTGTCATCGGCCGGCCGATAGGGCAAGCTCACATCCGCATCCACCTGCCGCTTGAACTGCCAGTTGAACAGGCGGCGATCCGGCTTCAGACGGAAATCGGCATTGAACACGTAGCTCAGGCGCTCGCGTTCCTCATCGTTCAGGGTGAGCAGGAACAACCGGTAGGCTTCAAAGTAGGTCTTCTGCTCGATGAGGTGTTTGATGGTTTGCGCCACCTCTTCCACGTTGACCTCTTGCCCGCCGGCGCGCTCGTCCGCGAGCAGGCGCTTGGCCAGCTGGGCGCCCTCTTCACTCTTCATCAAGTAAAGAAGAGCGGGCCAGCGCCATGCCGGCCGTTCCGCAAGCTTCCGGCGCAGCAAGATGTTGCCCTGAGGTTTGGCCGCAAGCGCCAGCAGCGCCGGCTTCACATTGTCAAAGTAACGGGGCCACCGTCTCAAAATAACATCCAGGCGGGCGACGGTTTCCGCAAGCTCGCCCTCGGCTGCCGAACTTCTCAACCGGTTCAGGAGCGCGTTGATCTCCGTGGGCGCAACCACCAGGGCGGTGAGATAGTGGAGCTTGGCCTCGCGCTCCTTGCCTGAGCGGCGCGCGGTTTCGGCCAGCAGGCTATAGCCGCGCGCATCACGCGGCGACAGACGCACCAGCGTCTTCACTTCACGGTTCAGGGCCTTCAGCTCACCGGGCAAAAGGGTCGACTTCGACAGCTCCGCGGACAACAGATTGACACGCGCCGTGCTGTTGAGAGGATTGATGACCTGCGCCAGCTTGGGATGGGACGTCTGGAGGAACCTTGCCGCTGCGTTAGACACCACCACCACGGATACGGCTAAAAATATCGTCCATCGAAAGACGTTTCTGGCCTGGGAGAATGGTGCTTGCTTCTTCATGATCTGAAGGCTCCTTGCCGGACTCAGTGTCATTTCCTTCGCCGGAAGATCCGTAGGTGAGGTAACCGGTGTTCATGTAGCGGTAGGTGTAGTTGTACTCCATTCGATCCATCTTGAACTTACTGAGCGCCGCGCCGATCACGTGTGCACCGGCATTGCGCAGGCGTTTGATCGCGTTCTTCGCCGAGCTGCGAGCCACTTGGTGAGAAGACACAACCACCAGCGTGGCCTCAGCGAGGCGTGACAGCAGCAGGGCATCGGCCAGCCCGATCACAGGCGGTGAATCGATGATCACCAGGTCGAATTGCTTGGCGCAGCCTTCCACAAACAGACCCATCTTTTGCGCAGCCAGAAGGTTCGCCGGGTTGGGCGGCGGCGTGCCGGCGGTGATCAGCCAGACGTTTGGCCACGGGGTGGTGCGGATGATCTGCACCTCCTTGTCGGCCTGGTCGATCGGCACCGTGTTGGTTAGCACGTTGGACAGGCCCAGTCCGTTGGGAATGCCTGCATGGCGGTGCATGGTGGGCTTGCGCAGATCCGCATCGATGATCGCCACCTTAAGACCAAGCGCGCCAAACTCTTCGGCCAGCTTCATCGACGTGGAGCTTTTGCCCTCTCCAGGTTCCGTGCTGGTCACAAGAAGCGACCTCGGCGCACCTTCAATGCCGGAGAAATGAATGGAGGTTCTGAGCGTCCGGTAGGCTTCAGAGAAGGCTGACTTGGGATCGTTGGCATACTCTTTAAGCTTGCCCTCCTCCACGAATGGCAGCACGCCCAAAACGGGCAGTTTCAGCTCATGCTCCACCTGGTCCGGATTGGAGAAGGTGTTGTTGAGAAGCTCATACACATAAACACTGCCGCCGGCCGTCAGCACAGATGCGGCAAAGGCCAACAGGAGGTTCAGGGCAAGGCGCGGCGAATACGGCCGGTCCGGCGTCACGGCGTTCTGCACCACGCTGGCGCTCTTGCTTTTGATCTCTGAACTCACGCCCAGCTCATTCAGCTTGCTGATCAGGCTTTGGTACTGCGACCGGTAAGCGTCCACTTCCCGCTTCAAAATGGTGTAGCGGATGTTCTTGTCCTGGTACTTGGCCTGCTGGCTTTCCAGCTCGGTGAGCTTTTGGCGCAGATCTTCTACCTTCTTGACCGAACCTTGCAGCTGCAAGCGAACGCCGTTGGCAATGGCATCAATGTCTTGCTTAAGAAGCTTGCTCAGCTCTTTGATCTGGCCGGACAGTTCCAGCATCTCGGGATAGCTGGGTTTGAACTTCCGCCGCTTCTGCTGATACTGACCACGCAGTTCAGCAATCCTGGAGCGGTTCTTCTGAATGGCCTCGTTGGTGAGCACAGCCTCCAGATTGGTGGCTTTGCCCGCATCGATCTGCTCCACCAAACGCTCGTTCAGGAGGCGCTCCTGAATGGCCGCCGACAAGGCCTCGTTGATCGAGTTGATCTGGTTGGAGATGAGAGAATCCTGCTCCTCAGAGATGTTAATCCCCTGGGCTTTGGCGTAGTCCACCAGAGATTTTTCAGCGCTTTGCAGCTTGTTTTTAACCTCCTCAACCTGCTCGCCAATGAACTCGCGGGCCATCTTTGAGGCCTCGCCGGTTTGATCCAAACGCTGGGCGATGTAACTGGAGGCAAACTGGTTGGCGACCTGGCGGGCGACCTCCTTGTCGTGACTGGAATAGGTGATGGAAATGATGCTGGTGCCGAACAGCAGCCGGGTGGCCAGTCCAGCCCGCACGATTTGCACAGCCCGGCGCTCGCGGGCTTCCGGCCCCATGGCCGCGAACCGCTTGGCGGAGGACCCGCCTGTCGCCCGTTTGATCAAATTACGAAGGGAAAACCCACCAGCTGGAAACAGGAACTTCTCGCGCTCGGTCAGCCCCAATTCATGCACCACACGCTGGGCCATTTCGCGCCCGCGCAATTTCTCCAGCGCCGTGCGATAGGTTCGCTGGTCGGCGGTTTCACTGACCACCTGCAGGTCCTGCATGACCCGTGCAGACGGCGGAACAATCTCCAAAAGCGCCTTGGCCCGGTACATCTTGGTTTGCGCCAGCGTGACCACGACGCCGATCGCAAGGCCGACGGCGATGATGGAGGCGATCAACCAGCGGTGACGCAGGATGTAGAAGAAGATTTCGACCGGATTGAACCGCTCTTCCTTCTCATCCCATCCCAGACCGTAAATGGGTTCGGCTTCCGCGCGCGGCAGTGCGGGGGCAACACCATAGGTGCTTGCCGTTATCTCGCCACCGGTGGCGGAATGCGCCAGCCTGGGTACACCGTCTTGGTTCATCAAATTGAGCCCCGCCTCCAGTCAAAAAGTGGCACGCGAGCCTAATGGATAGGCTTAGAGATTCTCAAGGGAGCACCGCCAACCGGCCGGCGCTTGTTGCGATGCCGAGCACCGATTTCAGGTTCTCCATGGCGACCTTTGCCCCAGAGGAGAAGACCACCACCACATCACCCCCATAGATCCGCGGGTCACGACGTTGACCGCCGCGGATCGCATCCACGTTGTAGTTCGCCACAAACGTTTCCTGCCCTCTTTTGCGAAACACATAGACCTTTGCCGGATTGGCGATGTTCGAGAACCCTTGCGCGAGTGCGATGGACCTGAGCAGCGTTGCGCGGCTGGAGATCGGGTAGATGCCCGCCTTGTTCACCTCGCCCTCGACCGTCACCCGCTGGCCGGCGGACTCTTTCACATTCACGCTGATTTGCGGGGATTCCAAGTATTTCGCCCCATACCGCGCTCTGAGCTCGCCTTCCAGTTGCCGCGCGGTTTTTCCAGCGGCAATCACTTGGCCCACCAGGGGCAAGGAAATCTGCCCCGTTGAATCCACCTCAACCGTCCGGTCCAACTCGTCCACGCCGAACACGTCAACTTCCAGCACATCGTTCTGAGAGATGAACTGCAAACGCCCGCCTTGAGAGTTCAGCGGCGGTGGAAGCTCGTCAACGGCGCGAAGGTCGCTGCCCGTTGAGATGCTGGCGGGCTCGGCAAAGCGGCCGGTGCCAAAATCATCGTTTCCACGATCTGTGCGTGCAAAGCCTCGGGTCTGGTTGCCCGATCCAACAGAGCCGGTGGTCTCCACCACATTGCCGGTTTCGCAGGCGCCCAAGAGAGCGCCCATGCCAACCAGGAGAAAAAGAATGGCTGCTTGTTTCACGGCTGGTGTCCAATCCGCTCTACGGTTTGCCGCTTGGCAAATTCCGAGACACGCTGCCATAAAGACGGAGCAGGCCAGGATGTGGTTTCCGTTGGGCTTGAGTGTGCGGCGAAGAGGTTGTTTACACACTCCCCGTCCAAAATTGCGCGTGGATTGTGCTCCACCAGACCTGTCGCCACCTCGTCTCCATAACGCTGCGCCACATAGTCTCTGGCCCGCGACAATACAGGTGGGCGGGCTTTGGCATCATGGGTGTCGGTGGCAAGCAGATCCACATAACCGTCGGCCAGCATGCGGTCTGCCCAGGACTTTACGGTCGACCCGAAGTCGCCGGTCAAAGAGCCGGCCGTCAACTGCAAAAGCACCCCAAGCTCTCTCAACGCGCCGATCACCTCATAGTGGCCATCGATCCATGACAAGCGCTCAGGATGGGTCAAGACGGGCACAAGGCCCTCTTCCAACAGATCATCGGCAATCCGCAGCAAATGCGGCGGCATCACATGATGGGGTGGTTCGAAGAGAAAATACTGGGTTCCGGCAAGCCTGGGCCAATCGCCGGACACCAGGTACTCGCCCATGTTGGGCGAGATATGCACATCGGCCCCGACCACCAACTCAAGCCGAAGATTGCGCTGCTCCAAAGCCCGGCGCAGGGCGACGACGGCCTCTTCGATCACATCAGCGTCGTTGTTGTAGACCCCCGGCGTAATGTGGGGCGTGCACGCCATAACCTGGATGCCGTCCTTTATGGCGGCACGGGCCATATCCAGCGCCGTGTCCAGATCGGGGGCACCATCGTCGATGCCCGGCAGAATATGACTGTGTAGATCGATCACTTGCGCACCCCAAAACAGGCCTACCCCAGGCACTGGTCTTTTCTGTCGCCCGACCCTGGTACGCGCGGTGCGGGCGTTAAAGTTGTTACCCTCAGTCGCTGGCCTTATCTGTGTCCGTTACGGAGACCACAAGGCCCACAAAGCCAAAACCCATAGAGCCCACGCCCACGAAGATCGGCGTGAGAATTGCTGAATCGATGCCGCCAAGCAGGCCCGCGGATTGCTCCGCCGTGCCCTCAAACGATTTGCTGACTTTCACACATGCGTTTTTATCCATCGCGGAGATGGTTGCTGTGGAATCGGCGGGCGCGCTGATCTTGCATTGGCCGTATTGCAAACTGGCCGATGCCTGCGGCCCCACGATAACACTGCTGTTGAGGATGAGACTTTGCCCCGCCTTCGCCGGCGCATAGCCGTTCGGTCCGGAGACAAACACATCACCCTTGGCATCGATCAGATGCCCTTTTGCGCCAGCATTGGAGGTTGCACACGCGCACTCAGAAGCAGGGTCAGCTGAAACCGTGTTCGCGCTTGCCATCACGAGCAGCGCGGCAGCACCTAAAGTGCAGCTGAGTAAGGTTTGGAATGACGTCATAATGGTGTTCAACTCCGTATTCGCCCGTCTCGTGTTCCGTGTCTGAAGATGCGCACTCATCTCAGAATCACTCAAACCCCATTAAGCGCTGTTAACCTTAAGCAAAGCTTATCGCCGTGTAGAATTGGTCTGATGAACAACAGCCCGGCGAATCTGCCAAAAACCTCTCATAAAACCATCGGCCATTCGTGGTTAATAAAAGGTTAACTATGCCAGGATGTGAGCGTGCAGGAGCACGGCAAAGTGGCAGAAACGCTGGGGAAAACTGTTAATTGCAAGAATGAAAGGCGAAACCGAGGCGCCAGACAGCCTAAAGCGGCTCCAACCCACACCACTCTGCAATAAACAGAGCAATCGTACCTGTTACACGTTTCACAGAACTGAGACTAACTCTCTCATCAAATCCATGAATGTTCTCAGAATACGGCCCGTACACCAGGCACGGACAATCGTCGTACAGCACAAAGACCCGGCCATCCAGGTAACCTGGTGTCACGAAACTCTCCATTGATTTGCCATAGGACTTCGCATGCGCGCGGCCTAAGGTGAGCTCCGCATCGCTGCCTTCCTCCAGCACGTAGCCTTCGGCAAAGAACCCGTTCCATTCCACCTCAGGTGGATTGTTTGCCAGATAACTGTTTTCCCTGGCCGCGGCAGCCAGGCAAGCTTCGATCTCTGCGGCCTTTTCCTTTGGGTTCCAGCCGGGATAGATGGAGATCCTGCAATCAAACGTGCACCAGGACGGGACCGAGGAGGCCCAGTCGCCCCCTTCGATCTTGCCCACATTGAAGTTGATGGGATGATCCACCTCATCAAAATAGGGCCGGCCCCGCTTTTCCCGGTTCCACTGCTCCTCCAGTTCGCGCAGGGCGGCAATCAGGGGAAACGACGCCTCAATCGAGTTTGCGCCCGAGCCGGCTTCGCGCACATGAACCGGCACGCCGCGCACATGGACGCGAAACCACAGAACCCCCACATTGGCGCGCACCAGCATGTCATCTTCCGGTTCCGGGATAATCGCAGCCTCTGCCCGGTAGCCGCGGACCAGGCACGAGAGGGCCCCGTTGCCGGTGCATTCCTCCTCGGTCACAGATTGCACATGCACGCGAGCAGCCGGCTGATAGCCAAGCGCCCGTACCGCATCCAGAGCATAGATATTGGCCGCCAGGCCCGCCTTCATATCGGCTGCACCGCGGCCATACATCCAATCGCCGTCAATATGAGGGTCGAAGGGGTGCCTGGACCACATGCTGGCCGGCCCCTCCGGCACCACGTCGATGTGGCCATTCAGAATGAGGGAGCGGCCCTGCTCTTGGCGCGGGCGATGGGTGCCAACCACGTTGATGGCATTGTCATAGCTCACCTTGACCGGCGAGAAGCCCGGATGCTGCTCTATGTCGGCCACATCGATGGCCCAGCGGTCCATCGCATAGCCGCGCTCTTTGAGGCTGTCGAAGACAAAGTCTTGGGCGGTGTGTTCCTGACCGCGCAGGGAGGGAAAGCGCACCAGCGCGCGGGTGTATTCGGTTTGCGCTTCAAAACCCGCCTCCACGGCGGCCACTATGTCATCTGCAAGTTTGGGATCCAGCATGTCGTCCTCAACCTGTTAGGCGGCCTCGCGGGACAGCGGCAGGGTGATGCAACGGATCGCTCCCCCCCAGTATCCAATCGCGTCGCATAGCGTGGGCACCGGCTCCACGCCATTTGAGGCCAAGAGATCCATAATCCGGCCGAACCTGGGGTCAATCATGTAGCGCTGAGGATCAAGGCTCACCCCCACCGTGGCGTGGCCGTTCATCTCCACTTCGCTGATCTCGATCACGTCCCAGTCCTTCAGTGGTTCCGGCAAGCCTTCCGCAAGCGCCGGCAAATAGGCCATCAAAAGTCCCTCACGCAGGAGGCACATGATCCCAAGGGCATGCAGGATCGGTCCCTTGATGGGAACCGGGTGGACTTTGAAGCCCCACCGGCCAAGATAGCGGCTCAGCCACTCTGCCCCGGCCCGATCAGAGCAAAGCTCGCCTATGCCCACAAACACGTCTGCGCCGTGGATCAAGAGATCGCCGCCCTCCAGGAACGGTCCGGGCCCGTCGCCGGACGGCGTCCAGGGTGCTGATTGTGGCATCGCCACATAATGGGCTTCAGGGTCTGCCTCAACCATCGGCAACACGATCTCGCGGAGCGGAAACGCCTCCTTTCGCCGATACGCGCGGCGGATCGAGATTTCCAGGTAATGCTTGCCGATCACAAACACCGGGTCGGCGGGGTAGAGTTGGGACCAGCCTTGCTGCAGCACGCCCAGGTGCCCGCGCTCCTCTGCGGTATAGGCCCGCGGGCGATGCACCTTAATGCCGGCCGCTTCATAGGTGGCGGCCACATTCTCAATCTGCGAGACGGTGCGCGCATAAAGCTCCGGAAAGGCCGCTTCCACATCCAGCGGCGCGCCGGGCGTGCGCAGAAGCGCGGCACGCAGCTCGGCGTTATAGTGCGACAGGTCTTTGCCAAAGGGCGGCAAATGAAGGTTCTGGGCGCTGCCAACAACCACTTCCTTCAAGGGGCCAAATTCACTGTAAGAGCCGAATGCAGCCATCGGCAAAGTTCCCATTCACGTTACGGTTTTTGGATGGAAAGCCACGTGGAGGACAATTGGTTGCACGCGGCGGCTCCCGCGGTCAACCGATTCAACCCACCCCCCGGGCTAGTAGGGCCGGAAGACCCAAGGCAGGCCGGAGATTGGGCTGTTGACCCAGTTCCACCAGGCGTGGTTGGCAAATTGAGCCGTAAAGAGTGCCGCGATAAAGCCGAACCACAGGGCGGCCGTCATAAGGTTTGTCAGCAGTCCTGGCCAGCGCCTCGGAGGCTTTGGCACCTCCGCCCCTGCAGGTGATCCCACCTCACCGTGCACCAGGCGGGCATACGCGCCCGCCTGCCCAGCCTCGGCCATAAATGCCCGCGCATAGAGCCGCGCGCTCCAGCGGCGCAGGATGAGCAGAACCAGCACCAGATAGACGGTGAACGACAGATGCCAGCGCCCGGCAAAGCGCTTGATCTCCTCAGGTCCTGCGGTGGCCAGATGGGGGAAGACGCTCTCAATGAAGGTCGGCACAGCCTGCGCCAGGTAGACCGGTGCGGAGGCCACCACCATAAAGAGCGTGAAGAGGAGATAGCGCCAGCGCACGCGGCTGATCAGCCGGCGGATCAGCTGCACATCCCAGATCGCGCCAATCCGGCGCACGGCGGCATGGTGGGCAAGGGCCATGGGGAGGTGCGTGAGAACGAACACCGCCACCAGCACGCCCGCCAATGCCAGAAGCGGACCAACCCAGGCCTGCTCATAGCCTTTGTTGAAGGAGTTCTCCCATCCCGCCCACCAGGCCAGCAACAGCAGCGCCCCAAACGGCAATGTGGCGATCGCAAGCGCCGCGGTGGCTCTGGTGCCCGCAAGCAAGGTTTCCATGAGACCGTGCCACCAGCCGGGAAAACGTTGCATTCCGGCCAGCTCGCCGATCCGCGCAAAGTCCTCCAGGGCGGCTGATCTCTTCTTGCCCGGCGTCTCATGCCGCACAAGCGTAAGGGCGGTCTCCCGGCGCATGATACGCATGAACCAGCCCAACACCAGAACGGCGGTCACGGGAGTGAGCGCAAGTGCGATGGCGATGACGATGCTGAAGAGACCGCTCGCGCGCGCCTTCAAGCCCCTGGCGCGGTTGGGCTGCGTGGGCGCTGCCTCTTCTGCTGCCGTCAGGGTCATGTGAGAATTTCTGAGAGTGCCCGCCCTTCAGCCCCGCTGGCCTTGAACCCCATGATGGCCCCGATCGTGGCTGCAATGGAGGTTTGATCCACGGGCTTGTCCAGCACCTTGCCCCGGGCAATGCCCGGCCCGAAAAACAGACCGAAGATCTCATGAGACGAGCGGGTGTTGAAATGGTGCTGGAAGGGAACCGACATGAGGCCGTTGGCGTCCCGCCCGCAATCAGGCACCACGGCAAAGACCGTGCGTTCGCGGTATTGAGGGTCCAGGTCAACCGTGTCCACCAGGCGTTTCAGGCCCTGGTCGATAATGCCGATGGCGCGGGTATAGTGACTGGCATTGCCCCAGTGCACATAGTCCGGGTCCTGATAGTTGATCATCATCAGCCGGGGCTTCAGCTCGCGGATCGCCTTCACGGCAAGCTCGGTAAGCAGCCTGTCGCCGCGCGGGTTCTTGAGGCCTGTGTCACCATATTGCGCGCGCCAGCTGTCCCAGAAGTGCTGCATGACGGGCGAACTGTCGCCGGCCGTGCCCCGGTAGTCCTGGGCTTTCAGCGCATTGAGCTCTTTGACCGCTCCGGCCAGTTCATCTTCAGGTGCGGTGTTGTCCTCCAGGATCGCGCGAAACTTGTGCAGCTTATAGCGGAACAGGCCGATGACCTCAGAGCGATAGGACACGCCATAATGGGCATGGCCGCCATAGGTCAGATATTCTTCCTGCGGGCGGTCCTCGCCGTTGACCAGCAAGGCCTGGTGAGCGGGTATATCGAAGGCCTTGCGCACATACTCAAACAAGGTGGGTGCGTCCGGCTCCAACAGAGGCGCAAGACCTTGTGAGCCCACCTTGGAATAGCCCCGATAGCGGCCCGTCAGAATATTGAGCGTGCCTTCTGCATGGCTGGTGTCCACGCCGTCCAGCTGCGCAATGGTCATGTTGGGGATCAGCGTGCCGCGCCGGGCGAGCACGTTCAGCATGTAGGGGGCATAGCTCTTCTTGCCCACAATGGTCTCAGAGCGCCGCACCCCGCCGCCGAACCGGACAATGATCACGTTGGGGCCGGTATAGGCGTGGGCCGCGTGGACCGAGCCGCCCATCAGCCCCGCGGCAAGCGCGCCGGTGAGCCCCTGGTTGAACGCACGCCGACCGATCTCCATCATGTCGCCACCAGCCAGTTGTCATCAACACAGACAGCCCTGGCATCATATTTGGGCGAATTGATGAAGCATAAGGCTAGAGCAGTTCTTTGTCCTATGGAATCGCTTGACCGATGCTAGGCATAGGTGGCCACAGGCGCGCCCAGAACCGCCATATCCGGCGCAATGCCGAGCCCCGGCGCCGCCGGAACAACCGCCCCGCCGGCCACAAGCGGCGCATCGAACGCGGCCACGGACCGGTCGACCATAGCGCGCGTGTCCAATGCGCAACGCAACATGTGTCTGGGCGTGGACTGCGCACAGTGCAGGAGCGCGGCGAAGGCCACCTCCGAGCCCACCGTATCTTGAATACTCACCACAAGGCCCGCCGCCCGGCAGATCTCGCGTTGCCGGCGCATGCGCGTCAGGCCCCCTTGCTTTGAGACCTTCAGCCCCACCCCATCGCAGGCATCCGCGCGGATGGCGTGGATGAGGTCCGCCTCGCTCTCGATCAACTCGTCCAAAAGCAGCGGCACACGTGCACGCCCGCGCAAGGACAGCGTTTCGTGCCAGCTTGCGCACGGTGCCTCCAGCACAAAGTCTGCCCCCGGCCCCACCAGCGCCAACATGCGCAACGCATGTTCCGCCGTCAAACCGCCATTGGCGTCGGCCAGAAACCATTCCTGCGCGGTCCTGTCCGCCAGGCAGGCCCGGATGCGTTCCGCATCAAGATCCGGGCCGCCCTCTGCCTGGCTTGCGCCGATCTTGATGGAATGACCAAGGAAGCCGCGCGCGCGGTGGCGTGCCACGTTTGCCCGCATGGCTTCCGGATCATCGCCCCCGATGGAGGAAATCACAGGGACCGCGCCCTCGATGCGGCCGCCAAGCAGGTCACAGACGGGCATCTGCGTGTGCTGACCCAGAATGTCCCAGCAGGCCACATCGATGGGGGTCTTGGCCGCCAGCTGGCCCACCAACACCTCGTCCATCACATCATTGATGCGGTCAAGCCGTGCCGGATCAAGGCGCAGAACAGCCGGCGCCAGATCGTCCAGCCCGGCCCGCACGCCCTTGGCATGCGCGCCCACATAAGAGCCGCCGAAGGGTGTGGATTCGCCCCAGCCGGCGAGCCCACAATCTGTGGTCACCCGCACAAAGGTTGCATCGAAGCTGGTATAGGTGCGCCCGCCCGACAGGCGGTATGTGCCTTGGGCGTAGGGCAGGTCCACCTGATAGACGTCAATCCGGTCGATCTTCATCGGACCGCTCACGCCGGCGGAATGAGCACGAGCTTGCCGGTGAAGGTCTTGGCCAGGAACGTCTCCTGCGCTGCGGCGATCTCGCTTAAGGGAAAGGTCTTTGACACCAGCGGGCGGATCTCGCCTCGCTCGATGTAGGAGACCAGGTTTTCAAACACCACGTCTTCCTGAAAGGTGCAGCCATAGAAGGTCAGATCCTTCAGGTAGAGCGTGCGCACATCCAGCTCCACCAATGGCCCGGCAATGGCGCCGGCGGTGGCGTACCGCCCCCCCAGCTTCAGCACCTCAAGCAGCGGCGGCCACCCCTCGCCCGCCACAAGATCCACCACCACCTCAACACTGTTTGCCCCCACGGCGGCCACCAGGTCGGCGTTCCGGTCGACCACCTCATCAGCACCCGCGGCGCGCACATCGTCCGCCTTGGCGGCGCTGGCGACGGCAATCACATGGGCCCCGCGCCGCTTGGCCAGCTGAACGGCAGCCGAACCCACGCCTCCGGACGCGCCGGTGATCAAGACCCGTTCGGCCCCCAGGCCTGCCCGGTGCAGCATGTTTTCAGCGGTGGAGTAGGCGCACGGAATGGAGGCCAGCTCCGCATCGCTCCAGTCACAATCCACCTTGTGGGTCTCACGCGCCGGCGCCTTGGCATACTGGGCAAAACCACCATCGCATTCCGAACCAAAGGTCCAGCACTCATAGGGGCGGTAGTCCACGTAAGAGCGCAGCATGTTGCGCACGATGACCCGCTCACCGACCCGGCGTTCATCCACCCCCTCGCCCACGGCCACGATGGTTCCGCAACAGTCGGCCCCTTGTATTCTGGGAAAGCTCATAGGCACGCCAGACCATGTGGCGTCGGCATCGTCCACCTCGTCAAAACCGTCCGCGCCCCCCTCGTTGGTGGCTTCGGAGACCTTCTTGGAATACCAGCCGATGCGGGTGTTTATGTCCGTATTGTTGACC
>JBCDDQ010000022.1:0-25696 GCA_039180225.1 Pseudomonadota bacterium
TGATTTTTGTCCGCCAGCAGATAATAAAACTAAGACTGTTGCTCTGAGTCTTCTGTTTTGGCCTCCGGTGCCACTTTCGGCCCGCCCTTAGAGACCCCAACCATGGCCGGGCGCAACACCCGGTCAGAGATCTTATAGCCGCACTGGGCCACGCTCATGACCGTGCCCGCCGGCATGTCCGGGTTCTCCGCCTCGAACATGGCTTCATGCATGTTGGGGTCAAAGCGCTCGCCCATGGGATCGATGCGCGTGATGCCGTGGCGCTGAAACACATTCATCAGTTCGCGCTCGGTCATCTCGATGCCGTCCACCAGGTTCTTGGTGGCGTCATCGGCAGCGGACCTGGCCTCCTCACCCATGGACTGCAACGCCCGGGACAGGTTGTCGGCGACCGAGATGATATCGCGCGCAAAGGACGTGGCGGCGTATTGGCCGGCTTCCTGGCGCTCGCGCTCTGAACGTTTGCGGATGTTCTGCATCTCCGCGGCCGCACGCAGCAGCTTGTCGTTCAGCTCTTCATTTTCCGCACGCAGGCGCTCCAGCACGATGAACGGATCGGGCTCACCCTCCTCTTCGCCGATCGCTTCAAGCTCGGCCTCAAGCACATCCTCCGGTGTCGGCTGATTGTCATTGCCGGGCTGCAACGCCTCGGCGATTTCCTCAGCCGTCGGGGTGGCGGCTGTTTTGTCGGTATCTTTTTCAGTGGTGTTGGTCATCCATAAGTCCTCGTCTGCCCCGGGCCGCGTCTGCCTGCTGTTCATCTGGCGCGCGGCCAAAATCGAATTTGCGCTCCCGATATCTGTAACTGGAACGAAAAAATCAAGTGAGCAATCGACCCACCAGCTGCGCTGTATAGTCCACCATGGGAATGATGCGCCCATAATTCAGCCGCGTGGGACCGATGACCCCCAATACGCCGATCACCTTGTGGTCCGTATCGTGATAGGGCGCCACCACCAGGGAGGAGCCCGAAAGAGAGAACATCTTGTTCTCCGAGCCGATGAAGATCCTGACCCCCTCGCCCTGCTCGGCCAGGCCTAGCAGGCGGATCAGATCCTTCTTGGATTCCAAATCGTCAAAAAGCTGGCGCACCCGCTCCAGGTCTTCCGCAGCGGTTTCGTCTTCGATCAAATTGGCCCGCCCGCGGACGATCAGGTTTTTGGTGCCCGCCGCCCCATTGGCGGGACCCGACCAGACCGCAAGTCCCTCCTTGACCACATTGGCCGTGCGCTCGTCCAACTCGGCCTCGCGCAGGGCAATGTCGTGCTCCACCACCGTGCGGATCTCTGACAGGGTCTTGCCCTGGAAACGCGCGTTCAAGAAATTCGAAGCGCGCGACAAGGCCGCCGCCGGAAGACCGGGCGGCAGCGCCAGCACACGGTTCTCCACCTGCTCGCCATCCCCCACCAGAACCGCCAGCGCCCGGTTGCCGTCCAGAGGTACGAACTCCAAGTGCTTCATGCGGATGTCGGCCTTTTGGCTGACCACCACGCCCGCACAATGGCTAAGGCCCGACAAAAGATTGCTGGCCTGGGTCAGAATATCTTCAGCATCGCTGGAGCCCTGTGCGGCCGCCACCTGGGCATCGATTTTGGCTCGCTCTTCATCGGCCAAGCCGCCGATCTCTAGGAGCCCATCCACAAACATCCGAAGTCCATGCTCTGTGGGAATGCGCCCGGCGCTGGTGTGGGGCGCGGAGATCAGGCCCACCTCCTCCAGGTCGGCCATCACATTGCGTACGGACGCCGGCGACAGAGAAATCGGCAAGGCACGCGACAAGGTGCGCGAGCCAACCGGGCCGCCGGTTTCCAAATAAGTCTCAACCAGATTGCGGAAGATCTCGCGGGAGCGGTTGTCCAGATCTGCAAGGCCGGTAAAGCGAGGTTCCATCGGCACCATACTTGTTGGTTGCGTCTTGGTTGCACACGGTTGTTGAGGAGGAATCTAGGGTTCGGGAGGGGCGGCGTCAATGAAAGTTATTGTGCGCTTGGCCCATTTGTCCCAGCCTAGTGGTTTCTGCCATAACAGCGTGACGCTGTCAATCAGAAAATCACTTACCAGGTAAAATTTTTTGCCTTTTCAATCCATATCAAGGAGTTACGTCTCAAGATTTTACAAAATATGATGTCATACTAAATGTGGGACATTTCATTTTTCGTCCATGGAATCCATGTGAAAGGGCCGGCGCGTTCTTCGATTGCCCCGCGTTGCACAAAGGGGTAGATACTCAGCCGCACAGAGAATTCAGCCGGCAAAAGGACACCGACATCATGCGGCCATCAAAGCGGGAGGCAGACGAACTGCGCCCAGTGACCCTGGAACGAGGCGTCTCCAGGCATGCAGAGGGCTCGTGCCTGATCCATTGCGGCGACACCAAGGTTTTGTGCACTGCCAGCGTGGAAGAGCGGGTGCCGCCTTGGATGCGCGGTGCCGGGTCCGGCTGGGTGACTGCAGAATATGGCATGCTGCCGCGCTCAACCGGCCAGCGCATGCGGCGCGAATCCAGTGCCGGCAAGCAGTCAGGCCGCACCCAGGAGATCCAGCGCCTCATCGGACGCTCCTTGCGGGCCGTGGTGGACATGAAGAAGCTGGGAGAGCGCCAGGTCACCGTGGACTGCGATGTGATCCAGGCCGATGGCGGTACGCGCACAGCCTCGATCACCGGCGGCTGGGTGGCGCTGCATGATGCGCTCCAATGGATGGCGGCCCGGGACATGTTCAAGGAAGACCCGATGATCGACCATATTGCGGCGATCTCGTGCGGCATCTACCGGGGCCTGCCGGTGTGCGATTTGGACTATGTGGAAGATTCAGAGGCCGACACCGACGCCAACTTCGTTATGACCGGATCAGGCGGCATCGTGGAGATTCAGGGAACGGCGGAGAAGGACCCGTTTTCAGAAGATGAGTTCGGCCAATTGATGGGCCTGGCCAAGGGCGGCATTCAGCGCCTGGTCAGCCTTCAGAAGACGGCGGTGGCTTAAGGGCCATGGCGGGCACGTCGTCCAGCCGGGTTTTCACAGGCACACGCTTGATCGTGGCCAGCCACAATCCGGGCAAGGTTCGCGAGATCGGCGATCTGATCGCGCCATTGGGCATCACCCCGGTGTCCGCCGGCGAGCTGGGCTTGGATGAACCGGAGGAAACCGGCACCACGTTCATCGCAAACGCAGAGTTGAAGGCCCATGCGGCCGCTGAGGCCAGCGGCGAGCCGGCCCTGGCCGATGACAGCGGCTTGGTGGTGGACGCTCTTGGCGGAGATCCGGGGATCTATTCGGCCCGCTGGGCGGGACCGGAGAAGGACTTCGCGCTGGCCATGCAGAAGGTCAATGACGGGCTCACGGCCGCGGGCGCTAAGACGGAGCAGGCGCGGCGCGCCCACTTTGTCTGCGCCCTCAGCATGGCCTGGCCCGATGGGCATGTGGAGACCTTTGAGGGCAAGGTGTTCGGCACGCTGGTCTGGCCACCCCGGGGCGATCAGGGATTTGGCTACGACCCGATCTTTCAAGCCGACGGCCACACCATCACCTTTGGCGAAATGGAGCCGGAGGCCAAGCATGCCATGTCGCACCGGGCTGATGCGTTTGGGCAATTGATGGCCACCGTGTTTGCGCGGTGAGCCCGGCGGGCGGCGAACCGGGCTTCGGCCTTTACGTGCATTGGCCGTTTTGCCTCGCCAAATGCCCCTATTGCGACTTCAACTCCCATGTGCGCCATCAGCCGGTGGACCAGGCGGCCTATGTGGCTGCGTTCAAGCGCGAGATCGCCTGGTTTGCCGAGCGGGCGCCCGGGCGCACATTGACCAGCATCTTCTTTGGTGGCGGTACCCCGTCCTTGATGAGCCCGCAGACCGTGGGGGCGGTGTTGGATGCTGCAGCCGGCCACTGGCGCTTTGCAGAGGACGTGGAGATCACCCTGGAGGCCAACCCCACCAGCATGGAGGCCCGCAACTTCGGGCCCTTGCGCGAAGCGGGGGCGAACCGGGTCTCCGTTGGGGTGCAGGCGCTCGCCGATGAGGCCTTGCGGTTCCTGGGCCGCCAGCATTCGGCATCAGAGGCGCTCGCCGCATTCAGGTTGGCAGCGGAGACGTTCGAGCGCGTCTCATTCGACATGATCTATGCGCGGCCGGGGCAAACCGTTCAAGACTGGCGCGCAGAGCTCGGCGCGGCGCTGGCCCACGCGAAGGGGCACATGTCGCTCTATCAGCTGACCATTGAGCCGACGACCCGCTTCTTTGATCTCCATGCCGCCGGCAAGCTGGTGGTGCCTCCCGAGGGCGATGCGCTGGCGCTGTTCGATGTGACCCAGGAGATGACGGCGCAGGCGGGGCTGCCGGCCTATGAAGTCTCCAACCATGCAGCGCCCGGCCAGGAGTGCCGGCACAATCTGCTCTATTGGCGCTATGGAGATTATGCCGGGATCGGCCCTGGGGCTCATTCCCGCCTCACCCTTCAAGACGGCACGCGGATGGGCTGGTCCATGATCCGCTCACCGGAAGCCTGGCTGGCTGAGGTTGACGCGCGGGGGGCCGGTGTGGCGGGTGAAGAGGAGATTGCGTGCGGGGAGCGGGCGGATGAGCATCTGCTCATGGGGCTCAGGCTCAACGAGGGCATCAGCCTGGCCCGGCACGACGCGCTGGGTGGGGCACCGCTGGCGGGCGAGCGCCTTGAGGTGCTGGTGGGCGAAGGCCTGGTGGAGGTGGATGAAGAGCACCGGCGCCTGATGGCGACACCGGCGGGACGGCGGGTGTTGAACGCGGTGATCGGCTATCTGGCCGCGGGCTGAGGCACTGAAGAGATCGCGCTGCTAGAACCCGCCGGAGAACGTGCTCGGCGCGGGCGCTGCGACCCTGGGGCCGGTTTTGGTAACTTCCAGAATGGCCAAGCCCCGTTGGTTTAGCCCACTGCCCAAGAAGCGGAAGAGGCCGTTGGAGCCCTGGAAGCCCTGGGTATTGGTGAGGGCGTTCACCGGGAACTTCTGGCCGCTGGGGCTCTGGGCATTCTGGCGGCCAAGGGCTATGGCGAGACTTACCGAGTCATAGGCCAGACTGGCGATCCGTTTCGGATCTCGCCCATAGGATTGGCGGAAGCGGTTGTTGAACGCGTTGGTCAATTCGGGCGAGACCCCCGGATACCATCCGCCCACCGCGATATCGATCGTGGCCGTGGCCGGATCGTCCCACAAGCTGGTGCCTATGATCTTGGTGATCTGCGGGTTTACCCCTGCCGCCGTCAGCGCATTTCCGAGCGCACGCAACATGTCGCCGCCTTCGGCAATCAGCAAGGTGTCGGCCCCGACCGTGGCGTCCTTCATGGAAGCGGCAATCAGGCCAGCCGCCCGCGCCGCGCCTTGCGGCGTGCGCTGATAGCGCTGAACCACCACCAATTGGCCGCCGCGGCCGGAAAGCTCCTGGCGCAGCGAGCGCTCCACCAGGCCGCCATAGGCGGTTTCGGGAATGAGCGCGGCAAACCGGTTCTGGCCGGACTGCACGGCAAAGCGGACAATGTTGGCCACATCCTGTTCCGGCAGGAAGCTGTTCAGGAACACACCGTTGCCCGCCGCCGAGCTTGACGTGGAAAAGGCCATGACCGGCACACCGCGCGATTGTGCAACCGGGGCGATGGCCTGTACCGAACCGGCGAACAGCGGGCCGATGATCAGTTCGGCGCCTTCGTTGAGCGCAGCTTCTGCCGCGGCACGGGCGCCTTCCGGCGTGCCCAACGTATCCTTGGTCACCAGAGTGATGCCCGGAGAGCCCGATTCCACCAACGCCATCTCACCGGCTTCCTTCAGCGAGCGCGCCACATCGGACGCCCCGCCCCGGATGCCCAACGGCAACAGGACCGCAACCTTCGGATCGCCGGGGTTCTGGATCGCCGCCACGTCGGGCGCGGGCTGCAATTGGCCAGGCTCAGGCGTTTCACCGCTGGAGAACAAATCCCCCATCGAGATGCTGCCCAGGCCACCACACCCAGCCAGGCTCAACGCCACAAAGGCGATGCAGATCAATCTGATAAGGTTAGTAGGTTTCTGCATACTTTACACAGGTTGCTATGTGATGGACCGGCCGCTTTCGCGGTAGCTCTGAAGCCGGTTTCATTTCCCTTCCCCCGCCCCGCAAGGTTTTGTGCATAATGGTGTTACAGCAATTAGGGCCCAACGCAAAGTGACGCGCGCAACTCCACCAAAAGATGCACCCATCCCCCATAGCGGAAAACAGGCTGATTACACAATAGCTGGTGCCACCTATAGTGCGACCCTGCTTTCGCCCGGACTTTATGTGGTGGCGACGCCCATCGGCAATCTGGGAGACATCACGATCAGGGCGCTGGCCACTTTGGCGGCGGCTGACGTGATCTATTGCGAAGACACCCGCATCAGCCGGCGGCTCATGGAACGCTATGGGATCTCCACCCGGCTCAGCCCCTATCATGACCACAATGGCGACAAAGTGCGCCCGGTGATCTTGCGCCAGTTGGAGGCGGGGGTCGCCGTGGCGTTGATCAGCGATGCGGGAACGCCGATTGTCTCCGACCCCGGCTACAAGCTGGTGCGGGCCGCGTTGGACCGTGGCTTTGATGTCATCCCGCTGCCCGGACCATCCGCCCCCATTGCCGGGCTTGCCAAATCGGGCCTGCCCAGCGACCGGTTCTTCTTCGGCGGCTTCCTGCCGGTGAAGCAGGGCGCGCGGCGCAAGGTGTTGGAGGAGCTCAAGACCCTGCGCGCCACACTCATCTTCTTTGAGACGGGCGGGCGCATTGCCACCAGCCTGGCCGATGTCGCCGAAGCGCTGGGACCACGCCAGGTGGTGGTGACCCGGGAGCTGACCAAACTGCACGAAGAGGCCCTGGCGGGAGAGGCCGGCCTCCTCGCCCAGAGCATCGGCAAGCTGAAGGGCGAAATCACCTTGCTCATCGCGCCTCCGGAAAGCGCAGGCAAGATCAGCGATGAGGAGATTGATGAGGCCCTGCGCAGCGCGCTCGGCCAGCTGCCGGCGGGCAAGGCAGCGGCCCAGGTGGCCAAGGCGCTCGGCCTCAGCCGCCAGGCGCTCTATGACCGGGTCGTGGCCCTGAAACGCCAGATGGAGTGACATGGGCAAAACCGGGGGGCGGACACACAGGCAGCGAAATGCGCACCGGTTCGGCATTGAGGCTGAGCGGGCGGCGATCCTCTATCTGAGGGCCAAGGGCTACCGCATCTTGAAGACCCGCTACAAGGTGCGCGCCGGCGAGGTGGACATCATCGCACAGACCGGTCAGACCCTTGTGTTCATTGAGGTTAAACGCCGGCCAAGCCATGCGGAAGCCTTGTCCTCACTGACCCCGCGCCAACGCCAACGCATTGTGCGGGCAGCGGAATACTGGCTGGCCGAAAACAACCTTCCACTGAGCACAGATTGCCGCTTTGACATGATCGTGTTCAGCGCCTATCTCGTGCCGCACCACATGACGAACGCATTCTCAAGCGACGGGACATAGAGGCGAAGGGAAGATGGCTCTTAAAACCGCAATCCAGATGGATCCGATCTCCGGGATCGACATTGCTGGCGACAGCAGCTTTGCCCTACTCTTGGAAGCCCAGGCGCGCGGCCATGAGATCTTCTACTTTGAGCCCAACGCGCTCGCCACACAGGACGGCAAGGTGTTTGCCCGTGGCCACAGCCTGACGGTGCGCGATCAGGAGGGCGATCCTGTCACCCTGTCTGAGGCGCGCCGGGAAGATCTCAGCTCCTGTCAGGTGCTGCTGATGCGCCAGGACCCGCCCTTCGATATGAACTATATCACCGCCACCCATATGCTGGAGCAGATCCACCCCAAGACCCTGGTGGTGAACAATCCGGCGGAAGTGCGCAACGCGCCGGAGAAGCTGTTCACCCTCGATTTCCCGCAGTTTACGCCGCCCACCCTGATCACCAAGGATCCCGATGAGATTAAGGCCTTTCGCGATGAGTATGGCGACATCATCCTGAAGCCTCTTTACGGCAACGGCGGCGCGGGCGTCTTCCGCCTGCCTGAGCAGGACCAGAACCTGAACTCTCTTTTGGAGATGTTCCACAGCGCCTTCCGCGAGGCCTTCATTGCCCAGCAGTACCTTCCCGATGTGCGCAAAGGCGACAAGCGCATCATCCTGGTGGATGGAGAGCCGGCCGGGGCCATCAACCGTGTGCCGGCCGAGGGCGAGAGCCGCTCCAATATGCATGTGGGTGGCCGGGCAGAGCCGATCGACATGACGGCCCGTGAGCACGAGATCTGCGAGGCACTGGGTCCGGAGCTGAAAGCCCGCGGCCTCATTTTCGTGGGCATTGATGTGATAGGCGACTACCTGACCGAGATCAACGTGACCTCGCCCACGGGCATCCGAGAGGTGAAGAAGTTCGGAGGCGAAGATATTGCCGCCCTGGTCTGGGACGCTATCGAGGCCCGGCTCTAGACACCAGAGCTGAGGCGAAAGGAGCACATGGGCTATCTGCGCTACAGCTTGATGACGGTGGTGCTGGCCCTGATCTTGATCACGTTCGTGCTTGGTGGGCCCTGGTTTTGGGCCGGCGCCGTGCTGGCCGTGATCAGCACCAGCCTGGTGGACGAGGTCGCCGGCTCTTCCCGGAAGGTCTATGAGAACATCAGCCCGGCGGTGCTGAACGCTTTCCTCTTTGCCACGCTGCCGTTTCTGCTGATTTTGAGCGCGCTATACGCCACCTATCTGTCGAGCTTCGATCCGTTCGGCCTGATCGCGCTCCTGAAGGGAGCCTTTGGCATCGACCTTGCCGCGCGGCGGGCCGGGGCGGCCACAAGCGACATGATCGGCGGTGCCGTCAGCCTTGGCATCATGTGCGGTTCGGCCGGGGTCAATGTGGCCCATGAGCTGGCCCACAGGATCCACTCGCGCCGCGATGTTGCGCTGAGCCGCTGGCTCCTGGCGCTGACCTGCGACACCACCTTTTCCATTGAGCACGTGTTCGGCCATCACCGCCACGTGGGCACGGACCGCGATCCGGCAACCGCGCGGCGTGGGGAAGGCCTGTTCGCCTTTGTCTGCCGGTCCACGGCCGGGCAGATTCGCGGCGCCTTTAAGATCGAGGCCCGCCGGCTTGCCAATCGCAGGCAGCCTGCCTGGAGCCGGCACAACCGCGCGCTCACCGGACAGCTCATTTCGGCGCTCTATCTGGGCATTTACGTCTATGCCGCCGGCTGGGCCGGGCTGGCCGCCTTCTTTGCCGTGGCGTGCATCGGCAAGCTCCATCTGGAGACCATCAACTATATTGAGCACTATGGCCTGGTAAGGGTCCCCGGCGAGAAGGTTGCTGCGCGCCATTCCTGGGACTGCTACAGACTTCTTTCAGGAGCTTTGCTGTACAATCTCACCCGCCATGCCGACCACCATTTGGATGCCCAGAAACCCTATTGGACCTTGGAAGCCCGCAAGGATGCCCCGCTCATGCCCTTTGGCTACATGACCATGATGCTGATGGCCTTCGTGCCGCCCTTGTGGCACCGGGTGATGCGCCCGCATCTGATCCATTGGGACCGGGCCTTTGCCAGCGAAAGCGAGCGGGCCCTGATCCGTGCACGCCAAGCGGCGGGGAGCGCTTAGAGCCTCATGTGCGGACTTGCCGGAGCCTTCATACCCTCCAACGTGGGCTGGCTGGAACCGCGCGAGCTTCTGCCCATGATCGGCGCTCTGGCCCACCGGGGTCCGGACGGCATGGACTACTGGATCAACAGCGCCCAGACCGCCATGCTGATGCACGCCCGGCTGGCACTGGTGGACCCCGCCGGCGGACGCCAGCCGCTCGCCAATGAAGACGGCTCGGTATGGCTCGCCTGTAACGGCGAGATCTATGGCTACAAGGACATCATGCGCGAGCTGAAGGCCAAGAAGCACAAGTTCCGCTCCGCTTGCGATGTGGAGGTGATCCCCCATCTTTACGAGACCTATGGCGCGGGCTGTTTTGCCAAGCTGCGCGGCGAGTTTGCCTTTGCCCTTTACGATCAGAACACGCACGAGCTTTATCTGGTGCGCGACCGGTTCGGTATTAAGCCGCTCTACTACACCGAAGTGGGCAGCACCGTGGTGTTCGGCTCGGAAATCAAATCGGTGCTCGCCTACCCCTCCCTGCCCGCTGAGCTGAACCTTGAGTATCTGCGCGGGCTGCTCGCCGGCATCACGCTGCCGCAAGAGACGATCCTGGACGACATCTTCGAGGTGCCGCCGGGCCATTACGTGCGGTTCTCAGAAAACGGCTCAGAGGTGCGGCCCTACTGGACCCTGGCGGTTAATGGCCGCGAGCGCTTCACCCAGCCCCATGAGGTGGGCGAAGAGTTTGCGGGCCTCTTCGATGAAGCCGTGCGGCTGAGGCTCCATGGGGATGCGCCGGTGGGCGCTTACCTGTCTTCCGGCGTGGACAGCTCTTCGGTGGTGGATGCCATGGCCCGCCATGCGAACGGCCGGGTGAAGGCATTCACCATCCGGTTCGAAGACCCGCAGCTGGACGAAAGCCAAATCGCCTCCCGGGTGGCGAGCGTCACGGGCGTCGAGCACCAGATCGTGGATGTGAGCAATCAGGCGCTGGCAGACAATTTCCGCGCCTCGCTCTGGCACAGCGAGATCCCGGTCTTCAACACCCACGGCACCGCCAAACATCTCCTCTCGCGGGCCTGCCAGTCTCAAGTGAAAGCGGTCCTGACAGGGGAAGGGGCCGATGAGACGCTGGCCGGCTATGCCATGTACCGCCACCAGCTCCTGCTCGATGAGAGCCGCAAAACCGGTGAACGTGGGGTGCGTGATCAGATCAAAGAGATGATTGCCCGTGAAGGGATCCTGGCCGGCCTCTTGCCGGTGACCGCTTACCGCAAGAAGGCCATGGTGGAAGCCATTTTCGGCTGCTACCCCTACGCGGCGCTCAGGGCGCTGACCACCGACCGGTTCTTGAGCCATGTGCTGGACCGCGGGTTCGTGGAGGCCTTCCCCATGGAAGCCCAGCTCCAACGGCTGGCCGATGCGTTGCCCGCGGTGGCTCTGGAGGGGTTGCCGCCCTCAACCGCCAGCCGCTTCATCTCGCTCAAATGCGATCTGCCCGCCTACAACCTCAACTATCTGGGCGACCGCCAGGAAATGGCCAACTCTATTGAGGGCCGGCTGCCGTTTCTGGACAATGAGCTGGCCGACTTCGCACTCCAGCTGCCACCGTCTGCCTTGCACAACGCCAAGGACGGCAAGATCCCGCTGCGCACCGCCATGGCCAACCGGCTGCCCAACTATGTGCATCAGGGGCCCAAGCGCATGTTTTGGGCGCCCGTGGCGGCGGTGGACACTCTGATGGAAAACAGCTTCTGCGAGATTGCGCTGAGCCCCGAGGCTGTGCGCGAGGCAGGGGTGTTCAACCCCTCGCGTGTGGCGCTGGCCAAGAAGCTGATCAGAGTGTTCCCGGCAAACAGCAAACTGGGCAGCGCCCTGCGCACCGCCCTCACTCTGGCCGCCTCGCTGCACATGGTGAACGACATGTTTGTGCGCAACTTTCCCAAATCGGCACAGAACTTCCGCAACTTGGAAGTCAACCGCACCCTGGACAAGCTGGCAGACCGCGGCACGCCTGTTGAAGTGGAGCCGCTTTAGAGCACCCTGCCCCAGCCTTGCGAAAGCCGGGATCTTCTGGGGCGGGAAATGACCCCGGTTAAGCGCCTCCTGCGTTCCCTTCCTGTTCTTGTGTGCATAAAGCGCATGTGTTAGTCTTTACGGGTTATTGCGTAATGGGGGACCTTCATGACATCGCACGTTGCGACGGTTGCTTTCCGCGGCATTGAGGCTGTGCCTGTGGATGTGCAGGTGCAGATCACACCCGGGATGCCGGCCTTCACTCTGGTGGGCCTTCCGGACAAGGCGGTGGCTGAGAGCCGCGAGCGGGTGCGTGCCGCTCTGACCGCCATAGGTCTTGCGCTGCCGGCAAAGCGCATTACCATCAATTTGGCGCCCGCGGACCTGCCCAAGGAGGGCAGCCACTACGATTTGCCCATCGCCATCGGTCTGATGGCCGCGCTGGAGATCATTCCGTCGGAATTCCTGGAACGCTACACGGTGTTGGGCGAGCTTTCGCTGGACGGATCCATAACCGCGGTGGCCGGCTCCCTGCCCGCCGCTGTGGGCGCAAACGCCAGGGGGCATGGGCTGATCTGCCCGGGCCCGTGCGGGGCCGAAGCGGCCTGGGCCGGCGAGACGGTCGACATTCTGGCCCCGGACACCTTGGTGCAGTTGGTCAACCATTTCAAAGGCACCCAGGTGCTCTCTCGCCCGCACGTGGTCGCCGCCGACGAATCTGCACGCCTGCCTGACCTGCGCGACATCAAGGGCCAGGAGGTGGCCAAGCGCGCGCTGGAGGTCGCCGCCGCCGGCGGCCACAACCTTGTGATGGTGGGCCCGCCGGGTTCAGGCAAATCCATGCTGGCGCAGCGGTTGCCGTCCATTTTGCCGCCAATGGATGCTCTGGAAATGCTGGAAGTTTCCATGATCGCGTCGGTGGCCGGCGCCCTGACCGGCGGCACCCTCTCCCATCGCAGACCTTTCCGCACGCCGCACCATTCCGCCAGCCAGGCCGCCTTGGTGGGTGGCGGCCAGCGGGCCCTGCCCGGCGAAATGGCTCTGGCGCACAATGGAGTTCTGTTTCTCGACGAGTTGCCGGAATTCCAGCCGAAAGTGTTGGATTCCCTGCGCCAGCCCATGGAAACCTTCCAGACCGTTATTGCCCGGGCCAATCATCATGTGAGCTATCCCGCCCGCTTTCAGCTGGTGGCTGCCATGAACCCCTGCCGCTGCGGCCATGCAGGAACGCCGGGCCACACCTGCCGGCGCGGTCCGCGCTGTGTGGATGATTACCAGGCCCGGGTCTCCGGGCCTCTGCTTGATCGGATCGATCTGCAGATCGAAGTGCCGGCCGTGCGGGTGCTTGATCTCAGCCTGCCGGCCCCAAAGGAAGGAAGCGCGGAGGTGGCGGTGCGCGTGGCCCGCGCCCGTGCCGTGCAGGCCAGCCGCTTTAAGTCTCTGGGCGCCGGGCATTTGCGCCTCAACGCCGAAGCCGACGGGGAGCTGTTGGAATCCATCGCCCTGCCGGAGCCGTCCGGCCTCAGTTTGCTGCAGGATGCTGCGGAGATGATCGGGCTTACCGCGCGCGGCTATCACAGGGTTTTGCGGGTGGCCCGCACCTTGGCCGATCTGGAGGGGGTAGCCGGTGTGGGCAGGATGCACGTTGCCGAGGCGCTGACCTTCCGTCAGAAGCTCTCAACCGGTCGCCTGGCCGCCTGAAACGGGCAGCTTCGCCATTAACTATATTGATTAATCATAAGCTCTCTCAAAATCGAAACGATACAATTGGGACCGATTCTTGCTATTGTGGAAGAATCTGGGGATCGTTTTGTTTTGAGGGGATAAATGTCGGACGCCTCTGCGCAAGCAAGTGCTCCTGCCGCCAAGAACAGCGGCAAGATTATCCCTGCGCCTGCCCCGGCAGAACAGCGGGATGATCCTCTTTTGTCCTGCCTGGAATATGTGACCGGCCATTACGGCAAGGCCTTTTCCGCTGAAGCGGCTTTAAACGGCCTGCCGATCCGCAATGATCAGCTCTCTGCAGACCTCTTGATCCGCGCGGCTGAGCGCCTTGGATTCAAAGCCCAGCTGCTGAAGCGCAAGGTGGCGCGGGTGCCGGCCCTGGTGGCGCCCTTCATTGTGTTGCTGAACGATGGCACCGCCTGCGTGGTGCTGCGCAAGACAAACCGCGGCCGCAAGGTGCAGGTTGTCTTTCCCAGCGTCTCCAAGTCGCGCAAGACGCTCAAAACCTCCGAGTTGGAGAAGACCGCCTCCGGCTATGTGTTCTACATCACTCCGGCCGATGCGGAGGCCACGGAAGACGCATTGCCCAGCTCCCGTGAGGTGGAGCGCGGCCACTGGTTCTGGTCGGCAGCGCGGAAATTCTGGCCGTCCTGGATCCAGATCCTGCTGGCCGCCCTGGCGATCAACGTGCTGGGGCTTGCTGTGCCCCTGTTCGTCATGAACGTTTATGACCGGGTGATACCAAACCTTGCCATGCCCACCTTGTGGGCTTTGGCCAGTGGGGTGGTGATCGCGCTTCTGATTGACTTTCTGCTCAAACAGCTGCGGGCCATGGTGCTCGACCAGACCGGGCGCCGGGTGGACATGAAGGTGGCTTCGGTGCTGTTCGAGCACGCCATGGATCTGAAGATGAGCTCCCGGCGCGGGCCGGCCGGCTTTGTGGCCAACCAGATCCGCGAGTTCGAGACGGTGCGCGATTTCTTCACCTCCTCAAGTTTCGTCGCCGTTACCGACCTGTTGTTTATCGGCCTCTTCATCGTGGTGCTGTGGATGATTGTGGGCCCGATCGCCTTTGTGCCGTTGGCCGCCGTACCGCTGGTGATCCTTGTCACGCTGCTCATCCAGGCCCCGCTTGGGCAGCTGGTGAAGAAGAGCCAGGCGGAACTGGCCCGGCGCCATTCCATCCTGGTGGAAGGGCTCGTGGGCATTGAAGCGATCAAGGCCGTGGGCGGCGAAGGCGTGATGCAGCGGCGCTGGGAAAGCGCGGTGGCCGCAACCGCCCGCGCCAGCTCATGGACCCGGGTGTGGTCATCGCTTGCCATCTATTTCACCGCCACGGTGCAGCAAGCGGTAAGCGTGGTGATGATCGTCTGGGGCGTCTATCTGGTGGCCACGGGAGACATCACCATAGGCGGGCTGATCGCCGCCAACATCCTGGCGGGCCGGGTTCTGGCGCCGCTCGGCAACATCTCGCAAACTCTGGTGCGGGCTCAACAGGCCTTCGCCGCAATGCGGGGGCTTAACGCCCTTATGGACCTGCCGGGTGAACGCAACGATGCCTTGCAAGGGGGCGAAACGGTGCGCCGCGGCGAGGCGGAGTTCCAGAACGTGACCTTTGCCTATCCGGACGCCAGCGGCGATGCCCTCACGGACCTGTCCTTCAAGATCACAGCCGGCGAGCGCGTCGGCATTATCGGGCGGGTGGGCTCCGGCAAAACAACAATCGGCAAGCTGCTGGCCGGTTTCTTTGAACCGAGCGAGGGCTCCATCCTGGTGGATGAGACGGAGATCCGCCATTACCATCCTGCGGACCTGCGCGCAGGCGTTGGCTATCTGGCGCAAGACCCCGAACTGTTCGGCGGCTCGATCAGAGACAACATCATTCTCGGCCAGCCCAACGTGAACGAGCAGCAGGTCGCCGCCGCCGTCCATATGGCCGGGGTGGATGTCTTCACCGCGTCTCACCCTGAAGGTCTCACCCGGGAAGTGGGCGAGCGCGGACGCGCCCTTTCCGGCGGCCAGCGCCAGGCCATCACGCTGGCCCGCATGCTCATCCGCAAGCCGCGCATTCTGTTTTTGGATGAGCCCTCCAACTCAATGGACACCACCACGGAGGGCGTGCTGATCGAGCGCCTGATGGGCCTGCGCGAAACCGGCCAGACGCTGATCGTCTGCACCCACCGCCATTCCATGCTCCGCCTGGTTGACCGGCTGATCGTGATCGACGGCGGGCGGATCGTGGCTGACGGCCCGCGGCAAGAGGTACTGGACCGGCTGAAGAACACGGCAAAAGCCCAGAAGGCTGCCGGCAAGACCCGGAAGACGGCCCCCAAATGATCGGCAACCGCGACCACGAGTATGCCAACGATGTGCGCGCCGCTCTTGAGGAGCGCGCGCCGCGCACCACATGGATTTTGATCCTGGTCATCTGTGCCGCATTTGCCGGCCTCATCGTGTGGGCAAGCCAAGCCACCCTGGAGGAGGTGACCACCGGATCAGGTCGGGTCATCCCCTCGCGCCAGATTCAGGTGGTTCAAACGCTGGAAGGCGGGATTGTCCGCGAGATCACCATTGGTGAAGGCGACCTGGTGGAGAAGGACCAGGTCCTCATGCAGATCGACGATACCGGATTTGCCTCCAAGTTGGGCGAGATCAAGCAACGCCGCTGGGCCCTGATGGCCGAGATCGCCCGGCTCACCGCGGAGGGCGATGGCGCAAACAGCGTGCCGGATAATCCGGATTTAAAACAGCATGCCCCTCAGGCACTGCTGTCAGAAAGAGCGGTGTTCCGTTCGCGCAACGCCAAACTGCAAGAAGACGTTTCGATCCTGAAGCAGCAGCTTATCCAGAAAGAAAAAGAGCTTATCGAGTTTACCGCCAAGCACGACAAGCTGGTGGCGACCCGCGAACCTTTGGCACGCGAGTTGAAGCTGACGGAGACATTGTACAAGCGCAAGGTGGTGCCGGAAGTGGAGTTCCTGCGCCTGAAGCGTCAGATGGCCGAGATCGACGGGGAGTTGGCGATCGTCAAAGCCGCCCTGCCCCGCGCTGAGTCTTCTATTGAAGAAGCGCGCAACCGGGTTAACTCTGCCACGGTGTCGTTCCAGCTGCAGGCCCGCGAGCGGCTGGCGCAGATCCAGCCCGAATTGGCCATTATTGAGGAATCCATCAAGGCCGCCGAAGACCGGGTGACCCGCACCGCGCTCAAAGCCCCGGTGCGCGGCATCATCAACAAGCTCAACGTGACCACCATCGGCGCTGTGGTGCAGCCCGGCAAGGACATTATCGAGATTGTGCCGCTGGACGACACCCTGCTGATCGAAGCGCAGATCCGGCCGCAGGACGTGGCCTTCATCCGGCCGGACGAAAAAGCCAGCGTGAAGCTGACCGCCTACGACTATCTGATCTACGGCGCGCTGGAAGGCCGGATTGAGCGGATCAGCGCCGACACCATCACCGACGACCGGGGCGAGCGCATGTACCGCGTCATCGTGCGAACCAGGCAAAACCATCTGAAGACGGTGAAAGGTGATCTGCCGATCATTCCGGGCATGGTGGCCACGGTCGATATTCAAACCGGCGAGAAGACCGTGTTGGATTATCTGCTTAAACCTATCCGCCGGGGGCAGAAAGAAGCTTTAAGAGAGCGTTGAAGTCAGTTCAGCGCAGAAGAATTGCTTCGCAAAAACCTATTCTAAAGTGGTTTTTACCACAGCAACTGTCGTGTGCGCCGAATAGTCTGTGATTGACTTTACATAATTCTAGCGTCACTCTTTCAGGCACTAGGGCGAAGTAAAGGATTGTATCAACAGACCGCTCCCCAGAGGGCGGCAAACTTCGTCCGTCATCTGGAAGCTGTGTCTGGACACCGGGCGGGCCTAAATGTCGTGAGACATTTAAGAGGCTGGAATGGCCACGCGTATTGGGATGTCAGGACCGGGGGATTCGGACCTGCTTCTGAGAGTTGGTGCCGATGGGGCGCCGGTCACCGTTCCCGACGCTCATTTCCTCTTCACCGCAGAGTTTGATCGCGCCGGCAGTGATCTGGTTCTCAGCAACGAGAGCGGCCAAACGGTCCGCATCATGGAGTACTTCTCCGCCGCCTCGCCCGTTGACCTGGCCGCCCCGAACGGAGCCCTGCTGAAGGCATCGGTGGTGGAGGCTCTGGCCGGCCCCCTGGCGCCCGCTCAGTACGTCCAGGCCGGCGCGACCACCGGCGCCGCGCCCATTGGTCAGGTGGAGACCCTTGAGGGCAGCGCCACCGTTCAGCGCACGGATGGCACCAGAGTGAACCTGAAGATCGGCGATCCGGTGTTCCAGGGGGATGTGGTGCAAAGCGGCGCGGACTCCAAGCTGGGCATCACCTTTATCGACAAGACCATCTTCACCCTGTCGGATGAAGCCCGCATGGTGCTGGATGAACTGGTCTATTCACCCGGTGGCAGCGACAATTCCATGCTGATCAACCTGGTCCAGGGCACCTTCGTGTTCGTGGCGGGCGGGGTGGCGCCAAGCGGCGATATGAAGGTGCAAACGCCGGTGGCCACCATGGGCATCCGCGGCACCACGATCATCACCAAAGTGTCTGCAGTGGACGGCACCTCCACTCTGTCCCTGGACGTTGATCCAGGCGGCGACACGGGCCTTTATCAAATCATCGACACGGCCTCCGGTCTGGTGCTGGCCACGGTCACACGCACCGGTGAAAACTGGGTCATCTCGCCGCCAAGCGAGCCCGGCCAACCGCCCAATATCCTCACCACGCCTAAGAACGACAGTGAACTGTTCAACGATCAAGAGGCGCTGCAATTCCTCTACCAGACCTTCCAGGCGGCCAGCGCGCGCTTCGCCAACTCTCCCGATGGCGACGGAAACGCCAACCCTCAAAGCACCGGCCCCAGCAGCGTTCCAGGATCGGGCGTGGATTCCGGTGTCGACCCGAACGCTCTGGATCCCCTGGACCCAGGGTTCACCCCCAACACCGGCGAACAGGACGGGGCGCCGCAAGGCGAGCCGGAGCAGCCGGAAACCCCGCCGGACACGTTGCTGGACAATAGCGATGATCAATCCAGCGCCCCGCGCGAAGCCCCCACATCGGAAGGGGCGTTCGTGTCCACGGACGAGGACACCCCGTCGGACGGCATTGAGGTTCCGGTGGAGGGCGCACAGCCCGATGAAACTGTCGAGGTCACCATCACCGAGCTCCCCGTGCGGGGCCTGCTTTTGCTGGACGGTGAGGAGGTTGCCGTGGGCGATGTGTTGCCGATTGAGGACACAGAGCTCCTGACCTTTTCGCCCAACGGTGAGTTCGAGGAGCTGACGGCGCAAGATCTGGAGCTGTTGCAGTTCTCCTACACCGTGGGCTTTCCCGGCGGACCCACATCGGAACCTGTGGTGGCGGTGATTTCAGTTCCGGGCGTGAACGATGATCCCATCGCCGTGAACGAGACGGCAGACGGCGGCGAGAATGAGACGCTGACCATCGATGTTCTGGCCAATGACACCGATGTGGACCGCAACGATGATCCATCGAACTTCCTGCTCACCCAGGCGAACATTCTGTCTGAAGGCGGCGGCTCCGTGCAGATCGTCAACAATCAACTGGTGTTCGATCCGGGCACAGACTTTGACGGATTGACCGAAGGCCAAAGTGCTGAGGTGCAGGTCCAGTACACAATGACTGACGACGAAGGCGCAGCGTCCACGGCCGAAGTGCAGATCACTGTTAATGGCGAGAACGACGCCCCGCTCGCCGTGGACGATACGGCAGGCGGCGGGGAAAACCAGACGCTGACCATCGATGTTTTGAACAACGACACCGACGTGGACGACACTGACGGGCCCGGAACTTTTGAACTCACCCAGGCCTCAATTCTGTCGGTGACCGGCGATGTCCAGACCGGCGGTTCGGTGCAGATTGTCAACGATCAGCTGGTGTTCGATCCAGGCACCGATTTTGACACCCTTGGCTCGGGCCAGAGCGCCGAGGTGCGCGTTGCGTACACCATGGTTGACGGTCAGGGCACGCCGTCCTCGGCGGAGGTGGTGATCACCGTTGACGGACAGAATGATGGGCCCGTTGCCGTGAACGAGACGGCGGGCGGCACGGAGAACCAGCTGCTCACCATTGACGTTCTGGCCAATGACACGGACGCGGACAGCACCGATAGCCCGTCCAACTTCCTGCTCACCCAGGTCAGCATCCTGTCGGTGGCGGGCGCGGTGCTGACGGACGCGTCTGTTTCGATCGCGAACAATAAGCTTGTCTTCAACCCCGGCACCAACTTTGACGCGCTGGGCGCCAATGACAGCGCCGACGTCACCGTGCAATACACCATGACCGATGACGAAGGCGCCCCCTCCACGGGTCAAGTGGTGATCACCGTTGCCGGCGAGAATGATCCGCCGGCGGCCCAGCAACAGATCCTGGAAACCGAAACCAACAGCGAGGCCTCCGGCCAGCTGCAGGCACAGGATGTTGATGCGGGTGATGCCCTCACCTTTGCCGCCACCAGCAATGGGCCCTCAAACGGGGAGGTGACGATCCTGCCCGACGGGGCGTTCACCTACATCCCCGATGAAGCCTTTCAAGGGTTTGACGCGTTTGAGTTTCAGGTCACCGATCTGGAGGGCGACACCAGCACGGCGACGGTGATCGTGGAGGTGGCCTCGGAGAACTTCACAAATCCCAACGGCCAGACCATCACCTTCGGTATCGATGGAGAAAGCCCGCTCAGCAGCGGCATCGGCATTGCCAATGTGGAGATTGATGTCTCGGAGGTGAGCGGCGCCTTCATCAACGTATCGTTTGTGTTCGATGCGTCCGGCAGTCTGGGCTCGAGCGCCTATGCCCAGCAGATGGCGGCGATCCAGACGGCGATCAATGACATGCGCACCCAGTTCGCCAACTCGCAAACGCAGATCGACATCCAACTGGTGCGGTTCGCCAGCGTCACCACCACCGTGGAACATGATCTTTACGCTCCGGCCCTGGACAATGTGGCCGGTCTGTTGCCGTTTACCGGCGGCGGCACCAATTTTGACGATGCGCTGGCCGAGGCGGAAGACTTCTTCAACGGTGAGCTATCGGGGGAACAGAACTTTCTGTTCTTCACCTCAGATGGTCAACCCTTCGGCTCCAGCGCCACCAATCCGCCTTGGCAGACAACGGCGCAGAACCTGCAGAATGCCGGCGTCATCATCTCCGCGTTCGGCATCGGACCCAACATCTCGCCCGCCACGCTCAACCAGATCGACAATACCGGAGGTTCAGAGAATGTGAACCAGGCCAGCGACCTGTCGGATGCGTTCTCAGGCACGCCAATCTTTGCTGCTGAGCTCGTGGCGTTCTCGCTCAACCTCGTGGCCGATGGGGTCAACCAGGGCGAGATCGCTGACAAGACCGATCTTCAGGACGACGGTGTCAACTCGGACTTACCCCTGGCGGATGTGGCGGGCCTTGCGGACCTTCTGGGCGAGGACAACCAGTTCACCGCCACCGCCACGTTCGACTTCGACGGCAGCCTTGGCACCACGGGCGATCAGATCACGTTGTTCTCTGCGGAAACCATCTCGGCGTCCGCAGAGCCGGTGAGCAAAACCGGAACCACCGGCAATGATCTGCTGCTGGGTGGTTTTCAGGACGATACCATTGATGGCGAAGGTGGCCAGGACATCCTGCTGGGTTTCTCGGGCAACGACATTCTGGAGGTGAGCGATGCCACCTTCCACAAGGTGGACGGGGGCAGCGGTCAGGACACTCTGGTGCTGGATGGCACGGATCTGGATCTCACCAGTTTCAATCTGTCCAAGTTGGCCAGCATCGAACGCATCGATCTGAAAGATGCAAACGCGGACACGTTGACCCTGGACTTCAATGCTGTGATGGGCCTGTCGGAGACGGTCAACACTGAGCTGAACACCATTCTGGAAGGGTTTTTTGGCGTCGGCAATGCACCTGCGCACAGCCTGGTGGTGGATGGCGGAGCGTCCGACACGGTTGAGCTGGTGGATGATGCTTCAGGTTTCTGGACGGAGCTCACAGGACCGGCTTTCGCCGGTTACGATATCTATGCCTTTGAGAGCGCGGGCGGGGCCGTTCTCGCAGCGGTGGCGATCGATGACGATGTGGCCGTGCCGCCGGCCACTGCGTAACCCTTCAAGGGCGCCAAATTGCTCGCATGTTCAGGATGTTATCCGTATAGTCGGCTGGTGAAACGAGGCAGGGGCGCCCGATGTTGACAATTCTGAAGAAGATGGGCCGGGGGATCGGTGCCGGCCGGGCGCTGGGCCTTGCCCTGCTCGTCTTTTTCGTCGCCTTGCAGATATGGAACCCGCTGCCGCTCCACGCCATGCGCCTAAAGGTGTTCGATTTCTATCAACAGCTGCAGCCGCGAGAGCAAAAGGGCTATCCGGTGGTGATTGTCGACATTGACGACAAGAGCCTGGCAGAAGAGGGCCAGTGGCCCTGGCCGCGCACACGGGTCTCCGACATGATCCTGGAGATCACCCGGCTGGGCGGCGTGGCTGTCGGCTTCGATATTCTGTTCTCAGAGCCCGATGGAACCTCTCCGGCGGAATTCGCGCGCCGTGTGGGCAGCATTGACCAGGAAACCAAGAAGCGGCTGATGACCTTGCCCAGCAATGATGGTGTTCTGGCGCTGGCCTTCAAGCGCAAAGCGGTGGTGCTGGCCCAATCGGGCTACCACAATGAATCGGTCTGGAAGGGCGCCAAGAACCCGCCCGCCACAGGCATCGCCACCATTGGCCGGGACCCCTCAGACCGCCTGTTGAGCTATAAGGGCATACTGAGGAACGTGCCGGTGCTGGAGTATAACGCCGCTGGGCGAGGCATGGTGTCGGTGTTGCCCGACTGGGACGGGATCGTCCGCCGGGTGCCGCTGCTGCAATATGCCGACGGCAAGATTGTCCCCTCCATCACCATGGACATGCTGCGTCTGCTGACCGGCTCCAGCGCCGTGGGGGTGCGCTCCAATGCGGCGGGCGTCAGCGAGGTCTTTGTGAAAGGCCTGAAGATCCAGACCGATGCCAATGCGCACCTGTGGGTCCATTTCAACAAGCACGACCGCAAGCGCTATGTGTCCGCGGTGGATTTGCTCAACAGGCGCGTGCCGGCGGAACGGGTGAAAAACAAGATCGTCATGGTGGGGACGTCGGCCACCGCGCTTTTCGACATCAAGTCGACCCCGCTCGATCCGGTTCTGCCGGGAGTGGAGATCCATGCCCAGGTGCTGGAAAGCCTGCTCACCAAGACGCAGCTGAAGCGGCCGAACTTTGCCCATATCAGCGAACTGGCGGTGTCGATCGGTGTGTCGTTCGCCATCATCATCATGGCGCCCGTGTTCGGCGCGCTCACGGTTCTGGTGCTGGGCGGGGTGATGGCGGCCGGTGTGGCGGGGACCTCCTGGTGGATGTTCTCAAAGCACGGAATGTTGTTGGATGCGTTCTATCCACTGGCCACGGCGCTTATCATCTTCTCGGCCATGGTGTTCTTCAACTATATGCGCGAAGAGACCCAGAGGCGTCAGATCCGCGGGGCGTTCGGGCAGTATCTGTCGCCCGACCTGGTGGACCAGCTGGCCGATGATCCAGACAAGCTCACCCTTGGCGGAGAGACGCGCGAACTCAGCATTCTGTTCAGCGATGTGCGCGGTTTCACCACCATCTCAGAGACGTACAAATCAGACCCGCAAGGCCTGACCAAGCTGATCAACCGGCTGCTGACGCCTTTGTCCCACGTGATCATGAACAATACCGGCACCATCGACAAATATATGGGCGACAACGTCATGGCGTTCTGGAACGCCCCGCTGGACAATGAAAATCACGCGGAAAATGCCTGCCTGTCGGCGCTGCAAATGCTGGACGCCCTTGAGAAGCTCAATAAAGAACGCGAGATCGAAGATCAGGAAGCGGGGCGTGACTTCCTGCCGCTCTATGTGGGCGTCGGGATCAACACCGGTGAGTGCGTGGTGGGCAATGTGGGCTCGGACATGCGGTTTGACTATTCGGTGCTGGGTGACGCGGTGAACCTAGCGGCGCGCCTGGAAGGTCAGACCAAGGGCTATGGGGTGGAGATCATCATTGGCCAGAACACCGCTCAGCAAGTGAAAGACACGTTTGCCCTCCTGGAACTGGACGCCATCCGCGTGAAAGGCAAGAACGAGCCAGAGGTCATTTTCACCATTTTAGGCACGAAAGACGTGCTGAACTCCGAGGCGTTTCAGGACCATGCATACAATCACGCTCAATTGCTGACCGCCTACCGGTCCATGAAATGGGCCGACTGCCGCAAACTCATCAAAGCCTGCCGGGAGAGCGGAGAGAGGTTCAATCTGTCCGGTTTGTACGACATGTTCGATGAGCGCCTGGCCGCGTTCCAAAAGGCCCCACCGCCGAAAGACTGGGATGGTGTGTTTACTATGGACACCAAGTGATGAGAATTTTCGCCCTTGCGTCCTGATCTGACACGTCCGCTTTAAGCTTTCTCAAGCCCGGTATGGCAAGATAAGTGCTGGGGGAGTATGCGTTTTTCACCGGGCAACCAATGGCGAGCACCGACAGTTCAGCGGACACATTTGCGTCCATACCCATTGAGGAGCGCCGCTCCTTAAGGCGCCGCCTGATGCGCGGCGGGCGCCGCAGCGGCGACCGGGACTGGCTGGATCTGGGCCTGAGCGGCATGCTGGGGCTCAGCATGATCCCCATGCTGGTGCTGGCGGTGTCCTACTTCTATCTGCCGGAGCAAAAATCAGCCACCGTGAGCCTTGCTCTGGTGCTGGCGCTGATCTCGGCCCTCAGCGTGGCGGCCGCCTGGTTGATCACCCGCGCGCGCATGAAGAAACTGCGCGAGCACACAGCGACCCTGCAAGCGGCCAAAGCCCGCTACCAAGGCCTGGTGGAGGCCCAGGGCGATCTGATCGTCAGGCGCAAGCCGGACGGTGTGGTGACATTCGCCAACAACAATCTGGCCCAGCTCCTCAAGAAGACCAGCGAGGCCATGTGCGGGCGCCGGCTCGGCCTTAAGGTTCTGGATGGCCAAACCACGCCCCTGCCCGATGCCCTGGAGGCCCCACCGCACAGGATCCGCTATGAGCAGCAGATCAAAACCAAAACCGGCACCGTGTGGATCTTGTGGGAAGACTTTGGACTGATTGATCCGCAATCGGGCCAGCTTCTGGAGATCCAAAGTTCCGGGCGCGACATCACCGAGCTCAAATCGGCCATGCACAACCTTTCGGTGGCCAAAGAGGCGGCTGAAGCGGCCAGTCACTCAAAGTCCGGCTTCCTGGCCACCATGAGCCATGAGATCCGCACACCCATGAACGGGGTCCTGGGGATGGCCGGGCTCCTGCGCGGCACCGATCAGACCCCGGAGCAGGTGGCCTATACCCAGGCCATTCAGGATTCCGGGCGGGCTCTGGTGTCACTGATCGACGATATTCTGGATCTTTCCAAAATCGAGGCCGGCAAGATGGACCTCTCCATCAAGCCATTTGACCTGGGCGACATTCTGGAGAGCACGTGCGAGCTGCTGGCCCCCAGAGCCCATGAGAAGGCTCTCAACATCGCGTGCTATGTTGACCCGCGCCTCACGGGCAGCGTGATCGGCGATCCGGCACGGTTGCGCCAGGTGCTGCTCAACCTTGCGGGCAATGCTGCCAAGTTTACCGACGAGGGATCGGTGAAGATCACCGCCGTGGCCGAGCCGGGCACAAGCAGTGTGGTGATCACCATAAGCGATACCGGCATCGGAATGACCGAGGCGGAAACCGAGAAGGTGTTTCAGGCCTTCACCCAGGCCGACAGCGGCCACAACCGCAACTATGGCGGCACAGGGCTGGGGCTCGCGATCTCCCAAAAGCTGGTCAAACTGATGGGCGGCACCTTGCGGGTCAGCTCTGTGCCTGGCGAAGGATCCAGCTTTTCGTTTGCCATCAACCTGCCACGCGAGGGCGGCAAACACGCGCCTCGCACCCAAGAGCTGGAAGGCCGCACATTCGTTCTGGCCGGGCTCGATGACGCCACACGCGAATGCGCCGCCAGCTATATTGAAAGCTGGGGGGGCCGGGTGAAATGGACCAACAGCGCCCACGCGCTTGACGCCATGGTCCAGCTCAGCAAGCCCGATTGCCTGGTGTGCGGCCCGGAGATGGCGCGCACTTACATCCCGACCGGCGCACGGCCCGCCCACAGCCTGGTGGTGATGGCGCCATCGGCGCGCAAGGAATTCGGCGACGTATCCGAGCTGGGCTTCTCCGGCTATCTGGTGACACCGATCCGGCAGTCCACGCTCAAACGCGAGCTTGTTCCGGAAACCGGCCACAGCATCCACGCCAAGCCCAAGGCCAAGGCGCCA
>JBCDDQ010000023.1:0-25665 GCA_039180225.1 Pseudomonadota bacterium
CCTGGTCATAGAACAGGCGAAACTGCTGCAGCATGACCGGCACCATGATCATCCATTCAATATCGGAAATGAAAAAGCCTTTATGGGCCGGCGACTGGGTCAACAGCCAGGTGATCTCGCCCAACACACCGGCCACCGTGCGGCTGGCACCTTCGGGCGTGGGCTGGTTGAAAGGCCCGCCGTTAGCCTTCTGTGAGGATGGCTTTTGAGCTTTGCTGGTCTGCGACTTTTTCGATTTCGGCGCCTTGGCCATTGATCGTGTTCCCCCGTGATCGTTCCGATAGGACATCCTATAGGCGATTGTGCGCAACGTGTCATTGGATAATCGGTCCTGGCCGAACAGGCGATCAACGACAATGAACAAAAACGCCGAGACTGCTCAATATGAACATTTTCAGCGGTTAGAGCGCATCCAAAGCACCGCGCGCAGACTGGCTATGCAGACCCTCTTGCCGCACCGCCTCTTCTCCGCCAGCAAGCTCCTCCTCTGACAGGCTGTCAGAAGAGTGCACCAGCCCGTCAACCGGGCTGGTGGGCACAAACGCCACCACTGCCGTTGGCGCCAGCTCGCGCGGGCGACGCGCTTGCTGGATCTCCCGGTAGCCGAGATAAAGCCCGCTGCCCACGATCAGCACCATGCCCACCATCGTATGCCAGCCCGGCACTTCGCCCCAGACGAGATAGGCCATGATCGCGGCAATCGGCAGGTAGGAGTAATCGAACGGTGCAATCAGGCTGGCGCTGGCAATTTGATAAGCCCGCGACAAGAGCATGTAGCCCGTCATGCCGATCACCCCCAGAAGGGCCAATAGGGCAATTCCCTTCCCATCCGGCATCTGCCACTCCCAGCGCAGATGTGAAAAGCCATCTCCAAGATCAAACAGAACGTTCACCGAATACCCAAGCGGCATGATGAGGATGCCAGACAGCGCAATGGTGTAGAGCCCCAATGTGAGGCTGGTGTCACGCTCGCCGATCTTGCGGGCAATCATCTGCGAGATCGCATAGGTGACGGCACAGATCAGTGGAAGAAGAGCAACGGGCTGGAAGGTGTCACCCGTGGGGTTCATGGCGATGATCACCCCGGCAAACCCCACCAAAAGGCAGATCGCGCGGCGCACGCCAATGGTTTCGCCCAATACAAACACAGCCATAACGGCTGTGATCAAGGGCGCGGAGTAAAAGATGGTGGTGAGCTCGGCCAGCCCCATGAACGGGAACGCGGCGTAGTAGAGCGAAAAGCCGAACGAAAACAAAAAGGCCCTCGCCAGGTGCAAGGGCCAAAGTGGTGTGAACAACCGGTGCGGTTTGCCGAGCCAAAGAATTGTGGGCACCAGCACCAAGAGCGTGACAATTGCCCGGGCGGTGATGAGCATCCAGACGGTGAAATCATCCAGCAGCGCTTTCATCATGCCGTCTTGGACAGCAAAGATCACCGCCCCCAGCTCGACACAGACGATGCCGGCAACAACGCGCGACTGCACAGGCGCTGAAGCTGGTGGGGGGATCGCCATCGCGTCAAGGTCTCCTCATGGGCGCGGCCCGTGAGAGCCCTGCCTCAACCGTCAAACGACGCCCAAGAGCATGTTCGCAAAGCCGGATTTGCCAAAGTGCAAAAATCTAACTTTGAACTGAACGGGCAGATCCTGATGGCTCAAAACAACGCCGCACAGACCCGGTGCCTTTCCGCTAAACCGGCCACAAACCTTGCAATTTTTGCTCGATCACAAAGCTGGGACGTACAGCCATGCACTCAACGCATGGCAGACATGCGTCACGCACACACAGCGCGGTACGCAACACAAGTTGCCGATTGATGTCACCAACAATAAGTGTAACACTCTCCCCTTCCCATTCGGCGCCACTGAGAGCGCCGAGCGAAAACAAGGGAGACTCAAATGAAAAAACTTGGATTGTTTGCCGCCACTTTGGGCGTCGGCCTGTTCGCTCTGGCCTCGGTGGCCAGCGCCGCTGATTGCCCCATCAAGATCGGCGGCATCGCACCATTGTCCGCACCCGGAACAGTGGTCGGCGGGGAAGCCATGCGTGATGCCATGCTGATCGCGCAGGATGATTTGAATGAAGCAGGCGGTGCACTGGGATGTCAGATCGAGGTGGTGATCGCCGACAGTGAAGGCCTGCCGGAGAAGGCCAAGGCCATCATGGAGAAGCTGATCACCCAGGATGGTGTGGTTGCCGTGGGCGGCGGATATCACTCCTCAGTGGGCGTGGCGTCCAAGGACGTGGCCAACGCACGGGGTATCCCGGTGGTCTATGCAGAGACCTGGAACGACACCATCACCGGCGATAAGCAGAAGTACATTTTCCGCATCGCACCGCTGAGCTCCTGGGCATCGGCCACCATCTGGAAACATGCGCTGAAAACCCCGGGCATCAAGAAGGTCGCCATTCTCACCGAGAACACTGACTATGGCATTCCGGCCGCAGAAGAGACCACAAAGGGCCTGAAATCAGGCGGCGTGGAAACGGTCACCTTCAGCGTCGATATCGGCACGCAGGACTATGCCGGCATCGTGGAGCGCATCAAGGCGGAAAATCCGGACATGATCATCACACTTGCCACGGGTGAAGCCGGATACAACTTCGCCCAGCAAGCCGCCGATGCAGGCATCGGCCCGATGGACATTCCCTTCCATGCCTCCCAGGTTTCCCTGGAAAGCAAGGCCTACTGGGAAAACGTGCCGGATGGCAACATGGCCTTTGTGCAGCGCATTGGCGTGCCGGAAAACCTCTTCAATGAGAAGGCCAAGAAGTTCTCCGAAGTCTACAAGAAGAAGACCGGCAAGGCCGCCGTGGAGAGCTATGCCATGGAGGCATACGATTCCATCGCCATCCTGGTCCAAGCCATCAATGAAGCCAAGTCCACTGACGGCGACAAGATCGTCGAAGCCTTGGAGAACATCTCTCACGAAGGCACGCTCGGTCGGATCTACTTCCCCTACGGCACGAAGAAAGATCCTTCCGTCGACGGCAAGGGCGATGAGTGGTGGCACCAGTGGCCAGATCCGGCGCTCACGGTGATCCAGTATCAGAAGGAGGGACAAAACTCCGCTGATGCACCGATCGTCTATCCGGATACCTATAAGACCGGCGAAGCCAAATACGTAAAGTAGGCGGACGCCAGGCATAGTCACCGGCCGGCAGAGTGTAGGCTGCCGGCCGGTGTTCCAAAGACAGAGGGTGGGCAGTGGAGTCTCCGAGTTTATTCTGGGGCGTCATCATTTGGATGATTGTGTGGGGCGTGGGCGGCAGCATTGCGACCCGCTACAGGTATCTGCACAAGGACCTTGATACCTCCAACGCAAATTTTGTGGGGGCCATGGTGGGCGCGGCGTCTGGGCCCATCGGACTGGCTTATCTGTGGACCAAGACCCCTGAACTCACAAACCGTCTGATTGTCGGCCCGGCCATTTTGGCCGTCACCTTGATTGCCGCTGCCTTTGCCTTTGCCGATCCCGACAATAACTGCGTGGTCAACGGTTCATTCGTCGCCTCGCAGTTCGTGAACGGCCTGATCATTGGCATCATCTACGGCTTCATGGCTCTGGGGCTCACTTTGATCTTCTCCATCCTGGGCGTGGTCAGTTTTGCCCATGGTGAGTTCTATATGATCGGCGGCATGGTGGTGTACTTCGTCACCGCCGTCTGGTTCCCCGGCATCAATCCGCTTCTGGGCGTCATGGCGGCGTGTGCGGTGGCCTTCACCTTGGGGGCTGTGTTTGAGCGCTTGTTCCTGACCCCCATGTATGAAGGCAAGATCGACCGTCCGGTCGAGTATGGCATCCTTGTCACCTTCGGCCTTGCGTTCACCTTGCAATATTTCGTGCAGGCCACTGCCGGCGCCAACCCGGTGAAAGCGGCACGGTTTTTCGATTTCCCCCGTTGGCGCATTCCATCGGCCGAAGATCCCTGGCTGCTGAAGTCAAGCCGGGGCAACATGACCCTGTTTGACACCGTGTCCATCTCCAACCCGCGCTTTGTGGCTGCGGTGATGTGCATCGTGGTCCTGCTTACCCTGCTCTTCTTCCTGCACCGCACCTGGACCGGCAAGGCGCTGCGTGCGGTAAGCCTTGACCGGGAAGCCGCCGCCATCGCAGGCATCAATCCAGACCGCATGAACATGCTGGCCTTTGCCCTTGGTGGCATGATCGCGGCCTTGGCCGGAGCGCTTTTGGTCCAGGCCTTCTCCTGGCTGCCGCAGGTGGGCAACATACCGGCCATGCGCTCCTTCGTGATTGTGGTGCTCGGTGGCCTTGGCTCTCTGCCGGGGGCCTTCTTCGGCGGCATCATTGTGGGTTTGGTTGAGGCCGCCGGCACCGGGTGCATTCCCGATGCCCAGAAAGCGGCTTCCTACATCCCGGCCTATGGCATGCTGGTGCTCACCTTGACCCTGCTGCTGCGCCCCACCGGCCTGCTCGGCCGGCGCTTCTCCAGCGGCACCCACGGGAAATTCTGATGCGCCAGCACGTTCCAAACATAGCGGGCGCGTTGTCCATCGGGTTCTTCGTGCTGTTTCCGTTTGTGTACACGGGCGCCGATTACGACTACATCATGCATATCTGCATCATCGCGTTCTATTACGCGATCTTGGCGTCAAGCTGGTCCATGTTGGCGGGCTATGCCGGCCAGTTCTCCTTCGGCCATATGGGGTTCATGGGGATTGGCGCCTACACCACGGCCCTGTTCTGCCACTATTTCTACCTCTCGCCCGAGCCCACCAACCTGTGCACAGAGTTCAACCTGGGTGGCACCTGGCTTGTGGTGGTCAATCCCATCGGTGTCACCTCAACCACCCTCACCCAGGACTGCCTGCGCCAGGCCATGTCCGCCTGGAACGGGTCTGTGGAGGTTACGCCTATGCCCGTGTGGCTGGGCATTGTGCTGGGCAGTTTGATGGGCGGCCTCTTCGGTTTGCTGATCGGCCTTCTGGTGTTGCGGCTCAGGGCCGCTTACCTCGCCCTCTTCACCTTAGGCTTCTCAGAGATCCTCAAAGCAACCATCAGCGCGGAGATCCAGATCACCCGCGGCCAGGCCGGCATGGAGACCCCAGCCCTGTTCGAACAAGGCGTCACGCTCTTCGGACACACCTTCTCAAAGACCGACAAGCTGCCGCCCTACTTCGTGATGTTTTTCCTGCTGCTCGCCTGTCTCGGCGTTCTGGCCTGGCTTGCCCGATCCAAGTTCGGGCTGTTCGTCAGGGCTCTGCGCGAAGACCAGGACGCCGCAGCCGCCCTCGGCGTGAACACAACCAAGTACAAGGTGCTGGTCTTCGTGGTCACCACCATGATGGCGGCCGTGGCCGGCGCCGTGCAGGCCCATTATGTGGGCATCGTGACCCCGAACAATCTGTTCTTGCTCCAAATGAGCTTGGTGGTGGCCATGGCCGTGATCGGCGGTGTGGAGAACTTCGTGGCCGCGGCCGTGGGCGCGATTCTCATCCAGTTTGTCCTGGAGATGCTGCGCAACAGCTTCGACATTGGTGGCATCACCGTTGACATGACCATTTGGCGGCTCGTGATCTTCGGCATCATTCTCATGGTCACCCTGCGCTTCTCGCGCAATGGCCTGATCGCTCCCATTATTGAGTATTTCCAGCGCGGCCACGTGGGCAAAGAGACCGTGGAGAAGCGCATGACCTCAGAAACCGAAGCTGAGGAGCCGGCCAAATGATCAATCTGATGGTGACCAATCTCCACAAACGGTTTGGTGGCCTGCACGTGCTGAAGGGCGTTTCGTTTGAAATCAACGGCCCGGAACTGATCGGCCTTATCGGCCCGAACGGCGCGGGCAAGACAACTCTCACCAACGTGCTGGACGGTGCGATCAAGCCCAACAGCGGCACGGTCTACCTCAACGGAGAACGCATCGATCAGCTCCAGCCTTACCAGGTGGCTTTGACCGGTCTCGGGCGCACGTTCCAGGTCACCCGCTCGTTCCGCCGCATGACGGTTCTGGAAAATCTCTACGTTCCGGCGCTGGCCATGGGCCGCGAGCAGAACCGGGCCGAGATCCATGACAAGGCCATGGACGTGCTTGAGTTCCTCACCATGGATCACCTGCGCAACGAGTTCGCGCAAGCGCTATCCGGCGGCCAGCAGAAGCTTCTGGAGCTGGGCCGTCTTTTGATGCTGAGCCCGGATGTGATCATTCTCGATGAGCCCTTCGCCGGGGTGCATCCGCGGCTGATGGAGATCATCTACGACTATATTCGCCGGGTGAACGATGAGGGCAAAGCCATCATTATCATCTCCCACCAGATGGATTCCATCTTCAGCCTGTCACGCCGCCTATTGGTATTGAACTATGGAGACCTGATCGCCGACGGCCCGCCGGATGAGGTCAAGAACGATCCGGCCGTGATCGAGGCCTACCTGGGCGCTGAGGAAGGCGAGGACGCGGAGACGCCCGCATGAGCGACTTCCACACCGACACCGCCCTTGAGATGAAGGACCTCTACGTTGGGTACTATAAGGACCTCAATATCCTGCAGGGGCTGAATATAAAAGTTCAGCGCAACAAGATCACCGCGGTGCTGGGCGCCAACGGCGTGGGCAAGTCCACCGCGCTCAGAGCCGCCTTCGGTTTCCTGCGCCCGAACGAGGGCGATATCGTGCTTGAAGGCGAGAGCATTCTCGACATTCCCACCTACAACAGGATCCTCAAGGGTCTTGCCTACATCCCTCAGCAACCGGGCGTGTTTAAGGACATGTCGGTGGAAGAAAACCTGGAACTCGGCGGCTGGACGTTCCGGCGCGACAAGAAGCAGGTGCGCGACAAGATCGAAGCCAACTATGAGCGGTTCCCGATCTTGAAAGAAAAGCGCAAGCAGATCACCGGCGAACTCTCCGGCGGCCAGCAGCGTATGGTGGAGATCGGACGCACGCTCATGGCCGACCCAAAAGTCCTGCTGGTGGACGAGCCAACGGCGGGCCTCTCCAAGATGCTCTCCCAGGAGGTCTACCAGATGCTGACCCATCTGACAGAGCAGGACGACATCACCATCTTGCTTGTGGACCAGGAGATCCGGCACGCCCTGAAGATCGCAGACTATGTCTATGTGCTGGAGCTGGGCCGCAACAAGTATGAGGGCCCCGCCACCGAGTTTGAAGATCTCGAAAAGGCCTTCTGGGTCGCCTGACGTTCATGGCGACCACAGACATCCTTATCATCGGCGGCGGCATTGTAGGATCATCTATTGCCTACTTTCTGGCGCGCACGGGCCAGGCGGGCAAGATCACGGTGATCGAGCCGGATCCCACTTATGAACATGCCGCCACACCGGCCGCAAATGGCGGTATCCGGCAGCTGTTCAGCCTGCCGGAGAACATCCAAATGGCCCAATATGGTCTGGAGTTCTTCTCCGATTTCCACAATGAGATGAAGATCGACGACCAGCCTACCGATATCGGTTTTCGGCGCCGGGGCTATCTCTTCCTGTCGGACGATGGCGATCATGCGATCATGGAGAAGAACCATGCGCTGCAATCGGCCATGGGCGCGCGGGTGGATCTGCTGGACCGCGATGCATTAAAACGGCGCTTTCCGTCACTCAACGTTGAAGATGTGGCCTGCGCCGTTCATTCACCCGACGATGCCTGGATCAATCCCCATGCCGCGCTCATGGGATTTCGCAATAAGGCGCGCACGCTGGGCGTTGAGTATGTGCAAGACCGGGTGGCGGACTGGTCCGCCAAAGACGGCACAGTGCGCTTGAGTTCAGGAGCAGACCTCACGGCAGGCTGCTTCATACTCTCTGCCGGGGCCTGGTCCGCCGAGCTTGGCCGCATGATCGGACTGGAGCTGCCGGTCGAGCCCATGTGCCGGGAAAGCCATTATTTCGTGACGGACGGCGACATTGAACCGCTGCCGTTCCTGAAGGCCGAAACCCATCTGGCCTTTGGCCCGGAAGGCGAAGGTTTCGCCGGCGGTCTTCCCGACTGGGATCAACCAACCGGCTTTCAGCTTGATCCCGACCCCACGCGCTTTGAGGAGGTGGTCTGGCCAAAGATTGCCCACCGCGTCCCCCAACTGGAAACTTTGAAACTCCAGCGCACCTGGGTCGGGCACTACGCGCGCAACAGCTTTGATTTCAATGTCTTTTTAGGCGCTTGGTTTGGTGGGGCGGAGAATGTCTATATGGCCTGCGGGTATTCCGGCCACGGCATCATGCACGCCCCTGCCAGCGGCCGCGCCCTTGCAGAGCTGATCCTTGAGGGCAGCTATCAGACACTGGATTTGAGCGCGTTCAGCTACCACAGGTTCGCCGAGAACCGCCCCTATCGGGAAGTCGGCATCATCTGAGGCGCCGGCACCCCAAACAAAATCCCTCAAAGGCTTGCATTGCTGCAGGTTTTCGGCCAGTGCTTGCGCCAAACTCCTTGCTGATCATCTGAAAGACCAATCAAAGTTCAATGACTGAGCAGAACCGTAATGCCGAGGACATCAAGCGCGATGGTCCTGACCATTTTATCCGCGAAATCATCAAGGCCGATTTGGCATCGGGCCGCGAGAGCAAAGTCGTCACGCGCTTTCCACCGGAACCCAATGGCTACCTCCACATTGGCCACGCCAAATCAATCTCCCTGAACTTCGGCATGGCCGCCGAATTCGATGGCCACTGCAACCTGAGGCTCGACGACACCAACCCGGTGAAGGAAGAAGACGAGTACATTGAAGCCATCCAGGAAGACCTAAAATGGCTCTCTGAAGAGTGGGACGGTAAGACCCTCCATGCTTCAGACTATTTCGAGCAGCTTTACCAATGGGCCGAGCACCTGATTGAGGCGGGCGATGCCTATGTGGACGATCTGAACGCCGAAGAGATCCGCGCCTATCGGGGCACGCTCACCGAACCGGGCCGCCACAGTCCCCACCGCGACCGCAGGGTGGAAGAAAATCTGGATCTGTTCCGCCGCATGCGGGCCGGCGAGTTCCCCGATGGAGCAAAGACCCTTCGCGCCAAGATCGACATGGCATCCGGCAATATCAATATGCGTGACCCCGTGATCTACCGGGTGCTTCATGCCAGCCACCCACGCACCGGCGATGCCTGGTGCATCTACCCGACCTACGACTTTGCCCATGGGCAGTCGGACGCCATCGAAGGGGTCACGCACTCCTTATGCACCCTTGAGTTTGCCGATCACCGCCCGCTCTACGACTGGCTAATCGAGCATCTGCCAACCCCATCGGTGCCTAAGCAAACGGAATTTGCCCGGCTTAACCTCACCTACACCATCCTCTCAAAACGCAAGCTGATGCAACTCGTCAACGAGGGCATCGTGGACGGCTGGGACGACCCGCGCATGCCCACCATCCGTGGCCTCCGACGGCGCGGCATTCCTGCCCAAGCCCTGCGTGATTTCGCCAAGGGCATTGGCGTGGCCCGCGCCGACAGTGCGGTTGAGTACGAGTATCTTGAATATTGCACGCGCGAAGTGCTCAACAAAATCGCGCTGCGGCGTATGGCCGTTCTCAACCCGGTTAAGGTGGTGATCGAGAACTATCCGGAAGGCGAAAGCGAACTTTTGGAGGCGGTGAACAACCCGGAAGATGAGACGGCCGGCACGAGACAGGTGGAATTCTCCCGGGAAATCTACATTGAGCGGGACGACTTCATGGAAGACCCGCCGAAGAAGTTCTTTCGCCTCAGCCCGGGCAAGGAAGTGCGGCTGCGGTACGCGTACTTCATCACGTGTACCGACGTGATCAAGGACGAGAATGGCAAGATTGTCGAGTTGCGCTGCAGCTACGATCCGGCCTCGCGCGGCGGGGAGTCGCCCGATGGACGCAAAGTGAAAGGAACCCTCCACTGGGTGGATGGCTCGCGGGCCGTAAGTGCGGAAGTTCGCCGGTACGGCCACTTGTTCAGCAGCGAGAACCCCGCAGCTGAAGACGATTTCTTGGCTGCGATCAATCCTGCGTCCAAGACCGTGATTGCCGACGCCAAGGTGGAGCCAGCTCTGGCAGACGATGGGCCGGGCGCCTACGTTCAGTTTGAACGCCTGGGCTATTTCTGCGTGGATGCGGGCAGCACGCCCAAACGTCCCATCTTCAACGAAACCGTTGCCCTGCGCGACACCTGGAAGAAGATCCAAAAGGCGCAAGGCTGAAACATCTCCTAACGAAAGTTGATTTCTCCAATCAGCCATTTCGTGGCTATAGTATGCCCAAGGGCTAAGGGGGCCCTAAGGGCTGAGACACAGACCTTTGAGAGGCATTCTCTGGGCTTGTCTGTTGTTGCTTGTTGGCTTTGGCCAAGCGGCAGCTGAGGGCCCGCGTGCGCTCATTGCCACCCATCCCTCTTTGGTGAACGCCGAATTGCCGCCGCTTATTCCGGCTGAGCTGTTCTACACAAAGCGCGAAGAAAGCTGGGACCATCGCGTCTCCCCAGACGGCACCAAGCTCTTGTGGCTCGCCATGAAAGAGGGCCGGACCACCATCCATTTCCGCAGCCTGGATGGTAGCGATAAGGCCGGTACCATCGCCGCCCACAAGCCGGTCGGGTGGGCCTATTGGACCAATGATAACCGCCACATCATGGTGTGGAGCGATGCTACAGGAGATGAGAACACCCATGTCTATCTGGCCGACACGCTAAAACCTCAGGCAGACCTGAGGAGCGTCACGCCCTACCCCGGCACAAAAGTGCGCCACCAGCAGAAGTTTCCAGATCACCCCAACGAATACCTCCTGCAACTGAACCGGCGCGACCGCTCCGTGTTCGATCTCTATCGCATCAACGCCTTGACCGGCGCGGAGCATCTGGTGTTGCAGAACCCCGGAGATGTGTTCAAGTACTACACGGACCAGAGCGGCACGGTGATCGCCGTTAAGCGCCGCTTGCCAAACCGGCTTTGGTCCCTGGACGTGCCGGACGGCAAGGGCGGCTGGCGCGCGATCACCAGCGGCAGCACGGAAGACAAACTGTGGATTGAGGGCCATCCTCTTTCGGGCACAGGCTGGGCCTGGGCCGTCTCCAACCTGGGCCGGGACCGGCTCGCCGTGGTGCGACTGAACCTCAATACGGGCCAGGAAGAGCTTCTCTATGAGGACCCGCAAGCCGATGTTCAGGGCCTGTGGGTGGACGAGATCAGCTATGAACCGCTGATCGCCTCCTCCATGCCGGGTTACCTCAAAACCAAGATCTTCGCTCCGCACATCAAGGCCGTGTTCGATCAGATCGGCGCCGATGGCCGGTTTGACTTCAATTTCAAATCCTGGAATCGGGAAAAATCCCTGTTCACCGTGGAAATCACACGCGACACCCAAGGCACCTCGAAGTTCTTGGTGGATGCGCGCGCCGGCAAGGTGATGTCCCTGGCCTCCCCTCAGATTGCCCGCTACCGGGACAAGCTGTCGACCATGAAGCCGGTGCGGTTTGCCGCCCGGGATGGGCTTGAACTGAACGGATACCTGACCCTGCCCGCAGGGACCCGAGGCAAAGCCCTGCCCACCATATTGCGTGTCCATGGCGGCCCGTTCGCCCGAGATTATTGGGGCTTTCAAGCCGACGATCAATTCTTGGCCAACCGCGGCTACGCCGTGCTGCGGGTCAACTATCGCGGCTCCACTGGCTTTGGCCGGGCTTTCATGAAGGCCGCACGCAAACAGTTCGCACGCAAGATGCACGACGATCTCATTGATGCGGTCAACTGGGCAGTGGCCAAAGGCATTGCCGATGCGCAAAACGTCGCCATTTACGGCCACAGCTATGGTGGCTATGCCACGTTGGTGGGCCTGACGTTCACACCGGACATCTTTGCTGCTGGGATCAGCGTGGTGGGCGTTGCCGATCTGGTATCGGCGTTCGAATCCTTCCCATCATACTGGAAAAATGGCCTCGCCCGCTGGCATGCCTATGTGGGGCATCCGGAAAACCCCGACGACCGATCCGATATGGCCTCCCGCTCACCCATCAATTATGTGGACCGCATCACCAAGCCGATGCTGGTGGTGCATGGCGCCAACGACGTCCGCGTCTCACGCGCCCATTCTGACCGCATTGTCGCTGCGGTCACCAAGAATGGCCGGGACGCGCAGTACATCGTCTTTGACGATGAGGGCCATGTGATCCGCAAACCACGCAACAAGATGGCATTTGCCCGAGCGCTGGAACGTTTCCTGGCAGAGCACCTGGGCGGGCGCGCTGAGCTCTCTCCTCCCTCTCCTTAGTCTGTGGAAAGCCCATTGACCTCGATCAAGGGCTTGGGCCACGCTGTGCGGCAGTGTGATCACACGGGATAATCTGGAGAGAAAGACCATGGCCATCAAAGACCTGCTTGTCGCTTATGACGGTAATGAAAACGCCAAGCGGGCCGTGCGGTTTGCGGTTCAAATGGCGCGGAAGTACGATGCCAAGATCACCGGACTGCATGTGTACAAGCCAAAGGAATACGAGAGCCAATATCGCCGCTGGATCCCTGAAAGCGTCATGAAGAACATCCACGACGCCGAATTGGCCGCCGAACAGTCAATCGGAGAAGATTTCCACGCCGAGGTGAAGGCCGCCGGCGCTAAGACGGAGGCCAACTGGATCACCTGCGAAGGCCGGCCAGATGTGCTGATGCCGCGCTACGCCCGCTATTTTGACCTTCTGATCGCCGGCCAGTTCCGCAGTGTCGATCAGACCGGCGGCGGCTCCCTCAACGCCGAAGAGCTGTTGCTGCGCTCCGGCAAGCCGATTATTGCGGTGCCGGCCTCCTACGAACCCCAACCGTTCAAAGAAGAAGCCGTTGTGGCCTGGGACGGCAGCCGCGCCGCGGCCAGGGCACTGACCGATGCCATGCAGATTCTGGAAACCAAGAAGCGCCTGGATGTGCTGCGCCTGATCGACGACGAAGACGACGCAGATAAGCGGGTGCTGCCCGAACACGATCTCATCGCCCACCTGACGGCCCATGGCATCAACGCCAATCTGGTGCAGCTGAAGGCCGCAAAGCGCGACGCGGGGCGTACGATTCTGGCGCATTGTGCTGAAACCAAGCCGGACCTTCTGGTGATGGGAGCATATGGTCGCGGCAAGTTCGGCACGTTCCTCTTCGGCAGCACTGCGCAGCATGTGCTGAAAAACATGACTGTGCCGGTGCTGATGTCCCACTAGGGCGCAAAAACGCCAACTGATCCAGATCAAGCCGGTGCAGACGAAAATCGTGCACACTCCGTCAAACACTTGTTCAGGAGAAAGCGCATGCCCGTCCGCACCATTCTTGCCACCCTCAACACGGTTGACCGTGCCGAACAGCTGATCCGCATCGGCTGCGAGCTGGCCGCCAAACACGATGCCCACCTGATCGGCCTCTATGTGATCCCTGGCCCACGCTATTACGCCACGCCCGCCACCACCCATGCTGCCGTTGATATCAACGCAGAGCAGCGCAACTACTACGAAAGCAACGCCGATACGGTGCATGAGATGTTTGAAGAACAGGTGCGCAAGGATGGCGTGCGCGGTGAATGGCGCCTTTTGCGGTCTCAAAACCCGTCCGTGTCAGGGCTCACCACCACCCACGGCATGCAGGCAGATCTGATCATTGCAGGCCAGACGCCGACAGAAGGGTTCGACAGTTTCGAGCCGGAATTCGTTGAAAACGTGCTTATGGACGCCGGCCGGCCGCTTCTGGTTGTGCCCCACGAAGGAGACTTCTCAAACGTCGGCACCCACGCCCTGGTGGCCTGGAACGCCAGTGCTGAAGCCGCGCGCGCGGTGTCCGATGCAGTGCCTCTGCTTAAGCAGGCGGACAAGGCGACGGTTGTGTGGGTCAACGCCGATGAGTTTGAAGGCGGCAACCTGCCCGGCAGCGAGCTTGCCCACATGCTGTCGCGCCATAATGTGAATGTGACAACCGAGGCCCTGTCTACCGGAAAGTGGGATATCGGCGATGCCTTGCTCACCAAGGCGGACGATATTGGCGCAGATCTCGTGGTGGCAGGCGCTTATGGCCACTCCAGACTGCGCGAATACCTGTTCGGCGGGGTTACCCGCTACTTGCTCGATAAAATGACCGTGCCTGTGCTCATGGCGCACTGAGCACTGCCGGCTCACTCACACGGCCAGGTTTCCGGTGCGCTGAGACCGGCGGGGAGCACCGTTTTTGCGTCGCCGCAGGCAATCGACAGCTGATCGGCTGTTAGCCCTGTGACGGCGCTGAGATCAGCCCCTTCGAAGCGCGTCAGCAGCACATACGCGCCGGTGAGATTGACGCCGGCAAGGGCGGCGGCACGGAAGTCCGCTCGGGAAAGGTTGGCATAGGTCAGGTTGACATTTGACAAGTCGGCTCCTGCGAACACAGCACGGGACACATCGGCCTTGCTCATGTCAGCCTTGGCAAGGCTGGCGCCGGAGAACCGGGCACGGCTGAACTCAGCTTTGGCAAGATTAGCCTCCATAAGATCGGCTTTTTCCAGGTTCGCCCGTGGTCCTTGGGCTTTGCTCAGGTTGGCACCTTTCAAGCTGCTGCCCGCCAGAGTGGTTTTCACCAGCATTGCCCGCTCCAACGCCGCGCCATTCAGTGTGCTGTCGCGAAGGGTGGAGGCCGACAGATCAGAGCCCACAAACTTGGCCCCGGTCAGGTCCCGGCCTTTCAAAATCTTGTTTTGCTTCTTGCAACCTGACCAATCAACGCCAGCCTTGGCCTTGTCACCACACGCCGCCAGAGCGGACGTTACGGACACAGCCATCAGGGGAGCGGCCAGTAGAATGGCTGCAAAATCACGGCTGACCAGCATGGCGAACACCTCCCAAACCCAAACACGTTGTCTGAAGTAACGTAGGTGGCCTGATACTGAGGCGCAAGTGAGACGAAATGCGCCGCTGCTGTTGGTCTTTTTTTGTTAGATCACAAAGTTATCGACATCCAGATCACTGACCTGAACATTCTTCAGAACAATCTTGTTTTGTCCGTCAACAATCACCGCACTGCCCTCTTCGGTCACAAGATGATTGTTTTTCAAATCGTCAAAATCGGTGATTTCGCTGACTGCGCTCAGATCAACCTTCTCCCCTGAGGGATGGGCATAGAAATCGAGAATGACATCGACGCCAAAGTTATCGACGAACACGAAGGTGTCGATGCCCTCACCGCCCAACAGTGCATCATTGCCGAGGCCGCCGCTCAAGACGTCATTTCCGCCACCTCCATTGAGCAGATTGTCGCCATCGCTGCCGATCAGCAGGTCGCTATCGAACCCGCCAACCGCGTTTTCAATGCTCGCCAAGAACTCCGTGGTTGCCGTTCCGGTGAGAATGGACTGACCATTGGCGAGGTCGATCTGCCAACTCTGCAAGGAGTACCCGTAATCGACAGTGTCTGTTCCAGAGCCACCATCGAACGAATCCCTCCCGTATCCGCCAACCAGCGTATCATCGCCCTCGCCGCCCTGCATGTCATCATCGTCATGTCCGCCGCGCAACACATCATCACCAGACGTTCCCACCAGCAAGGCGCTGACTATCGTGACAGGATTGCCGTCAACCAAGTCAGAGATATCGGCATTGTCCCAGACCACCTCATCGGCGAAATGTATTTCGTCAATGCCGCGATTGCCCTCAGACCAAAAATGATCTTCCACCAGGATCTGTTCTCCTGTCGCCACGATGTCGATCAGCAACTCGAGATCAGATCTGGACACGGTCACGTCAGCCGAAACGATGTCCGAGAAGGTCAACACGTCCAATCTTGCATTCGAAGAGTGGGCACCATCTTTATCGTCGATCACATCATTGCCATCGCCTCGCGCATAAACATAGATGTCCGCGCTTGTGCCATGGTCCTTCAGCACATCATCGCCCGCATAGCCCTGGAAGGTGTCGCTTCCGCCGCCGCCCACCAGGTCATCTGCATTGGCTGTCCCGCGCAGCCAAGCGAAGTGGCTAATCTGATCATTGCCCCACACAACCTCATCAGCAAAGTGGATCTCGTCGATGCCTCGATTGCCCACAGACTGGAAGTGATCCTTCACCCGTATTTGTTCGCCGGTGGATAGAACAGTGATCAGCAACTGAAGATCCGACTTGGCAAGGCTCACGTCACCGGACGTGATGTCGGTGAACCGAAGCATATCAGTCTGGGCACTCGCGCTGGACGCACCGTCCCGGTCGTCGATGAGGTCGTTGCCGTCACCCTTTGCGTAAACGTAAACGTCTGCACTCCGGGCAAGATCAGAGACGAATGTGTCGTCCCCTAAGCCGCCCACATAGGTTTCACTTCTTGCGGGCGCAGTGATGGTATCGTCGCCGTCTGACCCTCTGATAAAGGAGGCATCCAGGAACGTCCTCGTTTCCCAAACCGTGCCGTCAGCAAATGCAATCTCCTCAATGCCGTGCTGAGGGCTCCAGAATTGCTCATGGACCCTGATCATCTCGCCTGTAGCGTTAACTGTGATCCCCATGTCCCATTTTCCACCAACCCCAATCCACCGGGAAAAGGTGAGATCTGTTGCGTTGAGGTCTAAAAACACGAGCCTGTCAGACCCCGACCTGTTCTCCTCGTCGATAAGATCAGCGCCGTTGCCGGAAGCATAAAGATAGGTATCGCCGGCTCGGCCCCCTTTAAGCGTGTCATCACCCCCACCGCCGAAGATCATGTCCCCGGTTACACCTCCGACGATCGTCTCGCCGTCGCCGGTCCCACGGTACCAAGACGCGTTTAGGATGGCATCACGCTCCCAAACCGTACCGTCGGCAAATGAGATTTGCTCCACACCGTACTTGTCGTTCCAGAACTGATCCTCGACCTTTATCATTTCACCGGTCGAGTTGACCGTGATGCCTAGGTCCCATTCATCTCCAACCCCGAAATGGCGCGAAAATGTGAGATCGGCAATGTTCAGATCTGTAAAGTGAATCCTGTCGACCCCACCATGATCCCGTTCATCTACAAGGTCTGAACCATCGCCAACGGCGTAAACATAAAGATCCTCACCACGGCCCCCTTTTAGCGTGTCGTCGCCGCGTCCGCCGGAGATTGTGCTGTCAGACGCCGCGCCAACAATGTTGTCGCCCTCTTCAGTGCCGCGGTACCAAGACGCTTCCAGGATCGCGTCACGCTCCCAGACGGTACCGTCAGCAAAAGAGATCTGTTCTACACCGTACCTATCGTTCCAGAACTGATCCTCGACCTTAATCATCTCACCGGTCGAGTTGACCGTGATGCCCAGATCCCACTCATCGCCAACCCCAAAGTGGCGCGAGAAGGTCAGGTCCGACACTGTCAGGTCCACAAAGTGGAGCCTGTCGATGCCGGAATGATCACGCTCATCAACGAGATCTTCGCCGTCGCCAAGGGCGTAACTGTAGAGGTCACCACCTGAGAAGCCTCTCAGCGTATCGTGCCCGTCGCCGCCGATGATGATCTCGCCCGAAGCGCTGCCGGTGATGGTTTCCGAGTGAAGCGTGCCCTCCAACACCGGTCTGGCCATCGTGTCTGAAACCACATCGATCCGGAGCGTGGTCGACCCGGTGAGCGATCCGTCGGAGGCAATCACCTTAACCTGCCATGTGCCGGCTGATCCTTTAGGGGGAACCCCTCGGAAGGACCCAGTCTCTGCATCAAACGTCAACCAATCGGGCAGTTCAGAGCCATCCGACAATTGCGCAGACAGCGTCAGTTCATCGCCATCCACATCCGCGAACACATCATTGCTCAGGGCAAAGGCCAGCGGCTGGTATTCCTCCGCAACGACAGTTTCAATGGGAGCCACCGCCTCAGGCGCATCATTGACAGCCTCCACATTGAGGTTGAACACCACTGTGACCTGCTCTCTTTGATCTGAAGCGACAACGGCGATTGCCCAGGAGCCCGACACGTTCGCAGGCGGAGTGCCACTGAACGTTCTGGATTCCGCATCAAAGGTCAGCCAGCCGGGCAGGTCATCTCCACCATCCAGCCTGGCCGACAACGTCAAATCGTCCCCGTTCTCATCGCTGAACACACCCTCTGGAAGCGTAAAGAAAACCTCTGTGTCTTCAGCAAAGCGCTGATCGGCAAGCGGTGCGTGCACGACCGGCGCCGAGTTGGGCGGGGAGACATCAATGTCGAAGGTCGCCGAAGCGGTCAGCGATCCATCCGAGGCAACCACCTCAACCTGCCAGATGCCCGCTGTGCCGAAGGGCGGATTACCACTGAACGCGTGCGCCTCAGCATCAAACACCAGCCACTCCGGCAGATCAGAGCCATCCGCCAACCGTGCAGACAGTGTCAGCTCATCTCCCTCTGCATCCTCGAACACACCGTCCGGCAGGACAAAGGCCAGGGGCTGACTTTCCTCTGCGAAGACGGTTTCAACGGCAGTTACCGCCTCAGGCGCATCATTGACCGCCTCAACCACGAGGTTGAACACCTCTGTGACCCGTTCTCTCCCATCCGAAGCAACAACGGCGATTGCCCAGGAGCCCGACACGTTCGCAGGCGGAGTGCCACTGAACGTTCTGGTTTCAGCGTCAAAGGTCAGCCAGGCGGGCAGATCATCTCCACCGTCCAGCCTGGCCGACAACGTCAAATCATCCCCGTTCTCATCGCTGAACACACCCTCTGGGAGCGTAAAGAAAACCTCCGTGTCTTCAGCAAAGCTCTGATCTGCAAGCGGTGTGTGAACAACCGGCGCCACGTTGGGCGGGGAGACGTCAATGTCGAAGGTTGCCGAAGCGGTTAGCAATCCATCCGAAGCAACCACCTCAACCTGCCAGATGCCGGCTGTGCCGAAGGGAGGATTGCCGCTGAACGCGTGCGCCTCAGCATCAAACACCAACCACTCCGGCAGATCAGAGCCATCCGCCAACCGTGCAGACAGTGTCAACTCATCTCCCTCTACATCCTCGAACACACCGTCTGGCAGAACAAAGGCCAGGGGCTGGTTTTCCTCCGCAGAAACCGTTTCCGGAGCCACAGACACCTGCGGGGCATCATTGACCGCCACCACAAACAAGGTGAACATCTCTACGGCACTTGCCTCACCGTCCGATGCAACAACCGCAAGGTTCAGGGAACCTGAAGCGTCCTGTGGCGGCAGCCCGTTGAACGTTCGTGTTTCCGCGTCAAAAGACAGCCAGCTGGGCAGATCGTCTCCGTTCGCCAATCTGGCAGTTAATGTAAGATCGTCACCGTTCTCATCGCTGAACGTGTCCCCGGGTAGTGTGAAGAGAATTTCCGCATCCTCCTCGAAGCTCTGATCTGGCAGAGCTACACTCGCCACCGGGGCAATATTGTCTGAAACAATGTGGAGATGCACAATATTACTGGAGGTTCCGTGATCGCCCCCGCTGATCACATACTCAAAGCTCGCGGCGCCAATAAATCCAGGTTCGGGGCTGAACACGACGTCATTGTCGCTGTTCAGCGCAACCGTCCCGCCTTGCGCGTTTCTCACCGCAACGATTTGAATCTCATCACCCGAAGCGTCGATATCATTTGAAGTCAGCTCATCAGCACGGATCGTGAAGTCCTGGCCCCGTACCGCCACAAATGCCTCATCGGCCACGGCCGACACGGCGTTCACGGCAAGCAGGTCGCGCACATAGTCCATGGTCCAGATGGTGCCATCGTCGAACACGATCTGCTCGATCTCATCGCGGTCATCACCGTTCAGTGTCTGGATCAGGGTGACCTGATCGTCAGTATCGACAAAGCTCAGGACGAGACTGTCACTGTTCGGCACGAGGCGCGACACGGAGACTTCAGCGGTCTCGTAACCGCTGAGGAGCAGGCGATCGGTGTCGCGCCAGCCATCATCCTGAATGATGTCCTTGCCATCGCCCCGGGCAAACACATAATCATCTGACCCATCGCGACCATAAAGCTCGTCATCGCCCAGACCACCTTCCAGGGTATTGGCGTAGCTCGTGCCGAACAAAACGTTGTCTCCGGCATCACCAACCGGAGCAAGCAGATCACGCACATGCTCCATGGTCCAAATGGTGCCATCGTCGAACACGATCTGCTCGATCTGGTCATTCTTGTCGCCGTTCAGCGTGTTCATCAAGGTGACCTGATCGCTGGTCCCGGCGAAACTCAAGACAAGACTATTGCTGTGCGGCACCAGGCGGGACACGGACACCTCGGTGGTCTCATATCCCTGCAGAAGCAACCGGTCTGTGTCGTTCCAGCCATTATCCTCGATCACGTCCACACCGTCGCCACGACTGAACACATAGTCATCAGACCCGTCACGGCCCTGCAGCAGATCGTTCCCTAAGCCGCCTTCCATGATGTCGTTGTAGCTTGTGCCGGACAGCACATTGTCTCCATCATCGCTCAGCGGAGCGAGCAGATCGCGCACATACGCCATGGTCCAGATCGTGCCGTCGTCGAACACGATCTGCTCGATCTCGTCATTCTGGTCGCCGTCCAGCGTGTTCATTAAGGTGACCTGGTCGCTGGTGTCGGCGAAACTCAAGACAAGACTATTGCTGTTTGGCACCAAGCGGGAAACGGACACCTCGGCGGTCTCATATCCCTGGAGAAGCAACCGGTCTGTGTCGTTCCAGCCATTATCTTCAATGATGTCAGCGCCATCACCGCGGCTGAACACATAGTCATCAGACCCGTCACGGCCCTGCAGCAGATCGTTCCCCAAGCCACCTTCCAAGATGTCGCGGTAACTCGTGCCGGACAGCACATTGTCTCCATCATCGCTCAGCGGAGCGAGCAGCTCGCGCACATACGCCATGGTCCAGATCGTGCCGTCATCGAACACGATCTCTTCGATCTCGTCATTCTTGTCGTCGTCCAGCGTGTTCATCAAGGTGACCTGATCGCTGGTCCCGGCGAAACTCAAGACAAGACTGCTGCTGTTCGGCACCAGGCGGGATACGGAAACTTCCGCGGTCTCATAGCCCTGGAGAACCAGCCGGTCCGTGTCTCTCCAGCCATTATCTTCAATAATGTCAACGCCATCGCCACGGGCGAACACATAGTTGTCCGAACCATCCCGCCCATGCAGAAAATCATTACCAAGGCCGCCATTAAGCGTGTCACTGAAGTTCGAACCCGATAGCAGATTGTCACCATCGTCCCCCGTTGGTGCGAGCAGATCGCGCACATGCGCCATCGTCCAGATGGTACCGTCGTCGAACACGATCTGCTCGATCTCGTCATACTCGTCTTCGCCCAGCGTCTTCATCAAGGTGACCTGATCGCTGGTGTTGGCGAAACTCAGAACCAGACTGCTGCTGTTCGGCAGCAAACGCGATACGGAAACTTCCGCGGCCTCATACCCCTGGAGAAACAACCGGTCCGTGTCCTTCCAGCCATTGTCCTCAATGATATCCACACCGTCACCGCGACTGAACACATAATCATCTGACCCATCACCGCCATGCAGAACATCGCGTTGGCTCGTGCTCACAAGAGTGTCTGCGCTATCGGTGCCTTCGATCGTATGCTCGCCGGCCAGCTCCAAAGCTGCATTGATTTCGGTGGGGGTCCAAACCGTTCCATCGTCGAAGAGGATCTGCTCGATCACATCTGAACCGCCCTCCAGAGTGTTGTAAATGATGATCTGGTCAAGCGTGCCTGCAAAGTTCAGCCGCAAATCGTCTCCGCCTGCACCTCCAGTTGCGCTGCGCGACAAGAGAACATCATCTGGCGTGTAACCGTGAATGACAAGCTGATCGCCGCTGCTGTAGCCATTGTCTTCAATCGCGTCGCGCCCATCACCGCGGGTGAACACATATGTGTCGTTTCCGCGATCGCCATACAAACGGTCATTTCCGGCGCCGCCCTCAATCACTTCGTCCCGGTTAAAACCATTGAACACATCGTCCTCATCAGTGGTCTCAGCGGCTCGGAGCCAGTTCCTCAGGTCTGCCGATGTCCACACGGTGCCGTCATCAAACACGATCTCTTCGATCACATCCGAGCCGCCATCCAGCGTGTTGTAGACGATGATCTGATCGGATGAGCCCATGAACCTTAGGTTCAGATCGTCTCCACCGGCACCGTCTGTGCCACTGCGCGAGAGCAGCACGTCGTCGGGTGCATAACCATGAATGACAAGCCTATCGCCGGCGCTAGAGCCGTCATCTCTAATCGCATCCCGGCCATCGCCTCGTGAGAACACATAGGTGTCGGCCCCGCCATTGCCGACCAGATAGTCGTTCCCGGCACCGGCCTCTATCACCTCGCCCCACTCAAAACCTTTGATAACGTCGTTGCCGTCTGTCTCGGCGTCCGACACAAGCCGGCTGCGTAGGTCGGCCGGTGTCCACACCGTACCGTCATCGAACACAATCTCTTCGATTACATCCGGACCGCCATCCAACGTGTTGTAAATGAGAATCTGGTCGGAGGTTCCGATAAAGGTAATATTGAGATCGTTTCCACCTGAACCGTCCGTTCCGGCGCGCGAGAGCAGAACCTCTTCGGGCCGATAGCCGCGAATGACCAGTGTGTCGCCCCCGCCAGACCCATTGTCGTCAATCGCATCGCGGCCGTCACCGCGCGCAAAAACATAGGTATCGCCCCCACCATTGCCATGGAGGTAATCGTTGCCAACGCCTGCATTCAACTCGTCAGCCTGAGAGCTGCCCTCAATCACGTCATCATCGCCCGTTGGTGTCTGGGCAACCGCTTGGGCGATCAGCTCATCGGATCTCCAAACGGTGCCGTCATCAAACACAATCTCTTCGATCCCGTCCGAGCTGCCATCCAGGGTATTGTAGATGAGGATTTGATCCAGCGTGCCCGCGAAGCTGAGGCGCAGATCGTTGCCACCGGAGCCGCCGGTGCCGCTGCGCGAAATCTGGACTTCCTCCGGGGAATAGCCATGAATAACAAGCCGGTCGCTGTGACTGTAACCATTGTCCAGAATGGCATCGCGGCCGTCGCCCCGGGCGAACACATAGGTGTCGTCCCCCCGACCGCCGCGCACATAGTCATTGCCTGCGCCGGCTTCGATGATGTCATCGCGGTCAAACCCGGCGATCACATCGTCTCCGTCAGTCTGGGCCGCAGATAAGATCACGCTCATCACATCGCCGCGCGTCCAAACGGTGCCATCGTCGAAAATGAACGCCTCGATCCCGTCCGAACTGGTATCCAGGGTGTTATTAACCAGGATCTGATCACTCGTGCCGGTGAAGGATATGCGCAAATCGTTTCCACCCGCACCGTCTGTTCCGCTGCGCGACAGGTGCACCTCATCTGGGCGGTATCCGTGTATGATCAGCTGGTCCGCATGGCTGTAGCCGTTATCCACAATCGAGTCGCGGCCATCCCCCCTGGAAAAGATGTAAACATCATCTCCGCGCTCGCCCCTCAGCACATCATTGTGGGCGCCCCCTTCCAGATAATCGCGCGAGGAACTGCCGGTGAGTTCATCATCACCCTCAGCCCCAAAGATGTAGGAACCGGCGTCAACATTGATTTCGTCGTTGCCGCCGGCCGTCTCCAGATAGTCAGCCCGGTCTGACACCGCGGCCTGATAGAACTCAGGCTCATAGGTGAGCACATCACGATTTTGCAGGATGATGTCGCGAAACGCCTCGCGCTGCGCTGTGACGTCGCCCTCAAAGCTGATTTGTGCAAAAGCGGCAAGATAGCTGCTGGCTTTATGGGCGGCCTCAAAAACCTCCGCTCTGCCGGGGCCCGTGGTCCGGTCCAGCGTGACCAGGAAATCAATGAAACTGCCTGAGATCGTCTCCGTCTCCTGATCATATTCGAACGAGGAGAATGCAAGCGACAGATTGAAGTATGGCGTAAGTCCCTCTGCGACGTCGGAGAGTTCGGCAACGGACAAACTGTTGAACGTTAAATCGGCGGTTTGCGCCAGGATCTTGATGAGCACATTGTCAACAATCTGATCAAAGGTAGCCTCCAGCGCCAGGGCCGCGCGAGTGTTCAAAATGGGCGTGGTCACCCAAATGTCGCCCCCGTAGAACTTACCAAGGAAGCCGATCTTCCGGGCATCGATGTGGGAACCACGCGAATCGATGGGAACATCCGCGGTGTCCGCCCATTCGATCAAGAACTCTCCAACAGCCTGTCTTTGATCTGCCAAGTCACCGGCGAAGATGTTTGCGAGCAGGCTCTTGTAACTGATGGCAAGGTTCGGGTCATTGGAGAGGGACACAGCCAAGTCCGGCAAGTCCCCGTAGCCCGGCAAATTCGGCAGATGGCGAGCTTCTTCGGTGAACTCAAAGTCTGGTGGCAGGGTGGCCCGGGTCACAAACTGGTCGATGTTGAACCAAGCACTGCGCACGTCATGGCTTTCGCCATCGGCTGTTTGGAATGACCCTAGGCCGTCCACCAGATTGCCGCCAATCCGCTGGTTGGTTGCTTGGTAGTCCGTCTCGATCGAGACAATCTCATAGTCGGCAAGAGACTTCAGCTCGCCCTCATCGGTTTCACCATCGGAATCCAGATCCCGCCAGATGGACAAGTTGACGAATTCGGGATCTTCCAGATCGATTATACCATCCTGATTGGCATCCAGAGTGGCCAGCTCCGCGAAACCGTTAAAATCTGCGCCACCGAACAGTTCGGTGAGATCATCGATCTTGCCATTGCCGTTAGCGTCCAACGCCAACAAGCCATCATCCGGACTGACCCAGCCGCTGCGCTCGCGCACGCCGTCCAAATCAAAGTCAAAGAATGTGGCCGAGCCCTCAAGCGGGGTGAGCTCAACGCCGTCCCCATCAAGATCCAGGATGAGGGGGTCCGGCGGTGAAGCAGGAGGAGGAGGCGGGGGTGTTATTGAGCGTCCTGAAACCCCGCCGCCGCCTTCAGAGCCCGAACCGCCCTTGCCACCGCCGGGAGCACCCGAACCGCCCTTGCCGCCGCCAGAGGCGCCGGAACCGCCCTTGCCACCGCCAGAGGCACCGGAACCAGCCCCCCCCTTTCCGCCACCGGCAGCGCCACCATCGGATGTGTCGCCGCCTCCCGCGCCGCCCTTCCCGCCACCGGTGCCCGCACCGTCACCAGAACTGTTACCACCTCCGCCGGCTGAGCCGTCGCCGCCGGTTCCGCTTAGGTCAGGATTGTCGCCATCTCCAGAACCGCCGGTGGCGTTGCTGTCGGCATCGTCTGATCCGGGTGCTGCGTCATCGCCTTGACCGGAATCTTCACCTGCACCGGAACCATTAGTGGCGGTAGGATCTGTGCTGTGGGGATCGAGACTGGCTTCCGCAGTCAAATCTGCATCAAGGTTCCAAGTGGCGGAAAAATCTTTATAGTTCTGCCGGCTAAACTCCTCGTCAGTCCCAACTTTGTAGAGGTCTTTCAGATCCGCCAGCAGGGAGGGATTTTTAAGTGCTTTGGCAACCGCGTGCGGGAAGTAAAGCCTCAGGACTTCATGTTCAACTCCGTATGCTTGATTCTCAGGTCTACCAATGACCAGTTCGTGGCTGTTGGGATCGCGTCCTAGCCCTCTCACGACGGTTGTGAGGTTATCCATAACCTCTGCTGCATCTCGATTACTGCGCCTCAAGCTATCTAAAACACTGTTAAATTCTTGACTGTATTTAGAATCAAACTCTGAATACAAAGTGCTATTCGACAATTGAAATCTATCAATAAACGAAATTATATCTCTCAAGTTTTTATTGAAAACGGGATCTTTACTTGCAGCGGCATCCACCATTATCTGAATAGTAGATTTATCCCTTACTCTATATCCAGAGTCATTATAGTAATTACTCACAAACTAAAC
>JBCDDQ010000024.1:0-25631 GCA_039180225.1 Pseudomonadota bacterium
CCCGAAAGCCTCAATGCCCAAGGCTATGACGGACCTGTGCAAGCTCTGATCACGGGCCGCAAAGGCGAACGCGACCGCCGCATCGTTGTGGAGGAAGCCCCCAAGTTTGGGATTGTCGGGCAACGCTACACTGTGAAGTTCCGGGTGGAGGATCACAACCTTCCGCCGGGCAGCGCGGAGGTGACGTTGAGCCGGGGCGGCCAGGAAACCGAACGCCTGCGCGTGCCAGTGGGCCGGAGCGTGGAGGTGGAAATCACCATTGATCATGGTGGTCCCAACATCACCGAACTCGCCGTCGCGCCGGTAGAAGGCGAACTGACGGCGATCAACAACCGCGTCGTCGTCCTGACCGACGGCGTCCGTGACCGGCTGCGCGTGCTTTTGGTATCGGGCGAGCCCCATGCGGGCGAGCGCACCTGGCGCAATCTGCTCAAATCCGATGCAGCGGTTGATCTGGTGCATTTCACCATTCTGCGGCCACCTGAGAAGCAGGATTCAACGCCGATCAACGAGCTCTCACTTATCGCATTCCCGACCCGGGAGCTGTTCTCTCAGAAGCTGAACGAGTTCGATCTCATCATCTTTGACCGCTATCAGCGGCGCGGAGTTCTGCCGCTCATTTATCTCGCGAACGTCTCTCAGTTTGTGGAAGAGGGCGGGGCGGTCCTCACGGCTGCTGGTCCGGCTTTTTCAACACCGCTCAGTCTTTACCGCACGCCGTTGGCCTCCATCCTGCCATCTGTCCCAACCGGAGAGGTGATCACGCAGCCCTTCCATCCCATGATCACTCAGCGCGGCCACCGTCATCCGGTCACCCGCAATCTGGAAGGGGGCAACGAGACACCTCCAAACTGGGGCCGCTGGTTCCGCCTGATCAATGTGGATCCCAAGCAAGGTGAAATCGTTATGAGCGGGCCTTCCGACCGGCCCTTGATGATCCTGGACCGGGTCGGCAAAGGGCGTGTGGCGCAGTTGCTCTCTGATCACGCTTGGCTTTGGGCCCGCGGATTTGAAGGTGGCGGACCCCAGGCGGAAATGCTGCGCCGCTTGGCCCATTGGCTCATGAAAGAACCAGACCTTGAAGAGGAAGCTTTGCTCGGCAGCCATAAGGGCCAAACCCTCACCATTGAGCGACGCACCATGGCCGATGCGGCCCGGCCCGTGACCGTAACCTCACCATCGGGCAAAGAAACCAAGGTTGAACTGAAGGAAGAAGAATCGGGTGTCTGGCGGGCGCGGCTTGCGGTGAACGAAGTCGGTGTCCATCGTCTCAGCGACGAAGCATTGTCCGCTGTCGCCGCCGTGGGAAGTGCAGACCCTAAGGAATTGGCGGAGATCATCGCCTCTCCTGTCAAGCTGGCCAGCCTTATGTCCGCTTCAGGCGGACGCGCCTTCTGGGTCTCTTCGGAAATCGGAAACGAGATCTCCCTGCCGGCCATCCGCCGCGTTGATCCCGGTCGGCGCATGTCCGGTCAGGGCTGGCTCGCACTTAAGCGGAACGGGGCGTACCGGGTTGAGTCCCTACGCGAGCTCTCCTTGTTCTCCAGCCTCCTCGCGCTGGCCGCTCTGTTGTTCTTGGTGGCGTTTGCCTGGTACCGTGAAGGCCATTGAGCCGCACTGTGAACCTTTTTGATCCGTCTAAGGATTGAATTAAGCTGATCTCCTCACGTGTGGGAGGAGACAGCATGACCTTAGAGCATGGACACAGTGCAGAAGAAATCCGCGCAAGGCTGGCTGAGGACCGTAAGCCAAACTATGTGCGTGATTGGGTCTATGGCGGAATTGATGGCGCGATCACCACATTTGCCATTGTGGCCGGCGTGGTTGGCGCAGCCCTATCATCCAAGGTGATTGTCATCTTAGGCCTCGCCAATCTGCTTGCAGATGGATTTTCCATGGCCGCCAGCAACTATAGCGGCACCAAGGCGGAGGTGGATGACCATGCCCGCCTCTGGGCAGTTGAGCGCAAGCACATTGCCAAGGCACCGGAAGGAGAGCGTGAGGAGGTCCGGCAGATCTTGCTTGCCAAGGGCCTCTCCGGAGATGCTCTGGAGGAAGCGGTTGCGGCGATTACGTCAAGCGAGGAGACCTGGGTTGAAACCATGCTTACAGAGGAATATGGACTGAGCCAGGTCCAGCGGGTGCCGCTTTTATCGGGCGCCAGCACATTTGCCGCATTCCTTCTTTGCGGCGCAGTGCCCCTGCTGCCCTATCTTCTGAGCGTAGAGAACGCGTTTTTCTTCGCCGTTGGCATGACCGCAGTCGTCTTCTTCGTGATTGGGGCTTTAAAGGCCCGCTGGTCTCTGGCCAGCTGGTGGGCATCGGGCATGGAGACGCTGAGCGTCGGGCTTTTGGCCGCCAGCGCCGCCTTTGCGGTGGGCTACCTGCTGCGCGATCTGGTCTGACGGGTTTGATCTGCATCAAAGACCAGACACGGGGTGCGTCTTAAGTTGAAGGCTGTGGGGTGGGCCGCAATCGTCATCGGCCCATGTCACAGTCTTGGATGGCCGCCGCAGTTGGTCCATCCTGCAGGCGGCGGGCCGAAGACGGAAACTGAGCCGAAACGTTCCCTCCGGTCCTTCCGTCTCCGCCGTCTGCGTCCATCATCTTGAAACGAACTTGCCTGACCTCTGGAGGCTTTAATGTCAGTTGGAACGATCCTTGTTTCTCTTAACGATGTGGAGCGCGCGTCACACTTGCTGGATATCGCTTCAGTGCTGGCCGACCGCCACGATGGCCATGTGATTGGCCTCTATGTGATCCCAGCCGTTTACATCCATCCGGGCATTTCTGCTCATCTGGCGGCTGATGTGACCGACATGGGGCGGCGCTTCTTTCAGGACCGGGCCAGCACCGTGAAGCAGCTCTTCAACGAACAAATGAACAAACAGGGCTTCAAGGGCGAATGGCGCGAGGTGGATGGCATGAGCCATCTCGTGTCGGCTGCGGTGATTGAACATGGTCGCCAGTCTGATGTCATAATCGCCAGCCAGGGCGGTGCGGCGTCGAACAATGGCTGCGAGGCAGACTTCGCCGAGCGCTTGGTTTTGGACGCAGGACGGCCCATTTTGCTCGTCCCAAACTCCGGAAAATTCGAGACGGTGGCCCAAAACGTGATCTTTGGCTGGAACGCCACCCGGGAAGCGGCCCGGGCAGCCTTTGACGCGGTGCCCTTGATGAAAGAGGGTGCAAAGGCCCACGTTGTGTGGGTGGACTCACAGCTGAGCAAGGATGATGGCACCAGCTTACCCGGTGCTGAGCTCTCAACGGCCCTGTCTCGCCACGGTTTCGATGCGATTTCCGAACCCACCAGCGCACCGGATATTGACCCGGCAGATGCTCTTTTGAACCGTGTTTCTGATGCCGGTGCCGATATGCTTGTGATGGGAGCCTATGGGCACTCCCGGGTGCGTGAAATGGTGTTTGGTGGCGCCACCCGGAAGGTACTCGACCAAATGACCGTTCCGGTTTTGATGTCCCACTGAGGAGAGCGCCGATGACCCTCAAGAAAGTGGTTTTAGAGCTTGCCCGCGACCACGATTTTCCCAATGGCAGCCGCGCCCATGGCTATCGCTTCACGGCGCCGCTCAACGATGATGGCAAGATTGATCCTGACGGTTGGAAAACGCACCGCGACCAGTGCCGGGTGGTCCGCTTTTGGGGCGATGAGGAAGACGAGGTGGGCCATCTGATCCGCAAGCCTGGCGGATCATGGGCGTTCCACTATGATATTCATGGCGACGAGGACAGTGACGAAGCCGGCTACCGGTTTGCCCTGCACACCTTCAAGCCCGGAGAATATCGCTCCATAAAAGAACATGACGACCAAATGCGCACATTCAAAGTGATTACGGTCAGTGCCCTGGTCTAGGCACTAACCGTGAATGGTGTTCAGATGATGTAATCAGACCAATTACTTGGCCTGGGAGGAAAGATATCCGAACACGACCGCAAAAAAGATCGCTCCGCAAATGGGAAGCATAAGATAGAGCATTTCACCTGAAGTCATCGCTTTCATCCCTTTTGAATTGATGGCGAGAGAATGCCGTGTCACGCGCTTTAGGGCTTTGACCTAGATCAAATGGTTCAACGCGGCACCGAACTGCTCTAGAGTGCGTCCCGCCCATCTGAACGGGAGCGGGGGCAATGTTTGCGCGCGCCATCAAAAGCATCGATCACCTCAACCGCACGTTGGGACATGCCGTTGCTTGGTTGGCTTTGGCCATGGTGCTGCTGCAGTTTTCTGTGGTGGTCCTGCGGTATGTCTTTTCTGTGGGTTATGTGCCCATGCAGGAAGCGGTTTGGCACTTGCACGGCCTTTTGTTTCTGCTGGGGGCCGGTTACACGCTTTTGAGCGACGGGCATGTCCGCGTGGACGTGATCTACCGGGATGCAAGCCCGGCCTATAAGGCGCGAACGGACCTTGCCGGTTGCCTGTTTTTCGTTCTGCCCGTTTGCATTCTCACTCTCTTTGTATCTTGGGACTATGTTTTGCGCGCAATCTACGACTTTGAGAGCGGTATCTGGGTCCTGGAGCGTTCGCCTGAGTTTGGTGGCCTGCCGCTCGTCTGGGCCTATAAGGCCGTGATCTGGGTCTTTGCCGCCACCCTGGCATTGCAGGCCATATCCATGGCCGGAAAGGCGCTCTCCTATCTACTTGGACGCGCTGCGACCTATCCACCAGACCTTGCGAAGGGGGGCGAGCGGACTTGACCACTTTGCCGATCCTCTTGTGCGTTCTGATGTTTGCCTCAGTCTGCGGCGTGCTGGTCTTGGGCTTCCCTGTGGCGTTTACGTTGGCGGGAATTGCCGCACTTTTTGCTTTTGTGGGCGCTTTTCTGGGTGTGTTTGACCTGGGTCTGCTTCTGGCCTTTCCCCAGCGCATCTTTGCGGTGATGTCGAGCGAGGTTCTTGTCGCTGTGCCGCTGTTCGTTTTTTTGGGAGTGATGCTGGAGCGCTCAAAGGTTGCCGAAGACCTGTTGGGCACCATGAGCCAAGTGTTTGGCGCAAGGCCGGGGGGATTGGCGGTTTCCGTCACCTTGGTGGGCACGCTGCTGGCGGCATCCACCGGGATTGTGGGAGCGACGGTGGTCACCATGGGGCTTCTGGCCCTGCCCACCATGATGCGGGCCGGTTATGGTCACGCCTTTTCCAGCGGTTCGATCTGTGCGGCCGGGACATTGGGCCAGATCATTCCCCCGTCCATCGTCCTGGTGATCCTGGGCGATCAGATCTCTATCGCATACCAAAACGCGCAGTACAGCAAGGGGATTTTCGCGCCGGACACGGTTTCGGTGAACGATCTCTTCGCAGGCGCGTTGATCCCGGGTTTGGTGCTGGTCATGGCCTATCTGGCCTACCAGGCCGCCTATGCGACGCTCAACCCGGCCCGGGCACCTGCGGTCAAAAACGGTCCTGATCGGAGCGTTTCGCTGCGCGGGCTGGCCAGTGCACTGTTTGCGCCCCTCATCCTGATCATTGCCGTACTGGGATCCATCCTGGCGGGCATCGCCTCTCCAACCGAGGCCGCCTCGGTGGGGGCTGTGGGCGCTCTCATGCTGGCTGGCCATCGTTTGGCAGGCGCGCGCGCGCCCGCGATCGTGGTTGCCGCTCTTTGTCTCATTATGTTGCTTGTGCTGACGGCGCTGTTCGATCTGCGCGTACAGCGAGAGGCGCTGCCCGTTGCGGAACTCTTCGCATTTGGGGGCGCCGTGCTGCTCGCTGGCGGTCTGGCACTGGGCATATGGAGTGCTTTGCGCCAGACCTACCGCGCGCGCGATGAGAGCGGTGAGCGTGTGCTGGTCAGCGTCATGCGGTCCACCTTGAAGATCAGCGCCATGATCTTCGTCATTCTCATTGGCGCAACCCTGTTCTCATTGGTCTTCCGTGGCCTCGGCGGCGACAAGGTTATTGAAGATTTCCTGCAAAGCCTGCCTGGGGGCACTCTGGCGGCTGTGTTGCTGGTGATGGCCGTGATGTTCCTCATGGGCTTCTTTCTCGACTTCCTGGAAATCGTCTTCATCGTCGTACCGATCGTGGCGCCCATTCTCCTGCAAATGGAGGTCGCGCCCGGCCAACTGATGCACCCGGTCTGGCTGGGCGTGATGATGGGGATCAATATTCAAACATCTTTCTTGACCCCGCCCTTTGGCTTTGCCCTTTTCTACCTGCGCGGCGTGGCGCCAGACGCAATAGGAACGCCGGACATCTACAAAGGGGTGATCCCCTTCATCGGGCTGCAGATCTGCGTTCTGGTCGCGCTCTGGTTTGCGCCGGAACTGGCCACTTGGTTACCCACCACGCTTTATGGGAGATAGCGTATGAAAGCAGCAGAACTGTTTGACCTGAGCGGTGAGGTGGCGCTGATCACCGGTGCCTCGTCGGGTTTGGGGCGCAACTTCGCCAAAGTGCTTGCGGCAAATGGCGCCAAAGTGGTGCTGGCTGCCCGCAGCGCCGGCAAGCTTGAAAACTTAAAAGAGGAAATCGAGGCTTCGGACGGCGAAGCTCTTGCGGTGCCCCTTGATATCTCAGAGCGCGGCCAGATCGCGCCGGCATTCGATGCCGCCGAAGCGGCCTTCGGGACGGTCACCTTGCTGATCAACAATGCAGGCATCTCCGGCGCCATGACCGGCATGGACATGACCCCGCAGGAATGGCGTGACCTGATGGCGGTCAACCTGGACGGGCCCTGGTTTGCAGCCCAGGAAGCCTCCAGCCGCATGATTGCCGCCGACACCGGCGGAACCATCATCAACATTGCCTCAGTGGCCTCATACCGCGCACTGCGCAGCCTCGCCGCTTACGGCGCCTCTAAGGCTGCCCTAAAACAGCTCACCTCCAACCTAGCCGTGGAACTGGCGCGCCACAACATCCGCGTTAATGCCATTGCTCCGGGCTATATCCTGACGGAGATCAACCGCGAGTTTTTTGAGAGCGGGGCAGGCGATCATATGATCAAGACCATCCCACAGCGCCGGATTGGTGATCCGAGCGATCTGGATGGTGTCCTCCTTCTGCTCGCATCGCGCCGCGCGGGGGCCTTCATGACCGGCACCACGGTGATCGTGGATGGTGGCCAGGTGCTCGGCGTTTAGGGTCAGAATGTCGTTAGAGTCGCACTGTGCTTGAAAGTGAGCACGAATTCGTCTGTTTATGGGCCTGAGAACAAGATCAAGGAGGGGCGGACATGGACTTTACGATTACGGCAGAATTGGAAGATCTGCGCCAACGGGTAAGACGCTTCATCGCTGACGAGGTGATCCCGCTTGAGGCGGATCGGGAGAACTATAACGAGTTCGACAACATCAAGCTCTCCGTACTTGCGCCCATGCGCGAGAAGGCGAGGGCAGCCGGCCTATGGGCCCCGCAGATGCCGAAAGAGCGCGGCGGCCTTGGGCTTCCGGTAAGCGGCTGGGCGGTGTTTTACGAAGAAGCCGCCCGCTCGATTTTCGGGCCTGTGGTCCTGAACTGTCAGGCGCCCGACGACGGGAATATGTCTGTACTTAATAAAGTGCTGGCCACAGAAGAGCTGAAAGACAAGTGGTTGCAGCCCATTATCGATGGTGATGTGCGCTCTTCCTTTGTGATGACCGAACCGCATCCAGGCTCCGGATCGGATCCGGGCGGCATGATGCTTACAAAGGCAGAGCAGAAGAACGACCGCTACATCATCAGTGGCACCAAGTGGTTCATCTCTGGCGCGGAAGTGGCGAGCCACTTCATCCTTGTGGCGCGTACGTCTGATGATCCGCGCAATGGGCTCACCGCCTTCCTCTTCCACAAGGACGATCCGGGCTGGCGCATCACGCGGCGCATCGCAAATATGGGCCCAGACGAGCATGGCGGCGTTTGCGAGCTGGAATTCGATGGCCTGGAAATTCCCATGGAGCACCGCCTGATGGAGGAGGGCGATGGCTTGCGCCTGACCCAAATCCGCCTTGGGCCCGCGCGGCTGACCCACTGCATGCGCTGGCTGGGCATGGCGAAGCGCTGCATGGAAGAGGCGCGCAAATACACCGACAACCGGTATGCGTTTGGCGAGCGGTTGAGCGATAAAGAATCCATCAGCATGATGTATGGCGATGTGGGCCATGACATTCAAATCGGTCGGCTTCTTACAATGCATGCCGCATGGCAGCTCGATCAGGGGTCGCGCGCGCGCAAGGAAGTCTCCATGGCGAAAATTCATGTGGCGGATGTGCTCAACAAGGCCGCCGATGTGGGCATCCAGCTGTGCGGCGCGAAGGGCTATTCGCAAGATACGGTTCTGGAATGGATCTACCGCTATGCCCGCTGCGCCAAGCTCGTGGACGGGGCGTCTGAGGTCCACAAGATGGTTCTGTCTCGCTTTTATGAAAAGGAAGGTGACGCCTTCTGGAGTTGGAATTCAGGTTAAAAAGTTTTAACGTTTTCAACGCGCTAAAAGGCTTGAAGTGACGGCGCAAAATTTGATATCCACCCCTTGAAACGCTGCCAATGCGTCTTAAATCGATGCGCAGGAAGGGCTCTGCTTTGGCAATTGGCTCCAAGCAGAATCAGCAAGAAAACAGTATACCGGCGGAGCGCTGCGGACACGCAGTGTTCCTCTCGAACAAGCCATTGAACGAGGATATCCGCCATGCATCTGATCCAGACAAACGCGCTGACCAAAGCGTTTGACGGCAGAACCGTTGTCGACCATGTGGATCTTGGTGTTTCACGGGGTGAAGTGGTCGGCTTTCTGGGCCCGAACGGCGCCGGCAAATCGACCACAATGAAGATGATTGCCGGCTTTTTGGAACCTGATGAAGGCACCGCCTCCGTATGCGGGCACGACGTGCGCACCGACCCCTTGAATGCCAAACGCCATCTCGGCTATCTGCCTGAGGGGGCGCCGGCCTATTCTGACATGATTGTGGGCGACTTTCTGGAGTTTGTCGCTAGGCTGCGCAATGTGCCCTCCGCAGAGCGTAACGTGCGGCTTGGGGAAATGGCGGACCGAATCAATCTTACTGAGGTTTGGGATCAGAAGATCGAGAACCTCTCGAAGGGCTACAAGCGCCGGGTGGGGATCGCCCAGACGCTTCTGCATGATCCTGACGTGCTGATCTTGGACGAGCCCACCGATGGCCTCGATCCAAACCAGAAACATGAAATGAGATCGTTGATCCGGTCCATTGCCGAGAAGAAGGCAATTGTTGTGTCGACCCACATTCTTGAAGAGGTGGAGGCGGTGTGCAGCCGCGCCGTGATTATTGCCGACGGCAAGATCCTGGCCGATGAAGCGCCCGGCGATTTAACCGCCGCGGCCGTTCAAGAAAATGCGATCCGGGTGACGGTGAGCGCCGCTGAAGGCGAAGACATTGTGGCCAAGCTTGGCCCCGTTGCGGGTAAGGCCGACATTGAACTGCTAAGTCGCGTGAACGGTTCGGCCAGTTTGCTAGTTAAACCCCAGGGGCGCGCCACGCAGCCGGCCCAGCTTGCTTCCAAGCTTCAGCGGGCCAAGATTGACGTTGAGGAGATCGGCTTTCACAAGCCGAGCCTGGAAGATGTATTCCGCCAGATTACCCAGAGCAAACCCTCCGACTAGGGCGCACGCCGTGCTGCAGGAGACCTGCCCATGAATTCATCGATCAATACCATTGCCGTTGTGTTTGGCCGCGAGTTCCGCGCCTATTTCTCAACGCCGCTTGCCGCCATTTTTCTGGCCGTGTTCCTGGCTCTGTCTGCCGGCCTGAGCTTTTTCGTCACCGGCTTTTTTGAGCGCGGTCAGGCAGATCTTTCCGCCTTCTTCACCTGGCACCCCTGGCTCTTCATGATTTTGATGCCGGCCATCGGCATGCGCCTGTGGGCCGAGGAGCGCCGGTCCGGAACCATAGAGCTGCTGATGACTTTGCCCGTGCGCACCTGGGAACTGGTCACCGGCAAGTTTTTGGCCGGCTGGGCATTCACCGCCGTTGCCCTGGCGCTCACGGCGCCCATGTGGTTCACGGTCAACTATCTGGGCTCGCCTGACAACGGTGTGATTGCCGCCAGCTACATGGGCAGCTGGCTGATGGCTGGCGCTTTTCTGGCGCTGGCCACCTGCATGTCTGCACTCACCAAGAATCAGGTGATTGCCTTCATCGTCGCCTCCATGGCTGGCTTCTTGTTGATGATGGCAGGATTTGATCTGGTTCTGGCGGGCGTGCGCTCATGGGCGCCCAATGTGATCACCGAGATGGTGCAGTCGCTCTCCTTTTTGTCTCATTTCAGCAGGCTCACCAATGGGGTGATCGAAGCGCCGACGGTGGTGTTCTTCTGTTCCATGATCGTGCTCTGTCTGTGGATCAACGTGCAACTGGTTGACCTTAAGAAAGCCCAGTGAGGACTTGTGATGTCGTTCTTTCAAAAGCTCCCGCGCTCCCGCCTTGTCGCCCTCTCGGTCGGATTGGCGATCATCCTCTTCCTGGCCGTCAACGTTATAGCCTCAAACACCTTAAGATCATCGCGCGCAGACCTTACCGAGAGCGAACTCTATTCGCTGTCCAACGGGACCCAGGACCTTCTGGCCAAGCTGGATGAGCCCCTGCACATGCGCTTTTTCCTGTCAGAAAGCTTGGTTCAGTCCGCACCACAGCTCTCCGCCTATGCCAAGCGCGTGCGGGCGTTGCTGGACACCTATGCCAACCGCGCCCAGGGCAAGATCACGCTGGAAGTGATCGACCCCAAACCATTCTCAGATGCTGAGGACAGGGCCGTGGGGCTCGGTATCAACCGGATCAGACTGTCCGGTGTGGCCGACCCATTGTTTTTCGGCTTGGCGGTCACCAACTCCACCGATGGCAAAGCCAACATTCCGGTATTCTCGCCGGACCGGGAAACCTTCCTGGAATATGACCTCACACGGCTGATTGCCGAACTGGGTCAGCGCGGCAAGCCGGTAATCGCCCTGTTCGACGGTCTCGGCGTCATCGGTAACCCCACTTACCGGCTGCCCCAGCAGCAGATCTTTTCGCAGCTCAGTGAGATCTACAATGTTCAGCTGCAACGCGGCGATGTGGACGAGCTGCCCGAGAACACCAGAGTGGTTCTGGTGGTGCACCCGCAGGATCTCACCGAGCGCACGCTCTACACCATCGATCAGTGGGCGCTGAACGGTGGCGCCACGATGGTGTTCGTTGACCCCGGTGCGGAAACCCAAGTGGGCCCGCAACCCGGCGTGCCTCCTGCCAATCCCGCATCCACCATGGGCAAACTGTTCGACGCCTGGAGTGTCGGGTTTGACACCAAGCTTGCGGTCGGTGATCCAAACTACGCCATGCGCACCGTGCGCAATTCCAACGGCCGCCAGGAGCGTGTGATCAATGTGCCTTGGCTGTCCTTGCGCGAAGGGGCTTTGGACAAGTCCAACGCGGCCACGGCGCAGCTCTCCAGCGTTGTGTTGACCACTGCGGGCAGCTTCACCACGACCTCCGACGATGTCAGTTTGGCGCCCTGGCTCACCGCGTCTTTTGAGGCCGGCACCGTGAGCGCAAGCGACGCGGTGAACCCGCAAGGTGACCCGCGCAAACTGTTCACCTCAATGAAGCGCTCCGACAAGCCGCTGGTCTTGGCCGGGCGCTTGAGCGGCAAGATCAAAACCGCTTTTCCAAAGGGCAAACCGGAAGGGTCTGAGGCGAAGGATGAGCCCCTGACCGGGCCCACAGCCAGCGCGAACATTGTCCTGTTTGGCGATGCAGACATGATGATGGACCGCAACTGGGTGCAACAGCGGCAGATCTTCGGCCAAAGGGTTGCGCAGGCTTTCGCCAACAATGGCGACCTGGTGTTGAACACGGTTGAGCAGCTGATTGGCGGCGTGGCGCTGGCCGATCTGCGCGGGCGGGGCGTCTCTTGGCGCCCGTTTGAGCGTATTGCAGAGATCGAGAAAGCCGCGGAAAACAAGTACCGTGCCAAAGAGCAGGAGCTCACAGCACGCCTCAAGGAAACCGAAGACAAGCTGCGCGAGCTCGCCGCGGGGGCCGAACAGTCCCAAGACGAGCCCCTGTCGGCCGAAGGGGTTGCAGCCATGGAGCAGTTTCGGGCTCAGCTTCTGGGCACCAGAGCCCAGCTGCGCAATGTGCAGCATGATTTGCGCCGAGATGTGCAGCGCCTGACATCCTGGATCATCACAGCCAATGTGGGCGCTATTCCCACGCTTATTGCGGTCTTGGCTCTCGGCTATGCCTTGCGTCGACCGCGCCGCAAGGTGCCGCAACGCCGGGCGGGCAAAGAGTAATCAACAGGAGCTGATGCCATGACTCTCAGATCTCTTGCCGTTCTCGGTGTCATCACGGCGGTTGCAGTGGCCGCCGCCGTCGCCACTTCGTTCTCTTGGAGCACTCGCGACGCGGTAAGCGACCGGGGCGTGACGCTGCTGCCGGACGTGGCCAAACAGGTTGGCGATATCGCCACCATATCGATCAAGACGGAAGATCAGGAAATCACCTTGAAGCGCGAGGGGGATGCGTTCGCAGAGGCAGAGTCCGGATTTCCGGTCAAACAGGATGTGGTGCGCAACCTCATGGCCTCCGTTGCGCTCCTCAACATCGAAGAAAAGAAAACCACCGATGCAACGCGTCATGCGGAGCTCAATCTTGCGGCGAAGGATGCGGAAAAAGGTGCGGGCGAATGGGTCAGCTTCGCTTCCAAGAATGGCGATGAGATTGCCGCGGTGATTGCCGGCAAGACCGACTTCACGGTCGGCGGCATTCGCGGCGGCCAGTATGTGCGCCGGGCAGATGAAGATCAAACCTATCTGGTGCGCGGTTCGGTTAAACTTCCCTATGGGCGCTCTGGATGGTTTGAAACAAAGCTTCTGGAGGTGAAGCCTGAAACGGTGGTCAGCGCTGAAATCGCCAAGGGTGCGGACAAACAGGCTGCGCTGACCCAGGTGGGCGGCGCGCTGAAGCTTGTAAACCTGCCGGAGGGCAAGGTGGTGGATGACACCAAGATTGGCCAGCTCACCCGGCTGTTTCAGAATTTGACCTTCATTGATGTGCGCAAGAAAGCCAACACGGCCAAAGCGGATGCCCCAAGCGTCTCCATCGCAACGGCGGATGGCCTGTCGGTCAAGCTCGTGTCGCTTGGCGTAACGGAGGACAAGGGGCACTGGGTTCAGATCGTGGCCTCCGGCGAGACGCCGGAAGCCAAGACGGTGCTGGCGGACGTGGCGAAGAAACTGGAAACCTATGAGTTCAAAGTCTCCGGCTCCAAAATTGCACCCATCGACTGGACATCCGCCGATTTGACGAAGGACGCCCAAAGCTAAGCTGGCGCGTCTGCTTCACGTTTGGGCGCAGTAACCTGGATCGTTGCAGGGTCTTGCTCTATGTAGAAGCATGATATGCAACGGCTAGGTGGCAGCAGGTGATGGACAGCGCATTTTTCGAGACCATGTTTCGAGAAGCCACCGTCACCGTAACGGACTATTTCCTGTTCGCGGCCACTGCGTTTTTGGTGTTCTATTTTCTGCTGCGCAACGTGATGGCGCGCCGGAAGATCCAAAAGCGCTTTCCCAAGCTGAAGGATTATGGGCGCGATATCTTTTTCTCTCTGGTCACCGTGGCCATATTCGGAGCCGTGTCAGGGATCACCTATTACACCTTGTGGGATTACACCACGCTCTACAAGGAGAGTTGGGACCAGTATGGGGTGGCCTACTACCTCTTGACCTTCGTGTGGATGATTTTTCTGCACGACACGTATTTCTATTGGGTGCACCGCTTGATGCACACCAAGTGGCTCTATGCCCGCGTGCACAAGATCCATCATCTCTCCACAAACCCTTCGCCCTGGACGGCCTATGCTTTCCACCCGATTGAGGCGCTTTTGGAGGCGGGGATCCTGCCGCTGATTGCCTTCACCTTGCCGGTGCACGCGTCAGCCATTGCGGCCTTCTTCTTCTTCCAGATCGCTTACAATGTATACGGCCACTTGGGCTACGAGCTTTACCCCAAGGGGTTTAACAAGACGGCCATCGGGAAGTACATAAACACCTCGGTGGCCCACAACCTTCACCACTCTCGGTTCACGGGCAATTACGGGCTCTATTTCCTCATTTGGGACCGCATGATGGGCACCCTGCGCGAAGACTATGATGAGGTGTATGAGGCCACCACTGGGTCTCGCCCGATGCCGGCCGGAAGCGCCGGCTCTAGGCCTGGGACATGATCCGCCATTCCATGTATTTGAGGCCGGAAATGCCGCCAATCACGATGAAGATGAATGTGATGAACGAGCCGATCGCCAGAGTGGAAATACCGGTCACCGCCTGACCCACCGTGCAACCAAGCGCCATAACTCCGCCAATGCCCATCAGCGCCGCCCCGCCCAGATTACGCAAGGTGTCGGACACATCGGCAAAGGCGCTCAACCGAAAACGCTTCATGGACAAGGCGGCCAAGTAACTGCCCAGGATGGCACCGAACACGGTGACCACGCCAAAGCCCGGCAAGCCGAAGGCAGTGAAGCGCGTCAGATACTCCAGAGTGTCACCGGCGGGGCGCACATAGGTGAGCGAAATCGGGTTCACCGGATTGTCGCCCAACTCGTCGAAGGCAAGCCCGGTGAGAGCCCAGCCGGCAGCGGCACACAGGCCAATACCGATCCCGCCGATAACATGGGGCATCGAGCTGCGGAACGGGGCATCCTTGAAGCAATAGATCAGCATGGCGCCGGCGATCAATACGGTCATGATCAATCCGCCGCTTGCGCTTCCCGTTGCCGCATTCATCACCGCGTCAAGCCCCTGGCTCTCTGCACCGAGGGTATTCATCTCAATTTGCGCAAAGCCTGCCAGGGCGGCGCGGATGGGCCCCAAGAACCCGCCGATGGTGACGTAAGAGAAGAGGCCGGCAACGATCAGTACCATGAGCGAGCCAATGTCACCTCCGCCGAGCCGCGCCAGATTTCGGCTCACGCAGCCGCCGGCAAACACCATGCCGAATCCGAACAGAAGTCCGCCCAGCACATTGCCAACCCAGGTGAGTGTTGGCTGCAGATACATCGACGTGCTGAGATCCACTGCACCCCAATAGTGAAGCAATTGGGCCCCGATAAGAGCTGTTCCGCCGGCCAAAAGCCACGAACGCAACCGTTTCTTGTCCCCGAAAGAAACCAGATCGGACAGGGCACCCATGGTGCAGAAGTTGGTGCGGAACACCAAAAAGCCGAAGACGATGCCGATCAGCAGCCCACCCCAAGCCACATAGACATCCGGTGCTTCCAGCACGGTTTCCTTAAGCGCTTCGATCATTGCCCTACATCCTGCCGTTGGCGCTCGCCTCAATGCGCGGTGCGACCTTGTTCAGGTCATAGCCGGCTGCCGCCGCCTTGTGCAGAATGTCCTCAGTGCTCAGAGTGCCGGCGTTGGCCAGTGCCCACAAAACACTGGCGCGCATTCCCGTACCGCAATGGGCGAGAATTGGACCCTCGACCGCGTTCATGAGGGCCTGGAAGGCGCTGACATCTGCATCAGTAATCTCGGTGGGTAGAACGGGAAGATGGTGATACGCGAGGGGCTCATCTGAGAGGGCAGCGTGGGCCTCGGCGGCGGTCATCGCCCCTTCCGCCTCGCCATCGGGGCGGACGTTTATGATGGTCTTGAACCCTAAATCGCGGGCGCGGGTCAGGTCCTCCAAAGTGAGCTGACCGGCAACGGAAAGCGTGTCGTCGATTTTCTTGAATTCCATTGGGGCGTTCCTCGGGAGTTTTCAGTACATTATATTAGAATATTCTAATAAACAAGATAAATTGATGTCTGCGCGTCTTCAGACGAGCTAGCGCTTTGCGGGGGCCGCGCCCACGGCCTCATCGCTGCAGTACAGGTCATAGAGGGTCTGCATAACAGCGCCGGCTTCAGGGCTTGCAAGGGAATAGAAGATCGATTGAGCCTCCCGGCGCGTGCGTACCAATCGTTCGCGCCTGAGGATCGCCAAGTGCTGGGAAAGCGCAGATTGGCTGAGGCCGATCACCTGCTCCAGCTGATGCACGGAGAGTTCACCTTGGGCCAGATGGCACAGGATCAAGAGGCGCCACTGGTTGGACATGGTCCGCAACAGCAAGCTGGCACGCTCTGCGTTTTCGTAGAGCGCCTCCATGTCCATATCGGCTTTCATTGCATTAGCCGCAGCCATCGAATCCATCTGCGTCCATTTTTGCTTCATAGCTTGCCGAGACATCGGAGCCAAGCACAAGGCCAGGCTTTATGCTATCCCAATCTTCGGGGGTGATGATGACCATCCATCCTTTGTCATAAGGATCCTCGTTGATGGTGCCGGGTTCATCAACAATGGCCGTGTTCACTTCAACCACTTCGCCCCCAGCGGCAGATTTTGCCGGGCCCACCCATTTTCCCGATTCCACGGTGGCGCAAGATTTCCCGGCCCGCACAGAGCGGCCCACGCGTTTAGGGGTAAACGCAACAATCTGCCCCGCCATGGCAGCAGCGACAGCAGTCATGCCCAGCTTGACGTTGCCGTCTCCCACCTCCTGGAACCAGATGTGGTTGTCCACATCGTAAAGCAGTTCATCTGGAAGGTGGCATCCGCGTACCGTTGGCATGGTCCTGATCCTGTTCTTTCTCTCAAGTTCCTGTACGCAAGGGGCGGGATGCGCAGCAGAATTCACCCAGTCCCTCAACTTGCATCTTCCCAGATACAAACAAATAGAGGTGCATGGCAATGAGGCGCATCATCTCCAGTCGCTTATCGGTGTCTGGATGGTCCGGTTCCAGCGCCAGCAGATTGAAGTGATAGGCGAGCTCCCGGCACGTTTCCCGGCATGCATTGAAGCTGGGCTCGCCCCTGGCGCCCTGGCGGTGGAGGGCCAGCAATCGGAAGCCCTCACGCTGCTCGACGGTTGGTTCCAGCCCGCGCGCTAGGATCCAGTGGCACAAGGTGTCCTCGCCGGCGGCCAGGTAGTCTGTGGCCGACCCCCCTGACGCCTCGAGCGTCGCGCCGATCTTGTCCAGAGACCTCATGCGATGCCCTTTTCTTCGAGCATCCCGATCGAATCGGAAACGTTCTCATGCATACCCACCTTTTTGGCGCTCAGCCCAAGCGCCATACCGAGGAGCTGTGTGAAGTACACAATCTTGACGTTGGACTTGCGTCCGAACTTCTTCTCTGCCCGGATCTGATGCATTTCAAGTCCGCTGTGGCAGGTGGGACATTCCGTGGCGATTACCTCAGCGCCGGCCTTCTCGGCGGCCTGCAGAATGTTGGAGACCAGCAAGGTGGAGGTGTCGGAATCAGAAAGCGTGTGCGCCCCGCCGCAGCATGCTGTCTTTAAGGGAAAGTCTACATTCTCAGCCCCGGCCGCCGCCAGCAAATCGTCCATGAAGTGCGGCTCTGAGGTGGATTCGCTGCCTTCACCTTGATCCTTCTCGGGAAAGATATGGCGCGGGCGGGTGTACATGCAGCCATAATAGTTGGCCACCTTCAGGTCCTTCAGCGAATTTTTGACTCTTTCTTTCAGGCCGTCTTCGCCAATGCCGTCCTTAATCCAGTCGAGGGCATGAATGGTCTCGATCTGACCGGCTTCATAGGTCTTGTGGCCGGCCTTCTTTGAGATGCGCTCAACCACGTCCTTGGAGCCGTCATCGTTTTTCAGATCGTACTCGGCTTTCTTCAGATTGTGATAGCAGCCGTTGCACGGCGCCATCACCACGTCGTGGCCCATCTCATTGGCTGCAATCGACATCACCCGCGATGACAGATAAGTCTGCACCTTCGGATCAATGTTCTTGACCTCCATGGCCCCGCAGCAGTTCCAGTTCTTCACCTCATCCAGCTCAAGACCAAGGGCCTGGCCGAGCGCTTTGGTGGAACGGTTATAAGCATGGCCTGTGCCCTCCAGCGCGCAGCCGGGATAGTAGGCAACCTTCTTGTACTCTTTAGCTTTTGAGCTCATGGTGTTCTCCTACTCCGCCGGCGCCTGACCGGGCTTAACCTCGCTTTTGGCCATCTCCACCAGATCATCCAGCTTCAAGGCTTTGCGGTGGGCGGCGTTCTGCTCGTCCACATATTCCGTGATGGCATCGCGCGCCGCACCCCAACCCTTCGTGCGCGGGCGGAGCACGTTGGCCAGCCCTAACTTGATCAACAGTGTAATAGGCAGTTTGGAGACCAGCCGCTTGACCAGCTCCACAAGCCAGTCCTGCATCAGCTCCTGCTTGGTGCGTGCAAAGAAGGAACGGATGATGCGCCCCTCTTCAATCTTGCCCGTCTGGATCACCTGCTCTGCGAACACTTCGTCGAAGTGCGTGGAGGGAGATTTCGGCGTATGGCCTTTCAGCTCCAGCCAGTGGGCGGTTGCTTTCATTACGCCTTCCGGCGCGACCTCTCGTGGGCACACATAGGTGCACTTGTTGCAGGAGACGCACTGCCAGATAATATCCTTGTCACGCAGAAGCTCGCTCTCCATGCCCATGCGGATCAGATAGATCCAGTAGCGCGGATTGAACTCCGGGTTGACGGCGTTCACCGTGCAGGAGTTGGTGCACGATCCGCACTGCCAGCAGCGGTGAATGAACTCGCCGCCCGGCAGCGCAGCGATTTCGTCTTCCAGATCTTCGTTGTAGTCGGTCACCACACGGGATTCGATGAAGGTGCTCCAGTGACCGGACACATCGATACCGTCGATGACAAGGTTCTCATGGGTCTTCAGGTTTTCCGGCCGGATCAGATGCTCTTCATGAATGGGCATGGCGTCGGGTCCTCAATCCAGCAACTTCACATCACCAAGCACGAAGGCTTCGCCATCCACCGACCGAAGCCTGGTGCGCTGGGAGCCCGGCTTCACCCCATCCAGGCCGAGAATGCGGCGCGTGTGCTCCATGGGGTCGTCGGGTGCGGAGAAATCGGTGCGCAGGTAACTGCCGCCCTGGGCGCAAATGTATTCGGCGTAAACCTGCGCGCAGAGGAGATCCACATACTGCATCACTTGGGAGAAGATGCCATTGGAGGTCAGATACTGGCTCAGTTCCTCGCGCAGCACCACAAAGGTCTCATAAGCGTCCGGCACCGGGATCGTCATGTGATCCACCGCTTCGCCATGCCAGATCTCGCGGATGACACCTGTGTTGGCTTTGGCATCCCAAACCCAGCGGTTCATGAGCGGATAGCGCTCCGGGTCGGTGTTGTGCAGCACTTCGCCTGCCAGATCACGCACCCAGCGATGGCCCTTGTCCTGAGGAAAGGCGGCACAGAATGCGGCCACGCGATCATCTGTGGTCGTGGTGTCGGTTGCGCCCTGCAAGAGATCATAGAGCGCTGCTTTCAGCGTTCTAAACCCGTCCGCGTCAAGATAAGGCGAAACCCGCCGCCGGACCGTGGACATGAACACACAAAGCCCCATGAACTGTTCCAGCTCCAGGTTGCGCACCTTGCCGCCACCCAGCACGTCTTTGAACATGGAGGATTTGAGATCCAACGCTTCTGCATACCGCTCTATCCCGCCAAGCTCTTCAGCGCCGGTGGCCACGTTGGCCAAAGCGCTGGAAAGGGCAGGGCCGCTCAGTTCCAGGCGAACCCGTTCCGGCTCCACCGGCTCATTCTGGCGTTTATGCAGAAGCAGGCTCATTCAGCCGCTTCCTTTACGGGTCCTTGCGCAATGGCAAAGGCGGACATGGCGGCGGCATGGCCTTGGGCGATGGAATCATCGATGGTCTCCGGGCCGGTGGCCGAACCTGCCACGAACACGCCGGGCCGCGATGTGGCTCCAAGCGCGCCATAGGAGCTCTGCTTGCCGATATAGCCGTGCGGCTCAAGTTCCACATCGAAGATTGTGGAGAGCAGCATGTTGTCCACGTTCGGGTCCATGCCAATGGCGTGCACCACCATGTCGAACGGGATCGTGATCGGCCGCTTCACCAAGGTGTCCTCGCCTTTGACGATTAGCTTCTCGCCGTCAGACGTCACTTCGGCAATGCGGGCCTTGATGTACTTGACCTTGAACTCTTCCTGGCTGCGCCAATAGTAGCCGGTCTCATAGAGCCCGAAGGTGCGAATATCCATGTAGTAGATGTAGACGTGACAGTCGGGCAGCTCTTCGCGGATCTCCATGGCCATGTTGGCCGATACGGTGCAGCAGATCTTGGAACACCATTCGCGCCCGATCTGACGGTCGCGCGAGCCAACGCACAGCAGTATCGCAACACGCTTGGGCTTGCGTCCATCCGACGGGCACCGCACGCCCTGACCCGATGAGATCATCTGCTCAACCTGGGTGGTGGTCACCACGTCCTGATGGGTGCCAAAGCCCCATTCGGGTTTGTTGATGCTGTCGAAATGGGTGAACCCCGTGGTGAGCAGCGCCGCGGACGCCTTGATGGAGTTGCCATCAGAAAGCTTGGCGGTGAAGGCGCCGGGATTGCCGGAAAACTCAGAAACCGTCGTGCCTGTTTTAATGTCCACCAAGCCGCTCTCTTCCACCCGGGTCACCATGCCGCCAATGGCGTCCTTGGCCCATTCGCCAGACGGCACCAGTTTGGCATAACCTGACAGGATGGGGGCGCCACCGAGACGGTCCTCCTTTTCCACCAGAATGCTCTTCTGGCCCACCGTGGCCAGGGAGTGGGCGGCTGCGAGCCCGGCAGGGCCGCCGCCAACAATGAGGACAGGTTCACTCATGGCGACTTCGGCGCTCCCTTGAAGCCGGGTCCCGACGTGATCATGCGCCGGGGGTCGTAGAGGTTGTCCTGCTTGCCGGTTTCAATGGCCTTCAGGTAGTCCTCAAACTCCGCCTTCTTGGCCTTCCAATCGATGCCCAGTTTTTCCATCAGGGTTTCGGTGGAGGACGCGTGCCAGTGGGACTGAACAATCTTGTAAGGGTGAGCGCCGCACGCCAGTGCGGCGAACTGACAGTCTGCCAAGATGGGAAGGTCGTACCCTTTTCCGGCGGCCTTCCCGATCCATTGGTTTTTATCCAGAGTGGTGATGCAGCCCGTGTCATGACCGATCATGACATCCGCATTGGCTTCCTCTACGGCCACCCGCACCTTGCGGTCAATCGCGAACGAACGTGTGAATTCGCGCTCGGAGATAATGTGGCGGAAACCGAAGCCGCAACAGTCATACCAGGTGGAGTAGTCAATCACCTGGGCGCCCAGCGCTTCAATCACGCCTGTTGAAACCGCCACCCGGTTGCCCTCAAGGATGTCATCGTCGTAGATCGCATCCTGCGGCACCATCTTGTAAACATGGCAGGCGGGATGGATGGTGGCCCGGATGTTGGAGCAGTCAATCGTCTGGCGGTTGGCGATCTCAGAGCGCATCACGTGCACCCATTCCGAATAGTGCACAATCTCCTCAGGGATCAGCAGCTTGCCGTCCACGAGCCGGCCGAGCTTGCCGAGGATCTTTTTGACCCGCTCGCGCAGTTCAGCGGAATGCAACAGGTAGCCGCGCACTTCCTTGTAGTTGCCGAACGAGGTGCCGCAGTGCACCAGCGGAAAGTAGTAGCCTTCCGGCAGGCCTTCCGCCTTGGCGGCCACATAGGCCTGATGGAAGTTGCGCAGGAACACGGCCGCCAAGCTTTCCAGATTGCCGATGCCCGAGCCGTGATAGTTCCATGCAGTGCACGAAGTCTGGTCCGTCTCGTCCAGATAGGCAATGTCCATCTCGTTCATCAGCCACAGCAGAGAGGCCGGATAGCCGGGAATGTTGCCGCACTGGCCGCAGGATTTGTGGTGCCAAAGCTGTGTGGTGGGGATCTGCTTGTCCCAGCCGTAAAGGGTTTTCACGGTTTTGGGCTTGTGCTCTTCGGTGACCCGGTGAACGACAATCTCGCCGTCCTTTTCCAACTGCCACATGATATCGCGCACATCCTCAACCCGGTCCTTGTTGGTGAGCATGGAGCGTTTGTCGATCTTCTGCTCCACCCAGGATGTGGCCACCAGAGCTTCTTCGCGGCTGAGGTTGGAATCACGCCATTCAGATCCGTGCCCGGTGAAGCGCTCGCCAGTGTCTTTGGTCATCTCGCGTCTCTCCCTAAAGCGGTCCTAATCGTCATCATCTTCATCATCCTGCTCGTCCAGGAAGTCCTCCCAGTCATCACGCTTCTCATCCATGATGTCGGTGATCACATCGAACAGATTTTCATCAATGGTCTCCAACTGATCGAGCACGCCGGTCATTTCCCAGATCGTGTAGAGCTCGATGGAGGTTTTCAGGTTGACCTCCCAGGCCGTCGCCGTGGTGTTCAGTGTGGGCATGGGGATTGCCTTGCGCAGAACTTTCAGCGGCGCGTCCACCTTGGATATGTTGGGCCCCCAGTCGGCAAAATGATCCGGGTTGATCATGTCGGGCGCCAGCTGATTTCCGGTGGAAATCAGTTTGAGCATCACCCGGCTGAAGGGGCGCAACACATTTTTGGCCGACTCCATGCCATGCTTGATCGCGGTCTCACGCATGAGCATGATCAACCCCCCCGGCGAGTTGCCGAACGGACAGCGCGCTGCGCAGGTGTAGCACTGGGCGCAGGCCCAGATCTTCTCCTGCATGGCATCGTAGATACCTTCCAGGTTCTCCGTCCACAAAAGCTGGACGATCTCGCGCGGGCTGAAATCGTAATAGTGCGCAGCCGGACAGGTGGCCGTGCAGATGCCGCAGTTGAGGCAGCCGTTCAGTTCATGGTCGTACCGCAGGTCGTCTTGGATATCCTGGAAGATCTCTTCCAGCTGACCACGGTCGATCACAGGTTCGGCGGAGAACGGATCGCCAATATGTTCCTGCACTCTGGTTGTTGCTGCGTGTGCCATGCCTTCGCTGCTCCCTGAAGTGCGTCAGTAGGTCATCACCTTGCAATCTTCTTCCATCACCTGCTCGATCAGGTGTGCGCCGCCCACAATCCCGTCGCATTCAGGGATGAGGTCATCCTTGTCCATGTCGAACAGATCCAGATTGGGCGAGCAGCAGTAGAATTTCACACCCGCCTCGTGGGCATCCTTGATGAAGTCATAAACGGATTTGGGGGAGCCTTCTTTGACCACAAGGCTCTCGGCCACGCCCTTTTTCATGAGCCGGCCGGACGTGGCGGTGCAGATCACGTCCACCTCATAGTCCATGGCCGCGGCAACGGTGGCTTGGAAGATAGGCGCGCCCAGCTCTTCACCGTTGCGCGGATCAGTATTGGCCATCACGATGACGAGTTTGTCAGACATTGCAAATGGTCCTCCCAGAGCCGTTGCCAAACCTTTATATTAGAATATTCGAAAGTGATCAACGGTCGTCACCCCGCATCAGGCCGGTTATACCCACCAAGCCGGTCATGATCGGCACCAGGGCATCTTCGATACTGGTTTTGGCGGCCCTCAGCGCCTCAAGGGTGGCGGCCGGATCCGGCGGGGCTTCTTCAAACTCCATGATCAGGTCTTCGGCCATGGCGAGCTTGAAGCCGGGGTGGCCGGTGAACCCCACGGCATTGTCCCCGATCTGGAAGATCGCGGGCCGCCCGCTGTCGTCCACGGCCAGGATGGAGGCATAGTCCGGCGGCACAGGGCGGTCGCGCATGTAGCACACATGGGGGAAAGACTCCGGCAGGAAGCTGTTCAAGGCATCGGGCGAGGTCGATCTTGCCGTGCCCACGCTGAAGTGCAGATCGGCGGCCTCCACACGGCCATCGCTCGCAAGGCTCAGAATTTGTGCGCCGAGCCCGATGGCGATGATCGGGATCTGGTGCATCAGCGCGGCGCGGGTGAGGGCGATCTCCTCGGCCAAGGTGGGGACATCGCGCGTGCCGGCCGACCCCCACGGGCCGCCGCCCAGCAACACAAGCCCGTCGGCGACCTCGGCGTACGCAGGTACTGAGGTGCCCTCCGTAAACGGGCGCACATAATTGAAGCGGATCCGCCGACCTTCAAGGTGATCCTCCAACAAACCCAGATAATCAGCGGACGTGTGCTGGAGGACGGTAAGCGCCTTCATCTTGCCGAAACGGCTTGCTCAAGGGCGGTCGCAAAATCATCAGGTGCCGCCGTCATGAGACCCACCTGGGCTCTCTCAAAGAACGACGACACGGTTTGCCGAATGTCCTGAACGAGGGTGCCGCGCAAGACGGCCTCCAGATCAAAGATCGTACGGGGTGGGGCGATGAAGAAATCGCCGGTGATCAACACCTCACGGAAGCGATCCTGGCCCGTGCCTTCCAGGCGCACATAGGCGGTGACAGCACCGCCGGCGCCTGCATGGCGGGCTGATAAGACACCGGCCTCTGCTGCCGGGTTATCGATCTCAGCCACGAACGCGTCGGTGCCGATCTCTTCGTCGAAATAGCGCTGCGCCAGCTCCTCCTCAGCGTCCGTAATCTCGCCGGGTTCAGCCTCAATTCCCAGATGTTCCGCGAACCCTTCCACCAGCTTGGCTTTGACCTCATCCATCTCAGGCACTTGGCGCAGCAGCTCCTTAACGGTGACGACCCTCTGGGCGGCTGAATCGATCAGGCTCTTTGCGATCTCCGGGCTCGGCACGTTCAAGGTGGCGATCATGTCCGCCGGATCCATGTCGATCAGCACGGTGCCCTGATACATTGCGGTGTCCCCATCGAAGAACCCCCCCGTGCCGGAAATCTTGCGGCCCTCCACCTCAATGTCGGTGGGTGGACGGTAACGGGCCTCCACCCCCAGCTTGCTGAGCCCTAAGGCCACCGCCTCACAGATCTTCTGCGAGAGTTCCCGCAAATCGGCCGTGCCCAGGCTGGCGCGGTGGAACACCAGCTCCCAGCCCAGTTGGCCTTCATCGAAGTAGAGCGGGCCGCCCCCTGTGATGCGCCTGACGGTGCGGATATGGTTCTGGGCGCAATGATCGAGCTTCAGCTCCTGGCTCAGCGCCTGGTGGCGGCCGATCAGAGCCGTGGGCGGGAACCTCAAGAAGCGTAGCGTGTCGCGAACCTTGCCCTCTTGATGAAGGTCCACCAGAGCCTGATCAAAGGCGATTTGCGCGCGGCCATCCCGGATTCCGGTGTCGATGATACGGAACGGTTTAGCCATGGACGGTCTCTATGTCCTCACCCTCTTCATAGGTCTCCCTATCGCGCAACATGCCGAGCTGGCTGCGGATCTTGCGAATGTCCACATTCTCAGGCTGGAACGGGTAGCTGGCGATGTTGCTGGGCGGCGAATCTCCGTAGGGCCGGTCGCAGGCTGAGATGTCGTCTGCAAACTTGCCGGGGCATCCGGAGGTTCTGAATGCGATACCGCTGTCGATAGTCATATCCAGCTCCGCTTGCGGTATGCCGAAATCGCTCACCCGGCCATGCTCATCAAACGTCATATCCTCAACCCGTTTGTCACAATAGTCGATGAGGTAACGTGCCAGCTGCACCCGGCGCCACTGGTCGCGCGGGGTGGCCGGAAGATGATCCATAAGGGAGCCTTTTTCCGGGAAAAAGCAGAACATATGGCTGTGGCCACCCAGATCCACCAATTGTTGGACAAGCGTCAAAGCATCATACTCCGTCTCTCCCATGCCGATGATGATGTGGGCGCCGAACTTCTGGGGCCCGAAAATGTCCCGGGCATCCAAGAGGACCTCCCAATACTTTTTCCAGTTGTGCGGAGACTGCACGCCTTTGCCGCGGGTGCGATCGAAAATCTCGGGTGTGGCTGCATCTATGGCCACGGTGAAAATGTC
>JBCDDQ010000025.1:0-25320 GCA_039180225.1 Pseudomonadota bacterium
CTGCCAGCGCGGGCACCACGCTGACCGTGTAATCACCCGTCAGCGAGGCGCGTGTGCCGTCCGCCGGCTGCGCCATGGCCCGGCCCCAGTGAACGCCGCCCATGAAAGACAGGATCGCAACCCCATACCCCAGCAGACCAAACCGGGCCGTTGCGGACCAGTCGCCCTGGGCCAGCAAAAGCATTAGCGTTAAACCCACAAACGGGATGAGGCCGGCATATCCCAACCGGTTGGCGACCCTCGGTGGTGGGGCCTCAGAGAGTGAAACATCGGACATCAGCTTTCCTCCATCGCAGCACGGGAAGCGGGCCGGCACATGCTGGCGCACTGAAAACGAAAAACGCAACGATCTGGATCTTAAAGTCTCGCTGGGCCGTCTAACCAACGGGGGCCGGCATGCAGGTGCGCCGCCAAATCTCTCGCACCAGGGCCCCCAGCTCCATGAACTGTGTCCTGAGCGGGTTGGTCCTGCGCCACACCATCCCGATCGTGCGCCGGGGCGATGCGCCTGGGAACCGCACAACGGAGACAGACGCATTTCCCGTCTCAAGCGGCACCGCCATCTCCGGAACCAGCGTAACCCCAAGACCGGCACTGACCATCTGCACCAGGGTGGACAGGGAAGTGCCCTCCATCAAGTAAGTCGGGTCCGTCGGCTCAATATTGCAGAATGACAAGGCCTGGTCGCGGAAACAGTGCCCCTCTTCCAGAAGCAGCAGTTTCATCTCTTGCAACCGCTCCGGGCTCGGCACCGGCTTGTCTTCGTCCTGAGGTGGACGCACCAGCATGAACTGCTCATCAAACAGCGCAAACTCCTGCAAGGATGGCTCTGACATGGGCAACGCCGCGATCACCACATCCAGGCGAGAGTGCTGCAAGTCATCAATCAGAGAGGCAGTGACCGATTCGCGCGGCTGCAGCTCCAGATCGGGCAGCTTTTCGCTGCATTCGCGTAAAATCGTTGGCAGCAGATAGGGCGCCACGGTGGGGATCACCCCCAGCCGCAACGGCCCCTTAATCGGTCCTTCCGAAGAGCGCGAAAGATCCGCCAGTTCATCAATGTCGGTCAGGATTTTCCTGGCACGCCGCAAAAACTCCTCGCCAATGGGCGTTAAGCGGATCTGCCGGGCGGCGCGTTCAACCAACGGCGCGTTGAGCAATCCCTCCAGTTCTTTGATTTGCAGGGACAATGCCGGCTGAGTGATGGCGCAGGCTTCCGCCGCCCGGCCAAAATGGCGATGTTCGGCCAGCGCATCGAAATATCGGAGGTGTTTTATGGTGACGCCAATCATTTGTAAAACTTATCATAACGGATAGAATATTCAATTGGAATTAATTGATATTTAGACCTATTCTAGAGTAGGCGCTTGGCTCGGCCGCGCCTTTTTAGGACAATTTGGAGACACTCATGGACGGAAACATTACAGCAGGGATTGGCGGATGCCCCGTTGCTCACGGCGGCAATACGTCGGTGGAAAAACCGGTAACCAAATGGTGGCCGAGCACGCTGAACCTCGACATTCTGCACCAGCACGGTGCCCGCACCAACCCCATGGACCCGAACTATAATCATCGCGAAGCGGTCAAGGGCCTGGACTTTGAAGCGGTTAAGACAGACGTGAAAGCGCTCATGACGGAAAGCCAGGACTGGTGGCCGGCCGACTGGGGCCACTATGGCGGCCTGATGATCCGTCTGGCCTGGCATTCGGCCGGGTCATATCGCCTGCAGGATGGCCGCGGCGGCGCCGGTTCCGGTAACATCCGCTTTGCTCCGCTGAACTCCTGGCCCGATAACGGGAACCTGGACAAGGCCCGCCGTCTGCTCTGGCCGGTTAAAAAGAAATACGGCAATGCGCTGTCTTGGGCCGACCTGATCATCCTGGCCGGAAACATGGCCTATGAAAGCATGGGGCTGAAAATGTTCGGCTTCGGCTTTGGCCGCCAGGACATTTGGGGACCGGAGAAGGACGTTTACTGGGGCTCTGAGCAGGAATGGCTTGCGCCGTCTGAGAACCGCTACGCCGACCTCAACGATGCCTCCACGCTGGAAAACCCGCTCTCGGCCGTCCACATGGGTCTGATCTACGTGAACCCGGAAGGGGTGAACGGAAATCCGGACCCGGCCCGCACCGCGTTGCATGTGCGCGAGACCTTCTCGCGGATGGCCATGAACGACGAAGAAACCGCCGCACTCACCTGCGGTGGCCACACGGTCGGCAAGGCTCATGGGGCCGCGCCTGACGACAAACTTGGTGCCGAACCTGAAGGTGCCGGCGTCGAGACCCAAGGCTTCGGTTGGATGAACCCGGACCTGGGCGGCAAGGCCTCCAACGCGATTACGTCCGGTGTTGAAGGCGCTTGGACCAAGAACCCCATTCAATTCGACATGGGCTACTTCGACTATCTGTTCGATTATGAATGGGAACTCACGAAATCGCCGGCGGGTGCCAACCAGTGGCAGCCGGTCGATATGCCTGAGGACGAAATGCCGGTTGACCCGAGCGATCCGTCAGGCCGCGCCCGTCCCATGATGACCGACGCGGACATGGCAATGAAGGTTGACCCGATCTACAACGAGATCTGCCAAAAGTTCCGGGCCGATCCGGACTACTTCGCAGACACGTTTGCCCGGGCCTGGTTCAAGCTGACCCACCGCGATATGGGTCCCCGGGCCAACTATTATGGTCCCGATGTGCCTGGCGAAGAGCTGATCTGGCAGGACCCGGTCCCGGCCGGCAGCACAAACTATGACGTTGCGGCTGTCAAAGCTAAGATCGCATCGAGCGGACTGACGGCGCAGGAGATGATCGCCACAGCGTGGGATAGCGCCCGCACATATCGCGGCTCTGACATGCGCGGCGGCGCCAACGGTGCGCGCATTCGCCTTGCCCCGCAGAAAGACTGGGCCGGCAACGAGCCGGACCGTCTGGCCAAGGTGCTCGGCGTTCTTGAGCCGATTGCCACTGAAGCCGGGGCGTCCGTTGCAGATGTGATCGTGCTGGCCGGTAATGTGGGTCTGGAGCAGGCCATCGAAGCCGGTGGCTCCAAGGCTGAGGTGCCATTCACACCCGGCAGGGGCGATGCTACGGCTGAGCAAACCGATGCAGACAGCTTCGATGTGCTTGAGCCTTTCGCCGACGGTTTCCGCAACTGGCAGAAGGAAGCCTACGCCGTGTCGGCTGAGGAAATGATGCTCGACCGGACCCAGCTCATGGGTCTGACAGCAGCCGAGATGACCGTTCTTGTGGGCGGCATGCGGGTGCTGGGCGTCAACCATGGCGGTCACAAACACGGTGTCTTCACCGACCGCGAAGGTGCTCTGACCTCGGACTTCTTCGTTAATCTGACGGATATGGCCAACAGCTGGGACCCGGTTGATGGTGGTACCTATGAGATCCGAGACCGTAAGTCCGGGGACGTGAAGTGGCAGGCCACCAGCGCCGATCTGGTGTTTGGCTCCAACTCCATCCTCAGGGCCTACGCGGAAGTCTACGCCCAGGACGACAACCACGATAAGTTCGTACGCGACTTCGTTGCCGCCTGGAACAAAGTGATGAACGCTGACCGGTTCGATCTGGTCGCCTAACTTACCTCAAAACCCTAGGCGGGCGCCGCCTGCCTAGGGTCGTGTTTACGGAAACGCCTTCACAATCTTGTTTCTGGCACAAGGTTTGCTTTCAGGCTGAGTATGATTACTTCAGCTCCAAAAAGTAAATTTTTGCCAGGGCTCAAAAAGACCAAGCTTCTATTGGTTTTCGCTTGGTCTTTCTGTTTTTTGGCGGCAACAATTCATCCAAATCAAGTCGAAGCGAAGACCTGTTCTGGGTCAAAGAACAAGTTGGGGGTCAGTCGCACGGTCGAAATTGACACAACCTCCGGGCCATTATTCGGAAGAGCGCAGTATAAGCGTTTCGATTTTCTGAAGCCCAAAGAGGTCGTGCTCACGTTTGATGATGGACCCATCCCGCGCACCACCGGGAAGATCTTGAAGGCACTCCAGGCGCATTGCACGAAGGCCACGTTCTTCCCGCTGGGTAAACTGGCGGTGACCTATCCTAAGATGATGCGCGAGAAGATCGCGCTTGGCCACTCAGTGGGCGTCCACGGCTGGTCCCATAAGAACCTGCCGCGCCAATCGCTGGCGTTTGCCATTGATGATATCGAGAAGGGGGCCAGCGCGGTAAAGCTGACGACGGGGAACAATGTGTCACCGTTCTTCCGCTTTCCCTACCTCTCAGACTCCCGTAGGGTCATCGGCTATCTGGCAAAGCGCAACTTTGCTGTCTTCTCCATAGATGTGGATTCCAAGGACTATCTGGCGCGGTCGTCGAGCCGGCTTGTCAACGCCGTCATGTCCAAGCTTCGCGCCAAGGGCAAAGGCATCCTGCTGTTCCACGACACGAAGACCGTGACCGCGAATGCCATTCCGGAGCTGCTCAGGAGACTGAAAGCAGGGGGATTCAAGATCGTTCATGTGGTGGGCAAAAACCGCTCAAAAACGATTGCAAAGTACGACCAGCGAATGAGCAAGTACAAGCACCGCACGAAGGTTCGTGTGGCTGACGCCAGCGCTGCAAGTTTGACCAAGGTCATTCGTACACTGAGCGAAATGGAAGTCGCGATAAAGGCCCTGAAACGGAACCCCGAGGCGTTCTCACTTTCTGATGCAAACAAGCTGGTCAATGCCGCCGATGGGTTCGATGCATCCGAGCGACCCGCAACGGCCTTGAACACTCTGGACCGCCTGCTGACCGGGCGCCAAGAGCATCTCAACCGCATGAACAAGGAGTTGAGCCGAGCCCGTATAAAGGTTCAGATCAAGTTGGCCAAATTGGCTACTGACACACACGAACTCGAAGCCGCCCTTCAACACTACGACGAGGCGCAACAACTGCTTCAGGGTGAGGAAGATGCAGAGCTCACCCGCGAGATCAAGAAGGGTCTGCGTTCAGCCTATGCGAAAGGTGTGGAAACGGAACCGGACGTGCTCGCTGCGGACGGCTGGCTTCAGAGGATGAAGCAGGACGGCTTTGAGCCAACGGCCGATGAGTATGATGCGGTTGTGGCCAAGTCCAAGGGGTACGCCGAGGCCTTTGGCTTGGTGCAGCGGATGAAGGCAGCGGGCCATGTTCCGGGGCCACGCGCGTCCAACGCCCTGGTTGTGCTGGCGCCAGACTTTGAGATGGCGCGCCATTGGGGACAAAAGGCACAGATGCGCGGTCACGCTCTGAAGAGGGAAGCCTATGAGGCCATACTCAGCCACGCGCAAAGTTTCGACCAAGCCAGGCCATGGCTGGATGCCATGCGCCCGCTGGGCCAAGAACCGATGGAGCGGGTCATCGTTGGCCTTCTCTCGCGGGCCGGAGGTTATCTGGCAGCACACAAGCTGCTCGCCGACGCCCAGCGCAGTGGGATGAAGCTCTCATTGGCGGTCCACGCCGATCTGGACCCGCAGTTCATGGATCTGGAGGATTGGGACGCGCTCTATGCCTTCCGGCCGAAAATCAACAGCAAGACGCCTAAGTCAACCCGCAAAATCGCCGTCGCAAAGAGCAAAAAGCGTGAAGTGCGCAAGGTGGCCAGTGTCAAGAAGCGGGCAACAGGGGTGAAACGGAAGGCGACCAAGCGGAAATCCGCAAAGCGCAAGATTACAGCCAAGAAGAAACCAAAGCGTCTCAAGAAGCAGCGGATTGCCAAGCGGAAGGCGACAAAACGCAAGGTTGCGACAAAGAAGAGGCTGAAGCGCATCAAAAAGCAGCGGATTGCCAAGCGGAAGGTTGCCGCCAAGAACAGGCTGAAGCGCATCAACAAGCAGCGGATTGCCAAGCGGAAGGCGACAAAACGCAAGGTTGCCGCCAAGAAGAGGCTGAAGCGCATCAAAAAGCAGCGGATTGCCAAGCGGAAGGTTGCCGCCAAGAAGAGGTTGAAGCGCATCCAAAAGCACCGGACCGCCAAGCGGAAGACGATCAAGCGGAAGTCCGCCAAACGCAAGATCACCAAGAAAACGAACATAAAAAGCGCAAACAAGCACCGGGTGACCAAGCGCGCGCAGAAAAGGCGCGCATTCAGCAAGCGCAAGAAAAAGGCGTTAGGCCTTTTACAGAAGCGCACGAAGCCTCGCCGCTCACGGAAGGTCAGGCGCAAGAAAGGCTAGCGCCCGCTCAAACGGTGTCGTGGCGCCTACATCTTGCCAGGGGGCACATCCATCGCCGGGTTCTCATCGAAGAACCCGTCAGGCATCCAGTGAAAGTCCGCATAGACCACCGGCTGCACCGGATAGTCCTCCGGTCGCGGCAAATGATGGAAATTGAGGGTGTACCACACCACAACGTCTTCGCCCTCTAGCGATCGGTCCGCTTTGGTCCACGCCGCCAGCCCGTCGGTGCCGGGATCCTGGTTGGGATACATGCCCGCGGGATACTTCTCATCGGCGGCATACCGGGTGGCCCAGAAATGTCTATACATAAACGCGCCGCGCCGCCCGGTCGGACTGTCCGGTGGCAGTATGGGCAAACTGTTGGCGCCAGGGCTCAGCTTGTAGGCCGTGTTCTTGCCATAGGCATTGTGCGTTTGTGGATTGACGACCTTCCAATAGCGCGCCCGCCCCATGTCCAGGCAGCGCTGAGCGTCCAGTTCGCTCTTGAGTGCTGTCTCCGTAATGGTGACGCCGGCTCCGTAAGGGTTCTCGTCACTTACGGGCGCTGCCTCAAAGTTCACCTCGCGGACAGCGTTATTGACCCCATCCACAGCCATGTCGAAACGGAAGTTGAACACGTGCTGATGCACATGGCTTTCAATGCCGTGCCCTACAACGCCGCCATACGGTGAGGTCTCCCCGGGCGCGATGGCAGACGGGAAGGGGATGCCGGTGGCCTTCACCTCCACCCCGATCGTGCCGTCCTGATAAAAGTAGTAGTAGAAGCCGTAAATGTAGTTGCCGATGGTGCAGAGCGAGGAAATCACCAGGCGCCTGGAGCGCACCACGCGGGAGGTGCCGGCGCGAGCATACTGGAACTTCCACAAGATGCCGTAATCCTCCTCGTGCATGCACACCGCATTTTTGATCAGTTTGGGCGCGCCGGTCCAGTCGTGGGTGAACACATCGAAATAGTGGATATGGCCCAGGCAATCACAGCCGAGTGCGAGGGAATCCATCGCCTGGCCGAGGCCATACTCACCGGTGTCGAAGGCATTGCGCCGGTAGTTGCCGCCGCGCGGGTCCCCATAGGGCACCACCATTTCCGCCATGGACGCGCGGTGCATAATGGGCCGCACCTTTCCCTTATGCTCATAACCGATTTGGTGCAGCACCAGACTTTCGCGCAAGTCATAGCCCACATGAATATGCCAGTTCTGCCAGCGCACCTGATAGCCATCCACCTCAAAGCTGGGCCCCTCAGGCTGCGTGATCTCCAACGGCTTCACATCGTCCCGCAAGCCCTCGGTCCGGTTCATGGGGCCCGGATCGGGTGGCAGGGGCACCGCGCCGAAATCGTCGATTCGGATGATCTTGCGCTTGGCCAGATCCACCACCGGATGCAGATTGGCAATAGGCCGGGCATAAGGGTTGTCGCCGGCCTCGTTCCCCAACCAGCAATGGCAGTAGGCAAGCCGTGGGCCGTCTTCTTCTGCGATCCCGAAATGGCCGGCGCCCCAGCTTTCCACCAGCACCTCGCCGACATCCTCGATTCCGCGGCTCTTGAGAGCAGCCTGAAATTGCGGATCACCGCGCACAAGCTCGTCCACGGCCGCAAACTCATCGGGCACAATGCGCGCCTGCACACCCGGCACATGCGCCCAGTCTTCGAGCGTCGCATCGCTCAGGCGCACCGTGCCATTGAAGGTGCGGTTGCTGGATGGTTCATAGCAGCACACATAGGCCCGGCGCTCCGCCGTGCCGCCCGCCAGCTCTCCTTTTGAAGGCTCCTCCAGCGAGATCGTCTCAAACCAGGCGCTCTCATCCAGTCCACCTCGGCTCTTGATGGCCGAGACGGCGGCCGTTATTTCTTCTTGTGTAAGTGGGTCAAGCGGATGTGGGGGCATGGGTGGACCTTGATTGTTGTCGGTTGCGTGTGAACTGACATGAGTTTTTGGTCCCACGCAAGGTGAGAGCGATGTTGACGATCGAAAATCTGCACCCGGATTTTGGCGCCCGGATCACCGGGCTGGATCTGAACACAGATCTCAGCGATGAGGTGGTGGCGGAACTCAAGGCGGCCATCGATGACTATTCGCTGCTCTGTTTCCCGGATCAGGACTTTGATGACGACAAGCAGGTGGCGTTCACCCGCCAGTTTGGCGAGCCAGAACCCGATCATGTGACCCTCGGCCAGGAGGGGCGTATCCAGTATCTCGGCACCGTCGGCAACATTGATGATCAGGGAAATCAGCGCGGGAATCTCGACCGCAAGACCGTATTCGCCACCGGCAACAACATGTGGCACTCCGACAGTTCGTTCCGCGAGGTGCCCAGCTTCATTTCCCTCATGTGCGTCTACGAGGTGCCGGCGACAGGGGGCGAAACGCAGTTCGCCAGCGCCAGAGCCGCCTACGCGCGCCTGGGCGAAGAGGAACGCCAGCGCATTGACGGGCTGAAGGTGATCCACAGCTACGTCTTCTCCCGCAGCAAAGTGGCCCCCGATGCGGTTACTCCGTCTCATGCGGCGTCCTTGCCGCCGGTGGAACAAAAGCTGGTGCGGACAAATCCCGGTAATGGTGCCAAGAACTACTATGTGGGCTCACATGCCGAGCGGGTTGTGGGCTGGGGCGAGGCGCAGAGCCGGCAGCTTTTGGACGGCTTGCTTGAAGCCATGACGCGCAACGAAGACATCTACACCCACGCCTGGCAGCCGGGTGAAGTGGTGATCTGGGACAACCGCTGCCTGCTCCACCGCGGCACCGGCTTTGACGCCGACAAGTACCGCCGCTACATGCGCCAATCTCGTGTGATTGGAGACGGGCCTACCTTGACGGAGTATGGCGGGGTTTAGAGCGCGGCGCGTCAAACATTGGCCAAATCTCCAATTGGGCTTTTCTAGGCGCTGAAGCGCTTTGCCGAAAACGGGGCCAGCAGTTCTGGCCGCGTCCCATCGCGGCCCCACTCGGCCAGCATCTGAGTGATCGACGGCGCGATGGCCCAACCGTGGCCAGACCAGGCCGCCGCATAGATCGCATTGTCCGTGCCCGGCACAAGGTCAATCACCGGAATGTCGTCCACTGCCACCGATTCCAGATGGTCCGCGTCTGCCGTCTCTAAGCGGGCGTCCCTTAGGCTGGCATACACCGCCACCGCATCGGCCATATTGGCCTCAATGGAGCTTTCAATCGCCGTGCCGGTCTGCGAGGCCGGATCCCACTTGCCCGGATAGCCGCCGGAGATCATAACCCTGTTGCCGGCCTCTTCCTTGATGGCGAGCGTGCGGCTCATATGACCGATCAAATGCCGTATGGGCATGTGGCCCAAAGGTTCGGTGAGGATCACCTGGAAGGCCCTGCTCCATATGGGCAGCGTGATGCGTTCAGCCAGCAGGTCTTGCACGCCGGCATTGGAGAGCACGAACAAGCTCCGACCCACCTCAATGCGCTCACCGTCGCCGGTGATCACCGCACAGGCGCGGCCGCCCTCGGTCTCGATGCGTTCAACCGGGGCATTCTCACTGATTTCAGCCCCGGCGCGCTGGGCGGCAGCGGCGAACGCGTTGGTGACGGCGGTGTGGTCCGACACACCGTCAAGCGGGCAGTAAAGCGCGGCAATCACGTCTTCACACACCTCTGGCTCGCGCTCGCGCACGTCTCCTTGGCTGAGAAAATGCGTCTCGGTGCCATGCTGGTTCTGCAACAGGCAAATGGCCTCAGCCATCTGGATATCGCGTGAACGCTCGATCAGGAGGAGGTGGCCGAGCCGCTCAAAGAACGGCTCGACGCCGAGACGTTCGTGCAGCGAGGGCCACATCTCGTGGGCTTTTTTGACCAAAGGCAATTCACGCCAATCGCGTCCATTGGCTCGCGTACCGCGCCGGCCGGGCCCGGCCGACGCGCCATTGCCGATCTGTCTGGCCTCCAGCAAGCGTACATCGCAACCTTGTTCGCTCAGCCACCAGGCAACGCCCGCGCCATAAACCCCGCCGCCAATGATTACAAACTCTGTCATGCTTCCCGGTAGCTCGCTTCATAGGTGATGGGAAAATTGACCGAACGGGCAATGAAACAGTGATTGTGGATCTGATAGTGGATTTGATCGGCCTTCTCCAGATCCGTTCCGCGTTCCACTTCAATCACCGGCTTAAGGACCGCCTTGATAAAACGGCCCGTGCCATCGGGCTCTGACTGGCCCGTGCCGACCGGAGTGTCCACATAGCCGGTGACCACGATCTTGGCGGCGCTGGCCAGGTGCAGATACCACAGCATGTGGCAGGCCGAGACCGTTGCGATCAGCATGTCTTCAGGATTGTGCAAACTGGGATCGCCGCCGAGGAGGGGATCATTTGAACAGTGGATCTCCGGCTTGCCGGGGGTCGTCACCGACCAGTTGCGCGTGTAGCTGCGATAGCTCTTGGTGCCTTCGCCCTGATTGCCGGTCCAAACCACCTGGGCGGTGAAATCATGCTCTTTCATTGGGACGGTCCTTCTCACGAAAGTGTCCCCTTCTAGTAAGGCAGATCAAATCTTGTGACCAGCCCGTCAAGACCCTTTTGGACCAGGTGTTTCAAGCGAGAACTTGGTGTCGTAATCGCGCAACAGATAGAGCGCGATGATGGCGGTCAACATCGGCCAAGCTGCGAAAAACAAGAGGTTGGGGCTCGACCAAGGGTCAAGGTACCGACCCATCGACGTAAGGGTGGACACCAAGTGCATGAGAAACACGATGGCCGTCGCCCAGCGCTTTTGAAAGCCAATGAAAAAGGCAACCACGACAGCCCCTTGCAGGGCGCCAATTGCAAAGGACGCAATCTCGCTGAGGCCCGAGATGCCGTAGAATCCCTGAAAGACGGCGGCTGTGCCTGTCGGATTGACAAACTTGTTCAGGGTCCACATAGCCATGACCAGGAAAACCCCAAGCCGCAAACCAAACAGCGACCATGTCAAAGCCTCTTTCGGAACAGACACAGTGGTCATGACTTATCCTCATTGTGTGCGGGTAACAGGCCGCGATTGACGTTGGGCACGCGAGCGCACGCGCTTTCCCGGGTTCTTGTACTGAATAGTACAAGATAGGGTGGCTTGGCACGTCACTTCGGTGTGACCGTCCCCGGCGTCGGGGTTACTCGAACTGACAGATCACTGCGCGCGGAACGCCATCCTCGAATGTGAGTGTGGCGGGAACGCCGTCCTCTTCACCTGCCGCCAAAGAGGGCACTCTGAGCGAGATGATGATCTTACTGATGTCTTTGTCGGCAAAATCGGCGGAGAATTTGTCCTGCTCGATCATCCCCTGGCTGGAACCGAGCTCAGTTTCCCCGAATTGGGGAACGCTGGCCCAACGCGTCTTGCCCAGCCGGGCAGTGATGGCGGATGGCGTATAGATGGGTAATCTCGCCATGCTGACCGAGAGCTCAGCCCGCCCGTCTTTTGAGGCGCAAGTGATGCCGCCGGCTGCGAGCGACATGTTCGTGGTCATGCCCAGGATCAGCAAGAATGATGCGGCATGTCCACTGAATTTTCCAAATGCAAGGCGGTTTTGAATTGGCATCTGAGACCCAAACATGTTTCCCGTCGTCTTCCCGCTCATCATGCCAGAAGCTCGCGTCGAAGTGAGTCCGAAGTGTGTCTGCGTGGGTTTTGCGGGAAACTATCCGTTTTTTGCCGCGTTCAAGAGCGTACGAACTTCGATCATGGCCATGTCGATGAGATAGCTCAAGAACTTCAGGTTGATCTTCTCAGCTCGACTGTGTGCTTGCTCGAGTGATCGCAGAATCTCCCGAAGGTCGTTCATTTGACCTGAACCGTTCTCTCTTTGGCCGTCGCGTGACATCGTTATCTCCCCCAAACTTCCTGCCCCACCACGTTCACTCTTTTCAGAATGAACACGTCAATACGTGCCCTCGCAAAAATCCAGTCAAAATTCACACTATATGCAGATAGCTGCTACTAGTAGCAGTTAGTTGAATTGTCAACGTGCGTCTGCGATTATAGTTTGATTCTACAATCATGAGTTGGATGGGACAGCCTTGATCATGAAAGAAACAGAGAAGTTGAGGGTGACAATCAGCGCCAAAGTTTCACCTGAATCGGCATCGGGTTGGCGCAACTTTTGTGATCAAAACGGTGTGTCGGTTGCGGCCATGCTCGAAGTTGCGGGCAAACAGTTGGCAGATGAAACATTCCCACCAAGGGTTGAAGAGCGTCGGAAGATGGTCGAGCTCGCCCGGCAAGTGGACCGGGCTCGGCGAGATCGCAGAAGAACCTAGTTCCGATCGGGCAGTACTGCCGCCATCTGGAGGCCGGTCTCCGTTTGTGGTAAGGTAAACTTGGTTCCCGTCCTCTCCGCGCGTGAGCCCCTGAAGGGCCAAATTGCGCCAAACACTGCCGATAAAGTGTGGGGAGAGGCGATGGTCGGCGCTGCCATATCAGCCGGCATCTCAACATCCAGGGAGGTCAAGAGATGGACAATACGAACAGAACGCAAATGTCCTTTCGCGCAGGACCAAAGCTGCGAAAGGCCATTGAAGACAGTGCATCGGAGTGGAACATGCCGGCGAGCGCTGTGGTGCGGCAGGTTTTGGAACATGCGTTTTTCGGACCCGATCCGATCAGCGGCGTGATGGCCGATCATGCGCTGACCGCGCACTCGCCAGTGTTTGAGCATGATCCCAAACAGCAAAAAACCCTTGCCGAACCGGTCAACACAGCAAAGTCGGGTGACAGGCTCGCCCAAAAATCCAAAGCCCTTTTCCTCAAGCACCAGAGCTATCTGCCCGACGATGCCACCATGTGGCACCACAGCCATAAGGGTCAGGAGTATGCCTCGATCACCCATTCAGGCGATGTACTTGCCGTCTTCAGGGTTCAGCCGCGCGGCACGCTGCGCCGGCTGGTGCGGCCGCCCAAGCGTATTGCCGCGGCTGCCGCTCTCAATGCCTGACAGCACCTCTAGTCCTGATTAAGCCCCAGCTCTTTCTGCAGCTTTTTGGTCAGCCCGCGTGAGACAATCTTGTGCGACTGCAGGATATAGTCCTTCAATTCCTCATCGTTCAGTCCGGGCTCTGCGTAGTGCTGGATCCACTTCATGCCCCGTGAAGCGAGATAAGGTGCCGGGCGCAAGCCCGGTTCGTTGCGCAGCACCTCATAGCCAATGTCGCTCACCTTGAAGGTGTAGGCTGGCGCCCCGTCTGCCCAGCCGCCAATGGCAAACACCTTGCCCCCGACCTTCCATACATGCGCACCGCCCCATTGCACCACGTGCGTCGTGGCCGGGAGACTGCCGCAAAAGGCGTTGTATTCTTCATAGGTCATGTCCGCCATCCTGCCGCTTCTGACCGGCGCGGTGCAAGCTGCATTCGCGCTTTGGCAGTGGACTGGTGACAGGTTTGGGAATTGGACATGGGCGCTCCTCACCAGGTGCGCTAAGATCGCCACCAAAAGAGGATACGCATACCATGTCCGTCACCATCAGACCCTTAACCCAACTGGATCGCAGCGTTTGGGAAGAGCTGTTTGAGGCCTATGCCAATTTTTACAAGACAAGCGTTCCCGAAGGTGGCTTCGACACTGTTTGGGAATGGATCTTCGACGAGGATAACGACTTTTGGTGCGATGTGGCGCTTGCCAACGAAGGCACGGTGATCGGCTTCACCCAGTACCAGCTGATGCACCGTTCACTCGGCGGCGGCATGGTCTGTTATCTGAGTGATCTGTATGTGCGTCCTGAGGTACGCGGGTCCGGGGCGGGTAGGGCCCTGATCGACCATGTGGTTTCTGAGGCGCGGGCCAAAGGCCTTACCAACGTGCGCTGGCTTACCCAGGAGTTCAATTATCCCGCCAGACAGCTATACGACACCTATCAGCCCCGCTCCGATTTCATCCTCTATTCCATCCCGGTTTGAGCCTTGGGGTAGATGAGGTTCATCAGTTCCCGGCCCTTGTGAATTCGCAAGGGGTTTTAATGCAATGCAGCTATGCGCGATCGGTGCTGGTGGCCCGCTGCAATTGCTGTAATAGTTGAAAATGGCACTCAGGCGAATTGAGCGGCAGATGCAACCCAACCTTCTCATTCCCTTTTCGGTAGGCCATTGCGCCAACGATTTGGTGCCCATCGCGATGTATCTCATCATCCCGGCCTTCGGCACGGCCATGGGCCTGACGCCGGCCGAAATCGGCCTCTTGTTCATGATCCACTCTTTGGGCTCATCGCTTGCCTATTTCCCTGCGGGGCTTCTGGCGGATCATGTGGCCAACCGCGGCATCCTGCTGACAATCACGTTCTTTTGGGTCGCAGCGGGTTATTTCGTGGCCTCCTTCACCGACAGTTTCTGGCTCTTTGCGGTCCTGATTGCCGTCGCGGGCATGGGGGATGCGGCCTGGCACCCCATTGCCACCGGCGTCCTGGCGCAGATCCATAAAGCCCGGCGGGCCTATGCGCTCGGGGTTCACGCCATTGGCGGGCACCTGTCTGAGGTGGTGGCCTTGCCGATAGTGGGTCTGCTTTTGGCCTGGTGGGATTGGCGTGTGGCGATCCAGGTTCTGGTGATCCCCACATTGCTGATGGGTATGGTGTTTCTGTTCATCGCGCCAAAGGTTCCGCGCCATGTGAACTCCCGGCCCACCCGGGCAGATTTCGCGGAGATCTGGCAGGTCTGGGCCACCAAGGCCGGTATGCGCGTTATTGCCCTATTCACGGTCTACAACATGGCGCTGTTTGCCATCATCACGATGATGCCGCTTTACCTGAAAGACCATCACCAGTTCGGGTGGCAGGACACAGCGATTGTGATGGCCGTGATGATGTTGTTTGGCGCATTGGGCCAACCGGGCATGGGTAAGCTCTCAGACCAGATCGGCCGCAAACCCATTTCCGTTGGCGGAAATGCCATTGCTTGTGTGGCTGCGCTTGTGGCTTGGTTGTCCAGCTCCATTGTGATCACCTTGATTGGCTTAGGGGTGGCGTTGATCGTGGGCGTGGCGATCCGCGCTGTGCTTCTGGCGGCGGCGGTGGACCATGCAGGCAATCGGGAAGGTACGAGCTTGGGGCTCGCCTTCGCTTTCATGGACGGCTTTGCCGCCTCCGCTGCTTTACTGGCGGGTCTTGCCGGAGAGAGCCACCTGGCCAATGCGTTTCTGCTGGCCAGCGGGTTTTCGCTGATCGCCACAATTCTCGCCGTGTTCATGCCCAGACGCAGTGCTTCTGTGGTTGCGGGCGGGGCGCCGGCGGCCTAACCTTCCCCATCCGCAGCGGGAGATGACCATGGATCAGCACCTTCGCAACGATCAGCTCTCTGAGGCGCTGGAAGCAGCGGAAGCAGAGTACAGCGCCCGCACCCCGAACAGCGCGGCCTGGCAAGAACGCGCGTCGGGCGGGCTGCCCGGCGGTAATACCCGTACGGTCTTGCACTTTACCCCTTATCCCCTGCGCTTCATGGGTGGAAAGGACCAGTGGGTGACCGACGCGGACGGTCTCCACTACCTGGACTATCTGGGCGAGTACTCTGCCGGCCTCTATGGCCACAGCTCTGCACCCATCATGGCCGCTGCCCAGCAGGCCATTGCGGACGGCACGGTATTGGGTGGGCCCAACACGTATGAGGTGGAACTGGCCGAACTTATGTGTGCCCGCTTCCCCTCACTAGAGCTTGTGCGCTTCACAAATTCCGGTACGGAGGCCAATCTCATGGCCCTGGCGGCGGCACGCGCCCACACCGGGCGCGACAAGGTTCTGGTGTTCGACGGCGGCTACCATGGCGGTGTGCTTTATATGGCCGACTACGCCACCCGCTCCAATGCACCGTTCGATTTTGTCACCGGCACCTACAACGATCTTGATGTCACCATGGCTGCCGCAGAAGGCGATGAAGGCGAGATTGCAGCCATCTTGATCGAACCCATGATGGGCGGGGGAGGGGCGATCGTTGCTGATACGGCCTTCCTGGCCGGTCTCAAGGCCTATGCCGAGCGCCACGATATCGTGCTCATCTTCGATGAGGTGATGACCTCGCGCAATGGCGCCGGCGGCCATCAGGGCGAAACCGGTGTGACGCCGCACATGTCCACCTTCGGCAAGTATCTGGGTGGCGGCTTCTCCTTCGGCGCCTTCGGGGGGCAACGCGAGATCATGCGCCGCTTTGACCCCTACGACCCGAATGCGCTGCCCCATGCCGGTACCTTCAACAACAACGTCACCTCCATGGCGGCCGGCCTCACGGGCTTGCGCGAGATCTACACCCCTGAGCGCGCTGTTGCCCACACCGAGCGCGGTAACAGATTGCGCGCCGAGCTCAACGCCGCCATCGCGCGGCATGGCTTGGCAGCCCAGGTGACGGGAGCTGGAACCATCATGTGCTTTCACTTCCACAACCAAGAGGTGCGCACGCCCGAGCAGACCAAGCTCACGCGCCCGGAAGCCTACGCCTTGTTCCATCTGGAGATGCTGAAGCGCGGACTCTATTTTGCGCGCAGAGGGTACATGAGCCTCTCCCTGGAGCTTACCGATGAGGATGATGCAGCCCTGCTCACGGCGTTTGATGAGGTTTTGGATCAGTTCGGCGCCGTTTTGTGTCCGCAGTAAGCTGCCGGTTCACGTTAACCCTCTGTTAGCCAGCCATTCGCTCAGCGCATAGGTGATGTGCGCTGGTCAACGGTACTCATTTCCCGAAAGCTCCTTATATTGCAATGCAGCAATCATGCATTGCTGAGGAAACGCTCGGTGGCATCCCACAAACAAAAGGAGCATACCGATGACAGACATTGAACACTTGACCGCAGCCGATGTGTCTCGACTGAACGACCACTACATCAGAGAGGCCAAAAAACTGCGCGCAAAAGAGATGGCGCGGATTTTTGGTGGGATTTTGCCTCGTGTTTTCAGCGCAGTAGCTGGCATCTTCAACCGGCCGCAGACCCTTGCGGGAAGCGCGCGATAGTTCATCCCATTAGCGGGTGCATGCTTTTGGCACGCGCCCTGAGCTCTTAAGATCTTGGAGCAGAAAATGACAAGTTTGGCCAATGCACGCCCATCAACGGGGCATGTTGCAGCGCAAAATCATATCGGCGCCTTTTTTGCCGGTTTGGCGAGCCTTTTTGCATCTTTCTCGCGCGCGCTGGAGTTCTCCCGCCTGTGCGAAGCAGAATACAATCGTAAGGGCGAGGTTCCCCCTGACGCGTTCAAGCGTTTCATGGACCAGGTCTGACTGTCTGGTGGGCCGCTGGTCTTGCCGCCGCCTGCGACAGTCATTTCCGCTTCCTGGCGCGGATTCGCGCTGAAACGGTTCGATCCGTAGCGAACTGTTTTGGCGTGAGCCGTGCTAGAAGGTCTTTATGACAACTGCTCAGATCAACCGGTCGTTTGAATTTTTCCTACTGGCCTTGTTGGCGCTCTTTTGGGGCTCTTCATACCTTTTCATCAAAGTGGCTCTGGAGGGGCTCCCACCGCTTACCTTGATTGCTCTCAGGGTCAGCTTGGCAGCCCTGCTGCTCTATTTGGTGGCCCGATGGAGGGGACACAGTCTGCCGCGCGATGGCGCCACCTGGCGGCAGTTTTTTGTGCAGTGTTTTTTCTTGTGTCTGGGCGGCTGGGCGGTGTTGGCGTGGGGCCAACAGTTCATCGACAGCGGCTTGGCGGGCATTCTGAACTCCACCTCGCCGATCTTTGTCTTCTTCATCACAGCTCTTTGGACCCGCCACGAAGCGGTCAACGCCTTGCGTCTGACAGGGGCATTATTGGGTTTGGCGGGCGTGGTGCTGATCATCGGCGTTGATGCACTCCAAGGGCTCGGACAACAGGTTGCCGGGCAATTGGCAGTGGTGTTCAGCGCGCTGCTCTATGCCGGCTCTGCCATCTACGGGAAGCGCTTCTCTAATCTTCCCAACACCATCACTGCATCCGGCACGCTGATTTGTGCGTCTTGCGTGCTGATCCCTCTTAGTCTCGTTGTGGACCAGCCTTGGACATTGAGCCCATCAGCCCAATCGATCGGCGCAGCACTTGCGCTTTCGGTTATCAGTTCATGCCTGGCGCTCCTGCTCTATTTCCGCTTGATCAGAACCCTGGGCTCCATGGGCACCGCCAGCCAGGCCTATTTGCGGGTGGGGGTGAGTGTGTTGCTGGGAACGCTGGTGCTGGGTGAGCAGATTGCCTGGTCGGTTGCTCTGGGCCTGGTGGCAGTGGTGGCCGGCGTAATCGCGATCAACGCCCGCCCGCAGTAGTTTCTGTCTAAGCCCTTGGAACCGGTGCCAATCTGCCCTAAGCAGATGGCAGAAAAGAAAAGTGTTCCAGAGGCCCCCATGCCCTATTCCGAATATCGCCCCGAGCTCATGGGCTCGGCCACGCTCACGCCGTCGGGCGAAATTGAAGCCGGGTCCTGGCAGACCTTCGAGTTGGTCTATAAAGCGGGCAAATTCGGCATAGATGATACCGGCTCGCTCAAGATCGCCATGCGGTTTGCCACCGATTTTGGGCCGGTGCAGTTCGATGATCCTGCTGCACCCGGCTACACCACAGCCGTGGCCTCCAACGGAGCCGTTTTGGATCTGCGCTGGGAGTTCAAGCGCAACATCCGCCCCTGGAGCCGGGCGCTTTACATCGGCATTCAGAAGCACTTTCTGGCCGAAGGGGACACGATCACCATCCGCTTCGGCGATCAGAGCGGCGGCTCAAGGGGGGTGCGCGTGCAAACCTATTGCGAGCGGATATTTGAATTCAAAGTGTTCGTGGATGCCATTGCCACCTACGATTATGTGACCCTGCCAGAAAGTCCCCACATCAACATTGTACCGGGCCCGCCCGTCACCTGGCGCGCCGTGCTGCCCACGTTGAAACGAACAGGCGATGCGTTCCGGCTTTCCGTCAAAGCTGAAGATGCCTGGGGAAACCCAAGCAACCAGGTCAGCCAACAGGTGAAGCTAGTTGCTTCCAGCCCAGTTGACGGCTTGCCGGCTAGTGCAGAATTTGTCCAAGGTGCGTTCGCCCTTGTGCTGGAGGACCTGAAACTCACTGAACCAAGCGAGGTGCTCATCCAGGTGCTGGATGAGGCTGGAACCGAACTTTGCCGAACGAATACACTGAGCGTTCAGGACACCCCGGCCTGGCTGCACTTCTGGGGCGATCTGCACGGCCAGTCAAACGAGACCCTGGGCACCAACTCGGCCGAGGAGTACTTTCTGTTCGGCCGCGACCGTGCCTTCCTGGATGCCTGTTCCCATCAAGGCAATGACTTCCAGATGACACAGGAATTCTGGACTGACCTCAATGCTCTGACCGCCCGGCTGGATGAGCCGGGGCGCTTCGTTGCCATCCCCGGATATGAGTGGAGTGCCAACACCGCCATCGGCGGGGATCGCAACGTCTTCTACCGCCATGAGGGCCGGCCGATGTATCGCTCGTCCCATGCCCAGATCCTCGATCTGTCGGATGAGCACACCGACGGCCACAATGCCCATGACCTGTTTGCGCATCTGAAGGACGAAGACTGCGTGTGCTGGGCGCATTGCGGGGGACGCTATGCCAACATCACCTACGCGCATGACGGCAAGTTGGAGGCCTCAGTTGAGGTGCACTCTTCCTGGGGCACCTTTGAATGGTTGCTGCATGATGCGTTTTCCAAAAATTACCGTGTGGGCGTGGTCTGTAATTCCGATGGCCACAAAGGCCGGGTGGGGGCAAGCTTCCCTGGCGCGAGCTTCTTTGGCGCCTATGGAGGCCTCACTTGTTACTTGGCCAGCGAACTTAGCCGCGACGGTATCTTTGAAGCGCTGAGGGCCCGCCGCCACTACGGCACCACGGGCAACAGGATGTATCTGGACGTGCGCGTTCTGCCGGCAGGCGGCGCCAAGCGCTTTGAACGTGATCCGGCCGAGTTCGACAATCCGGCCAGCGCAGAGGTGAGTGAACTGCTGGTGGGCGACATTGCGCAGATCATCGATGATGAAGTTGAACTCACCGTCCAGGTGATCGGATCGGCCCCCATCGAGAAGGTCGATGTTTACGACGGCACCGAGCATCTGATCACGCACCGCGCCTATGGTCATGATGACCTGGGCGCACGGATCCGGCTGACCTTCTCCGGCGCCGAATACCGTGGCCGCTCGCGCACCACCACCTGGGACGGCGAACTGCAGATTGAAGGCAATAAGATCTTTAATGCGCAGATGTTCAACAATTGGAACCTGGACCGGGGTATTCAAAGCCAAGATGACCACAGCGTCTCCTGGAAAGCGGTGACGTCCGGAAACTATTGCGGCATCGATCTCTGGCTGGAGGCGGCGGACGCCGGGGAGATCACCATCACCACGCCACACGGCCATGAAACTTTGAACGTTGCCAATATCGGCGTTGAAGAAACCATCACTCACGCTGAGGCGCTTGAGCGGAGATTCGCCGTTCAGCGCCTACCTGACGCCCTGGAGAACTGCAAAGCAGAGTTCAAGGTGGTATGCCCGGTTCGGAGCGAGGGCGACACACGGCTCTATGTACGCGTCCAGCAGATTGACGGCCACAGAGCCTGGACCAGCCCGATCTATTTGTTCCAATAGTCGCCTCACCATGTGGAAACTCTGGGCAGGCCTGCGCGATTTCCTGAGACACTCTTTTCGAAACGCGCTAGCCTTCCCCACCTCAGGCGATGAGTTCGCGCAGGCGTGATTTGACCTTTCGCCGCAAAATATGTAAGTAATGCTTACCTAATTTCTTTGAACTCCAAGGAAGGCGCCATATTCCATGGGACTTCAAGACGTTAAGATCGACGACAAGTATGATCTCACCAAAACGCGCATTCTGACCAGTGGCGTCCAGGCTCTGGTGCGTCTCACCATGATGCAGTCAGAGCGTGACCGCGCGGCGGGCCACAATACGGCAGGCTACGTGACGGGCTACCGCGGCTCGCCCCTGGGCGGTGTTGATCAGCAGTTCATGCGCGCAGGCAAGTTTCTCGATCCCCATAATGTGACTTTCCAGGCCGGTCTCAACGAAGACCTGGCCGCCACCGCGATCTGGGGGGCCCAGCAGGCCCAGATGCGCGGCGAGGGCGCGTATGATGGCGTCTTCTCCATCTGGTATGGCAAAGGCCCGGGTGTTGACCGCTGCGGCGATGTTTTCCGCCACGCCAATGCCGCCGGCACATCTCCGCTGGGCGGCGTTCTGGTGATGATGGGCGATGACCACGCTGCGGAAAGCTCCACCGTGCCCCATCAGAGCGAGTTTGCCCTGATGGACGCCATGATGCCTGTGCTTAACCCGTCAGGTGTGCAGGAGATCCTCGATTATGGCATCCTCGGGTTTGCCCTGTCGCGCTATTCGGGCTGCTGGGTGGGCATCAAGTGTGTGCACGACAATGTGGAATCCACCGCAATTGTCGATGGCAGCCTGGATCGCATTAAGGTCAATATCCCCACCGATTTCGAGATGCCTGAAGGTGGGCTCAACATCCGCTCCTGGGACGACCGGCACGAGCAGGAAGAGCGCACCCACACCCATAAGCGCTTTGCGGCCACGGCCTTTGCCCGGGCCAATAATCTGAACCAAATCGCGCTCTCTGGGGGACGCGTGCCCCGAATCGGCATCGCCACCACGGGCAAGTCCTATCTGGACGTGCGTCAGGCACTTGATGAGCTTGGCATTGATGAGGTTGCGTCTTCCAAGCTCGGCATTCGCGTTTTGAAGATTGGCATGGTCTGGCCGCTTGAGCCGGAGATTATCGAAGAGTTTGTCAAGGGCCTGGATCTTGTTATCGTCGTGGAAGAAAAGCGCTCGCTGATCGAAACGCAGATTAAAGAACAGCTGTTTGGCCGCCACCGGGTGCCGGTGATTATCGGTAAGAGAGACGAGAACGATGAGCATCTGTTCCGCGCATTCGGCACCCTCGATCCCAACGAAATTGCAGTCGCCGTCGGGGAACGCATATGCGGACGCCAGAAAAACGATAAGATTGCCCAGGAAGTGGAGCGCCTGAAAGCGGCTCAGCGGTCTGTTTCGAACCTGAAGGAAGCGGCAACGCGCATTCCCTACTTCTGTGCCGGATGCCCGCACAACTCTTCCACCGTCGTACCCGAAGGTGGTCGTGCATACGCGGGTATCGGTTGTCATTGGATGGCGCAATTCGTGCCTGAACGCAGAACCGAAGGCTCCACTCATATGGGAGCCGAAGGCGCCAACTGGATCGGCGAGGCACCGTTTTCAACACGCAAGCACATATTCCAGAACATTGGCGATGGCACCTACAACCATTCAGGTATCCTGGCCATCCGCGCGGCTGCGGCAGCAGGCGTAAACATCACCTACAAGATCCTCTACAACGATGCAGTGGCCATGACCGGTGGCCAGCCCCACGAAGGCGGACTGACCGTTGGGGAAATCGCCCGGCAGGTTTCTGCGGAAGGGGCCCGGCGCATCGTGGTGGTGACCGATGAACCGGACAAGTATCCCGCCAGCACGGGCTTCCCGCCCCACACAACCATCCACCACAGGCGCGAGCTGGGCAAAGTTCAGCGCGAGCTGATGGAAGAAGAGGGGCTGACGATCCTCATCTACGATCAAACCTGTGCGGCGGAGAAACGCAGGCGGCGCAAGCGCGGCACGTTCCCTGACCCGGCAAAGCGGATCATGATCAACGAGCTGGTCTGCGAAGGCTGCGGCGACTGCGGTGTGAAATCCAACTGTGTGGCCATCGCTCCGGTTGAAACCGAGTTTGGCCGCAAACGCAAAATCGACCAGTCCTCGTGCAATAAGGATTACTCGTGCGTCAATGGTTTCTGCCCCAGCTTTGTGAGTGTGGAAGGCGGCGAGCTTATCAAAGGTCAGGAGCAGAAGAAGACCATTGAAGTGCCGGTGTTTGAAGCACTGCCAGAGCCTGAACTGCCCAGCCTTGAGGGCGCTTGGTCGATATTGGTCACCGGCATTGGCGGCACCGGTGTTGTTACCGTGGGGCAGATCATTGCCATGGCGGCCAACCTGGAGGGCAAGGGCGCCGGTATCATCGACATGGCCGGTCTCTCGCAAAAGAACGGGGCGGTTGTCTCGCACCTGAAGATCGCAGAACGCCAGGAAGACATCTCGACCATCCGCGTCTCCGCCGGTGGAGCAAATCTTCTGCTTGGCTGCGATCTGGTAACCTCTGCAGCCGAACACAATCTTGCTGCGGCCGGCGAAGGCAAGACGTTCGCTGTGGTGAACGACTATGAAACCATGCCGGCCATGTTCACCAACGATGCGGACTACGAGCTGCCCGGCGACAAGCTGCGCTTGGCCATTCAGGCGCGCATGGGCGCGGGCCGCACCGATCTGATCAATGCCACCAAGATCGCCACGGCGCTGATGGGCGACAGCATCGCTTCAAACCTCTTCACCCTGGGCTATGCCTGGCAAAAGGGGCTGATTCCGGTCTCTGCAGACGCGATCGAGCGGGCCATCACGCTGAACAATGTGGCTGTCGAAATGAACCTGAAGGCTTTCGAATGGGGCCGGCGTGCAGCCCACGATCTGGCCGCGGTGGAGAAGATCATCGGCCGCGCTGACGATGCCCGCCCAACACCGATTGGCGAGACTCACCAGCTTTCCCAAACACTGGAAGAGATGGTAAACCGGCGCGTTGAATTCCTTACGGCCTACCAGAACGCGGCCTATGGCGAGCGCTACCGCAAGCTGGTGAACAACGTGCAATCGGTGGAAGAGAGCATCAGTCCGCGATCAAACGTTCTGTCCACGGCGGTTGCGCGCTATTACTTCAAACTGATGGCCTATAAGGACGAATACGAAGTGGCACGGCTTTACACTGACGGTGGTTTTGCCGACCAAGTGAAGGCTCAATTCAAAGGCGACTACACTCTGAAGCTGCATCTTGCACCGCCGCTGTTCAGCCGCACGGACCCTGAAACCGGACATCTGATCAAGAAAGAATATGGACCCTGGGTCCTCACGGCCTTCGAATGGTTGGCGAGGTTCAAAGGACTGCGCGGCACCGCCCTCGATATCTTTGGCTACACTGCCGAGCGCAAGCAGGAGCGCCAACTGATCAAGGACTATGAAGCCACCGTGGCGCGGGTCTTGGGCAAGCTATCTGTGGCCAATCTGGATCTGGCCGCGGAGATCGCCGCGATGCCGGAGCACATTCGCGGCTACGGCCATGTGAAGGAACGCCATATGGAAGAAGCCCAGGCCAGAGAAGCCGAGTTGCTCGCCGCATACGAGGCCGGCCGCACCTCTGCCCCAGCAGCCCTGGCCGCCGAATAGGCTTCAAGGCGTTACACGAATTGGTGTCTGCGGCCAAAAAACTCTGTGCAACCGGTCCACGTATCGCTAAAACAGCGCGGGTCTCATCCATCTTATGGGATGAGATGCGCGGGAAACGTGATACAAGCTTGCGCCAATAACAATAAAAATTGTATCACGCAGCTCACGTAAGTTGAGGTGCCGCACCGGCTGAGAGGATAAAGGCCGGGCGACGAGGGAGGGATTGAGTTGTGACCACTGGGGCTGAGGCCGCGCAGGCCGAAGATACCTTTCCAAAGCTGCTGTTGCGCAACGCCAAGAAGTTCGCCGGCAAGCCTGCTATCCGTGAAAAGAGCTTGGGCATCTGGCAAACCTGGAACTGGGACCAGGTGCTGGACGAGATCAGGGCGTTCTCCGTCGGTTTATCAGAGTTGGGTATTGGCCCGGGCGATAAGGTGGCGATCGTGGGGGACAACCGCCCGCGGCTCTATTGGTCAATCTGCGCGATTCAGGCTCTGGGTGGGGTGCCGATCCCGGTCTATCAGGATTCCGTTGCTGAAGAGATGACGTTCGTCTTGAAGCATGCAGGCGTGACCGCTGCTGTGGTGGAGAACCAGGAGCAGGTGGATAAGGTTCTTGAGATCCGCGAGACCTATAAAGACGTCAAGAACATCATCTATGACGATGATCGTGGTATGGCAAAGTACGAGGTGGATGGCGTTCGCCCGATTGATGACGTTCAACAGCTCGGGCGTGAAAAGCTGAAGAACGATGCAAACGCTGAAAGCGCCTGGCTGGAGCAAATCGCCAACGGCTCACCGGACGATACTGCGATCATTCTCTACACTTCCGGCACCACGGGCACGCCAAAGGGCGTAGTGCTCACCATGCGCAGCGTGGTTTGGGCCGCCAAGGTGGCCAACGGCTTTGACAAGCTGGACTCAAACGAGAGCGTCATTGCCTATCTGCCC
>JBCDDQ010000026.1:0-25293 GCA_039180225.1 Pseudomonadota bacterium
CCCGCTCGCGTAAGGGCGGCAGATGGATGGGCAGAACATGAAGCCGGTAGTAGAGATCTTCTCGGAACCGGCCTTGCTCAACCTCTTCAAGCGGATCTTTGTTGGTGGCGCACACCACGCGCACATCCACCGTCGTCACGGAATCGCTGCCCACACGTTGGACCGTGCCGGTCTGCAAGAAGCGCAGGAGTTTGGTTTGCAACTCGATGTCCATCTCGCAAATCTCGTCGAGGAACAACGTCCCACCATTTGCAGCGGCCGCAGCGCCCTCCCGGTCTCCAGTAGCGCCTGTGAAGGCACCCTTCACGTGACCGAAAATCTCCGATTCGATTAGATCGCGGGGGATTGCCGCGCAGTTCAGCGGCACAAACGGTCGGCCAGCACGGGGACCGGCAGTGTGAATGGCTTCGGCGCACACTTCCTTACCCGTGCCGCTCTCGCCCGTAATGAACACGGTCGCCTTGGAGCGGGCGACATTCTCAATCATCTTGAAGACAGCCAGCATGGTTGGCGCCTTGCCGATGAAACCATGAAAATTGCCGTCGTTGAAATCGTTGCGGATTTCCGCGATGGCCTGATGCAGCTGCTCGCGTTCACACGCGTTGCGAATGGTGGTGACCATGCGCTCTTCGGCGGGCGGCTTGACGATAAAGTCGTAGGCGCCTGCCCGCATGGCATCCACCGCTGTTTTGATGGAGCCGCTGGAGGTCACCACCACAACGGTAATGGAGATCTGCTGCTCTGAAACGCGGTTCAGAATGTCCATTCCGCTCATGTCCGGAAGGTTCAGGTCCAGCAGCATGGCCCGGTGGCGCCCTTGTGCCAGCGCCTCCAGCGCCGCCTTGCCGGTTTCCACATGGTCGACGCTAAAGCCGGCGCGCTCCAGCCAATCCTTATAGACCACCGCCAGCGAGACGGCGTCTTCCACAAGCAACACATTTTGTTTTGAGATGGACATCCCAGATCTCTCAGAAAAGTTTACGACCGCATCAGCTAACGAGCGTGTTCATTGCTGTTAGCGCCTCAAGTGTTAGCGCACAGAGCTTGCTTAAATCTTTTGCCTGGGCGAAGGCCCTCTCCGGCTTGTTGCCGCGGGCATGGTCGTTGACCCGTGTGGCCACTTGCTGCAGCGCGCCGGCACCAAATGTACCGGCTATGCCTTTGATCAAATGGCTGACCTTTTCAAGATCCTCCAGATCACCCGTCTCGGTGGCCTGCGCCACCCGTTCGCCATATGCGCCCAATTCACTGGAGAACGCCGCCAAGGCCTTGTCGCGGGTCTCGGCCCCCATGCCGCCCACCACGGCATTGAACACGCTCATGTCGAAATAGTGAGCTCTCTCCGGATCAGACCGCTCAGGAGCCGTGCCGTTTCTGCTCGCCTCGCCCTGGCGGGCGATCGCCCGGGCAAGTTCAATGCGCGATACGGGCTTGGACACAAACTCGTCCATTCCCGCAGCAAAGGCGGTTTGCCGGTCTTCGTCCAGAGCATAGGCGGTGAGCGCGATGATCGGGATTTGGGCTACCTTGCCCGCCAGTTTGCGAATCTGCTTTGTGGCCTCCAAGCCATCCATTTCCGGCATGGACACATCCATCAACACAATGTCATACGGCCGGCTCTGTACCGCATCCACCGCCTCAAGACCGTTGCTGACCATATCCACGAGGCAGCCCAAACGCTCCAACATGTTGCCTATGACCAATTGGTTTGTGGTGTTGTCCTCAGCCAACAGAATGCGGAAATCGCTGACGGCAGGGGCATCTTCCTCTTTGTCCAGCTCATTATCGGAGATCGCATCTTCAGCTTCGGCAATATCCAGTGGCAGGTCGAACCAGAACGTGCTGCCTTTGCTCAGAGTGCTGTTGAAGTCGATCTCACCGCCCATGTTCTGGACAAGCGACTTGGAAATGGCCAGGCCAAGCCCAGTACCGCCAAACTTGCGCGAGTAAGAGGCATCCAGCATTGAGAACTCGGCGAACAGCGCATCGTGATGTTCTTCAGCGATACCGATACCATCGTCTTTAACGGTGAATCTGAGATTGGCACGGTCACCATTGGTTGAGATCTGCATGACGGAGACCCTTACGGTGCCCCCCTCGGAAAACTTGATGGCGTTCCAGCACAGGTTCAAGAGAATCTGTCTGATCCTGCCGGCATCGCCTGACAGGGCGCTCGGCACATCATCATCGATGGAGAAGGATAAACTCACCCCATTCTCTTTCGCCCGGTGTGCCACCAGACTTTCAACGCCGTTCACCAGCGGATCAATCAGAAAGACCTCTGAATCCAAGTCCAGCCGTCCGGCCTCAAGCTTCGAAAAGTCCAGGATGTCATTGATGATGGTCAGCAGGGCTTTGCCCGAAACCCGCGCCGTGCGGATGAGTTTTTGTTGCTCCTGTTTGCTGGGCTCATCGCGCAACAACCCAAGTATTCCCAAGACCCCATTGAGCGGTGTGCGGATTTCGTGGCTCATCATGGCCAGGAAGCTCGCTTTCGCCCGGTTGGCCACTTCGGCACGATCTTTTTCTAGCAGAATTTGTTCCTGGGCTGCCTTCTGCTCGGTAACGTCGCGGGCATAGCCAATGAAGATTGGACCGTCCGGGCCCTCGGCTTGCTGGATCGCCAGTTCCATCATGAACTCATGGCCCTCAGCGTGTAGCGCCTCAATCTCAATGCGCTGGCCCAGCAGCGGCCCTCTACCGGTATCCAGCAGCCGTTGAATGCCGGCCGCGTGTGCTTCGCGGTAGCGCTCCGGCACAATGTAATCGGCCATGAGTTTGCCCACCACGTCGGCACGTGAAAACCCGAAGATCTGTTCGGCGGCCGGGTTGAACTCGATGATCTCGGCCTTTTCATCAATGACAATGATGGCATCCAGGGCCGATCTCACGGTGGTCTTGAGCTGCTCTTCACTGCGCCGCAAGGTGTGCTCACGAGCCTTCAATTCGGATATGTCCACCCGGAAGCCGACAGTTCCGCCGTCATTGGTGCCGCGTTCAATGATGCGCAGCCAATGGCCGTTGCCCAGATGCTGCTCCACCATGCCGCTCTTGGCCCGGTGGGCCCTCAGCCGTTCGGCTACCCAGCCTTCAATATTGCCATCGGGGATGTCGTATTGACCGGCTTCGGCGCCTTTTCGGATAATCTCTTCAAACGTTACACCCGGTTTGATGTAGTCGGAGCTGGCCCGGTAAATTTGTCGGTATTTCTCATTGCTCACCACCAGCCGATCGTCTTTGTCGTAAAGAACGAAGCCGTCCGGTAGCGCTTCGATCGCATCCGTCAGCCTAGCCTCACTTGCCTGAGCAGCTTGACGTGCTTTCTCCAGGGCTTCGTTCTGCTCAACAGCGGAGACGGCCAGGTCCTGCACTTCACGGTGAACCTTGCGGTAACGCAAAATGAGCTGCGCCAGCAAAGCGGTGGTCATGAGGAACACCAAAACGAGCAGCAGTGAAATCTGCTTCAAGCTGCCGGGCATGATCCCCGCCCGCACCGCGCCGGAGTGGCTCACCACCAGCGCCCCACGCACATCGCCCACCTTCCAGTCGCGCTTCGGTGAATCGCCGCGTCGGTTGTGGCAGGCAACGCACGATTGGCTCATCACGATCGGGGTGGCGTAGTTAAATTGAGCCTGTCCGTCCTGCTCAGTGTCAGCATAGAACTCATTTTGATTCTGCGTCACCAAAGCCGCCAACGCGTCTCTATCAAAGGCCGAAAGGGTTCGGGACTGTCGCGAGGGAAATGGGTAATCGCTGATTAAACGGAAACTGGACTGCGCACCGCTTGCCTTGAACTCGTTAGAAAGCTCAATCATCAGAGTTGCCGGCAGAGGTATGGTCGCCGAAGCATTCCGGAAATCGTGGCCCACCTTAACAGCGTCTACGTCACGCACACGGGCAACCACCTCTTTGGAATAGAAGTTTTGAATTGTGGTAATCAGATGCGCATTTGAGCGCGCCGATTCTAACAGAATATTGAGCCTGACTTCTGTGGAGTGAGTCTGGACCAAATGGTAGATCGTGCCGCCCGACAGAAGAAGAAAGGCGACAAGCACCCAGAATATTTTGTTAAAGCCAATGTTCGTCATGCGGATCGCAAAATTAAAATCAGTGCGCGCAGCATCGCAGGACGCGCTGAACTATCTGACCGCGTTTTGGCGTTGCGAAAGGCGAACCACTCATTGCGCAACAATAAGGTACCGAGCTTGTGTCAAACTGCCTCCACACCGAGCATATCAATTGCTCGGCACCGCACCATCTGCGGGATGCTGCGAAATAGGCCGACATGAAGTCGGTCGAAACAGGGTCCGATCTATGTTGGTTGTGGAGCAAGAGCGCAAATCCATCTTTGAAAGCGTCCAACGCCGTGGATTTAGCTTCCAAAATTCAAGATCAATACCAATGGCGCTCAGAAAATTTTCTTAAAAGTTTCAATTTGTGCCGCTCTGTCGATCCCGGTTTCAAACCCGCATTATTGCGATATGGAAACTCCAATCTTCAATTTTTTGAACAGTGTTCGGAACGTAGATCCAACTTCAACGGAACGGCGTGGATACGGGGTGTCACGAGTTTACGACCACCTTCGGCGCGTAAGGCACGCGCAAGCTTAGGCCGTTAACCCTTTTGCAAGCATGATTTCGCTGCGGTTTTGGGCGCACATCGGTGGCCAGAGCCTCGGATGGCCACACCTGTTATCCATTTGAGACAAATGAAAAAAATAGCCCCGTTACCCCGCCCGAGCAGGACCGAGCTACGCAAAACCCTCAAACGCATCCAGGCGCTCTTCAAGCAAAACCGACTGCAAGATGCCAAGCCCTTCTGCGATACACTCTACGCCCAAGATGTGCGCACGCCGGACTTCCTTCACCTCTATGGTCTCTCACTGAGAGCCTGCGGCGATCACAACGCAGCGCTCATCAAACTCTATGAGGCCCACGAAGCCAGTCCCCGCGATGCCAAGGTGTTAAACTCGCTGGGGCTCATCTTCCTCGATCTCAAAGACGTCGAGGCGGCCATCACGATGTTCAAAAGGGCCACTTCGGAAGACCAGAAATATCTGAATGCTTGGGAAAACCTGGGACTGGCCTTGAGGAGTGTTGACCGGTTTCAGGCTGCTGAACTGGCCTTCACATGTGCGCACTTCCTCGATCAATCCAGGCTTGAGCCCCTCTTCAACCTGGCCCTGCTGCAGGCCGATACCCGGCGATATGACCGCGCGGCAGAAATGATGGACGAACTCTTGGCTAACCATAAGGACGTCACAACCAGCCTGGAGCTGAGACGCCTGCAGGTCGCCATGAAGCTGGAAGACCTTGCTTACGTAAAACAGCACAAGGACGAGATCGACCGGGCTGCATTGAACGCCGAAGAGCTCGCAGATCTCGACCGGGTCGTCGCGCAATATCACGAGGTGTTCGATGAATATGATGACGCGATCGCCATTTTGGAGGCTGCCGTCGCTCGCAAGGACAAGCGCCATTCAGACCTGATCTCCCACCTTGGCTATGTGTACGGCGTGGCCGGGCGCATCGACGAGGGCATCGACACCCTGAAAGATCTGCTCAAAACCCATCCTGATCACAATGCAACTCGCTACAATCTTGCCCTTCTTCAGTTCAGGAAAGGAGAGATCGGGGACGGTTTCAAAAACTATGAAACCCGCTGGCAGTTCCGGGCTTTTCCGTCCAAGCGCCGACATTTCGATGCGCCGCTGTGGCGTGGCGAACCCCTGGACGGGAAGAACATTCTCGTTTGGCGTGAGCAGGGGCTCGGTGATGAGGTCCGGTTCGCGTCCATGCTGCCCAACCTTCGCAGTCCCGACCGCCAGGTCACCTTCGAGTGCACACCAAAGCTCATGCCGCTTTGGCAAAACGCCTTTCCCTGGGCAACGGTTCGCCCGGAGGGCGATGAGATCTGTACTCAGCATCCAGACTATGCCCAGTTCGACTACCAGATCCCAATCGGCTCGCTAGGCGGTGTGTTCCGCACATCTCTGGCTGAGTTTGAGAAGCACCAAAAGCCCTGGATCGCACGCAACCATGATGCAGAAACCCAGATCCGCAGACAACTGGCCGTCCGGCCCGATGAATTGCTGATCGGTGTATGCTGGCGCTCCATGAACCAGATCGCATCGCGCGATAAGGTGTTCCTCAATTGTGAGCAGCTTCAGGCTTTCAACGCCATCCCCAATGTCCGCTGGCTGAACGTACAGTATGCCAGCACGCCGGAAGAGCTGGCCACCATCCGCCAGCATGGGCTGGATATCCATCACTATGAGGACCTCGATCAGAAAAACGACCTTGTGGGCGCCTGCACGCTTTTAGGGGCTTGCGATCTGGTGATCTCCGTTGGTGGCTCGGTGGGGGACCTGACCGGCGGCGTGGGCACTCCCCTGATCTACATGACACGGGAAATGTCGGAAGCCTTTCTGGGCACCGACTACGTGCCCTGGTTCACCAATTGCAGATCTTACCCCATTCCCGCTTACAAGTCGGACCAAACCATTCAGCGCATCGTGGCCGATTGGCCGGCCCTAGCCGACTGGGCCGAAAGCCTGAAGCCGGACGACCGCAAGCAGGCCTCCCCGCCATCTGCAGCATCAGTGCCTCTCGATCTCACCTATCCGCTCCGGCAGAAGGCTGCCTGATGCAGATCGCGCATCGCACCATCGGACCTGACCATCCGCCCCTGGTGATTGCGGAAATCGGCATCAATCATGGCGGCGATCTCGAGGTAGCCAAAACCATGGTGCGCTTGGCGGCGGCTTCCGGGGCAGAATGCATCAAGCATCAAACCCATTTCATCGAAGACGAAATGACCGATGAGGCCAAAACGATCTTCCCGCCAAATGCCGACATGTCCATTTGGGACGTGATGAAGAGCTATGCACTTTCGGCCGACGACGAGGTGGTCTTGAAGGATTACACTGAAGGCTTAGGTCTGATTTATCTCTCAACACCGTTTTCGCGCCAGGCAGCGAACTTTCTCCACGAGATCGGCGTGCCCGCTTTTAAGATCGGCTCTGGCGAAGTCGACAATCTTCCCTTGATCCGTCACATCGCCCGCTTCGGCAAACCCATCATCATGTCGACGGGCATGCAGTCAATTTCCACCCTTGCAGGATCCGTTGAGACCCTTGAAGACGCGCGTGTGCCGTTTGCGCTGCTGGAATGCACAAATCTCTACCCGTCTCCGCCGGAGATCGTCTCCCTCCAGGGCATTGGCGAGCTGAAGCAGGCCTTCCCCGGAGCCGTCGTGGGATTCTCCGATCATTCCATCGGTCCCACTATGGCGCTCGCTGCCGTTGCGCTTGGGGCGTGCATCATTGAGCGCCATTTCACCGACACGCGCCATCGGAGCGGGCCGGACATTTCCTGTTCCATGGATCCTGCTGAGCTGCGTTTCCTCATAGACAGAGCCGGCGAGATTCATACGGCGCTGCAAAATCCCAAGCAGCGTACCAAGGCTGAAGAACCCGTGTACCGCTTTGCACGTTCCTCGATCGTTGCGGACCGGGACCTGGAGAAAGGGCACCTGATCGGAGAGAACGATATCTGGGCGCGCAGGCCTGGCACAGGTGAGATACCGGGCTTTGATTTTGACAAGGTGGTGGGTCAACGCCTGGCACGTGCCGTGCGCCGCAACACCCAACTGGCCTGGCCCGATTTTGAACAACCCGAGCTGTGAGCCATGCTCCAGAAGGTTTCAGCCAGCTCCCGGGAGATCCTATTCGTAACCGGCACCCGTGCCGACTACGGTAAGCTCGAGCCGCTCGCCATTGAGGCCGTAACCGCCGGTTTCCCGGTGACCTTCTTTGTCACCGGCATGCACATGATGGAGACCTACGGTCTCACCAAAACTGAGGTGCATCGCAGCGGCCGGTTCGACGTTGTTGAATACATCAACCAGCGCCCCGGAGACCCGCAGGACATGGTTTTGGCAAAGACCATTATCGGGTTTTCCGACTTCCTTCAGGAAATGCGTCCCGACCTGGTGGTCATCCATGGAGACCGGGTGGAAGCTCTGGCCTGTGCCTTGGTCTGCTCCATGAACTACATCCGCTGCGCCCATATTGAAGGCGGAGAGGTATCCGGCACGATCGATGAGATCTTCCGTCACTGCAACACCAAGCTCTCCACCATGCACTTGGTGTCCTCCGATGTGGCTCTGGAGCGGGTGGTGCGCTTGGGCGAGCCGCGCGCGTCTGTGGAGGTGATTGGATCGCCCGAACTGGATATTCACGCCCGCCCTTCAGGCGTCTCTTTGCAGGAGGTGCGAGACCGCTACGAAATCACCTCCGATGACTACGGGATCTGCATCTTCCATCCGGTAACCTCGGAGTGTGACCATATTGGAGCGCAGGCGGACGCATTGTTCACCGCGCTGAAAGAGACCCAGCGCTACTTCGTGGTCATCCTGCCCAACAATGATCCTGGCGCCAAAGAGATTCTGCAGCAGATCGGACATTTGCCGTCGAACCGTTTCCGGGTGTTACCCTCGATGCGGTTCCATTACTTTTCAGAGCTTCTGAAGAACGCGAAAGTGTTGATCGGCAATTCCAGCGCGGGCGTTCGCGAAGCACCCTACTTAGGTGTCCCGTCGCTGGATCTGGGAAGCCGGCAAACGTCCCGCACATTCGCGCCCTCGGTCAGCAAGGCCTGCACATCCGACCGAGAAGCCATCAGCGCGTTTGTCAAACAAGAATGGGGCAATACCTATCCACGTGATGTCTCCTTCGGCACTGGAACGGCATGCGGCAAGTTCCGTGCTCTCCTGCAGTCAGCGGAGTTCTGGACCCGGCCATTGCAGAAGTATTTTGCCGATGAGGTGTTGCATGCCTGACATTGCCGCGATCCTTCCACTCAGGGCCGGCTCGAAGGGCCTGCCATGCAAGAACCTCCACCCCATCGCCGGAAAGCCGCTTTACCGGCATACCTTGGATCAGGCTCTGGAGGTCACCGGCCGCTGCATCATCTCCACCGATATTGCAGATGTGCTGACAGCGGCTTTGCCCAAGGGTTGCCGGCTGGTTCCTCGCCCGGCCCATCTGGCCGGTGACGACACGCCCATGGCGCCTGTTCTTGTGCATGTATTTGAGCAAATGCACGAGCAGGATGCATTGCCGGAAACAGCAGTCTTGCTGCAAGCCACCTCCCCTCTGCGGCGCAACGAAGACATTCACAAGGCCATCGCACTCTTTGAACAGGGCGGATTTGAGCTGGTGATGTCCGTGGTCAAAACGGACCCGTGCATCCTCAAGTATGGCTTTGCGGACGACAATCGGTTCGCGCCAGTCGCCGACCCGGAGTTCTGTTTCGCCAACCGGCAATCACTCCCTGAGATCGTGCGTCCCAATGGCGCCGTCTATGTGTTTTCACCGCACCGGTTTATGGAAACCCGCAGCTTGGCGACCCGATCAATGGGCATGGTCGAAATGCCCGCGACCCGGTCCATTGATATCGACACCCTGGCCGATCTCAACGCGGCCGAAGCGCTTCTTCTGGAACGCGCTTTTTCCATGGTCAGCTAGGGAGCAATCCATGCGCGTGATTGCACGGCTCGATGTAAAGAACGAATGGGTGATCAAGGGCATCCAAATGGAAGGCTTGCGCAAGGTCGGCGATCCCATCGAGCTTGCGCGGGCGTACTACGAAGCTGGCGTGCATGAAATCATCTTCATGGACGCCGTCGCCAGCCTCTACGATCGCAACAGCCTCTTCCACATCATCGAAGGGGCTTGCCAGAATGTGTTCATTCCCATCGTCATCGGTGGTGGACTGCGTAGCCTTGAAGATGTGTCGAGCGCCCTTCTAGCGGGGGCTGACAAGGTGGCGATCAACACGGCGGCCGTAAACAATCTTTCCCTGGTGAGCCAGATTGCGAGCAGGTTCGGGTCCCAATGCATGGTCGGTTCAATCGAGGCCAAGCGTCAGGCTGATGGATCCTGGCAGGCCTATGTGGACAATGGCCGCGAACCCACTGGCCTCAATGTCCTTGAGTGGGTGCGCGAGTTGGAAGCCGCCGGCGTGGGTGAGATCCTGCTGACTTCCGTGGACCAGGACGGCACAAAACGCGGTTTTGACGTTGAACTCTTCAGTGCCGTGAATGCGATCACGTCACGTCCGCTGATCTTAAGCGGCGGCTACGGGGCCCGGAAGCACCTGCAGGCGCTCAGCGCAGGAGGCCAGATGCCAAACGCCATCGCAGTGGGATCGGTGTTCCACTACAACAAGGCAACACCGGGCGATCTGATCAGCCTGTCAGACAGCTTAGACGAGAAAGCACTGGCGGCATGATGCGGGTGGGTGTGATTGACTATGGCGCGGGAAACCTGCGCAGCGTTGCCAATGCGCTCCATCACGTGGGCGCACAACCGGTGGTTTCGGATGACGCTGAAACGCTTCTGGCCTGCGAGCGTCTCATCTTTCCGGGCGTTGGCGCTTTCGCCTATGGCAAGCAAGCCCTCGTCTCCAGGGGTTTGGATCGCGTGGTGAGCGAGGCCGCGGCCCGTAAGACACAGCTGCTCGGCATTTGCGTGGGTATGCAACTGCTGTTCGACCGTTCACAAGAATTTGGAGACCATGAGGGGCTGGGCCTCATTCCAGGCGAGATCGAGGCATTCGCGCCAGGTGGCGGCGCGCAACCCTTGCGCTTGCCTAATGTGAACTGGCTGCCCATCGCACCCATGTCCAAGGCAGGGGGGCTTGCCGGAAGGCTCCTGGACGGAGTGACGGAGCGCTCGCGTTTCTATTTCGTCCATTCCTATCACGCTCAAAGCGCCAACCCCTTCGCAGTGGCGCGCGCACAGTATGGCGGTCAGCCCTTCGCCGCGGCGGTGGCCAAGGGCTCCATCTTCGCCACCCAGTTTCACCCGGAAAAGAGCGGCCCCGATGGGCTGAAAATGCTCAAGAACTTTGTCAATTAACGGATGGGGCCAAAATGACGATCCAACAGCCCATTGCCTATTACGGTCTGCCTGCGCAGGTGGTCTTCTGCAAATCCTGCGTCATCTCAAATCAACGCCCCAGATCAACGGTGGAGTTCAAACACACCAAAGAGGAGACCAAGGCCACCATAGGGTTCGGCGACGACGGTATCTGTGACGCGTGCCGATATCACCAGGTCAAAGAACAGCAAATTGATTGGGCACAGCGCGAGGACCAACTCGTCGCGCTTTTGGACCGTTACCGGAAAAGCGATGGCGGCTACGACGTGGTTGTGCCCGGCAGCGGCGGGAAAGACAGCGCCTTCACCTCACACATCTTGAAATACAAATATGGAATGAACCCGCTCACCGTGACCTGGGCCCCTCACCTCTATACGGATATCGGCTGGAAGAACTTTGAGGCCTGGTGCCATGTGGGCGGACATGACAACATCCTGTTCACCCCCAACGGCAAGCTCCACCGTTTGCTCACAAGGTTGGCTTTCACAAATCTCTTGCACCCCTTCCAACCGTTCATCGTCGGCCAACGCATCATCGGCCCTTTGATGGCGGCCAAGTTCGGTGTTCAACTCGTAATGTATGGAGAAAACCAGGCCGAGTACGGTAATGCTCCTGACGATAACTACACCCCCACCATGGACCGCAAATTCTTCACCGCCCAAGACCCATACGAGATGATGCTGGGCGGGGTTTCAGTCAGGTCAGTGATCGACGAATACGGTTTCACGCTCAACGACTTCGCACCTTACATTCCCCCCGATGCAGACAGTTTGGAGCGCAGGGGCGTGGAGGTGCATTACCTTGGCTATTATCTGAAGTGGGATCCGCAGGAGTGCTACTACTACGCTGCTGAGCATACCGGCTTTCAAGCGAACACCGAGCGCACGCCCGGCAGCTATTCAAAATATTCCAGCATCGACGACAAGATCGACATGTTCCACTACTTCACGACGCTGATTAAATTCGGCATTGGACGCGCGACATACGATGCGGCCCAGGAAGTCAGGAACGGTAAGATCACCCGCGAAGAAGCGGTGCATCTTGTGCATAAGTACGACCAGGAATTTCCAGATCGCTACTACGCTGACTTTCTGGAGTACATCGGCATCACCGACGAGGCGTTCTGGGAGACCGTCGACCGGTTCCGCTCCCCTCATCTTTGGCAGCGAAACGGTGACCAGTGGAACCTGAAGCATCAGGTGAGATAGGGCGCACAGCCATGACCGCTCCCCTCAGCGTGCTGCACATCGCGAGTTTCAGCGGCAACATTGGCGACAATGCCAATCATATGGGCTTCCGGCCTTGGTTCGAAGCCGAGGTGGGTGCGCAAGTCGCATGGACCAATTTGGAGATCCGGGAGTTCTATTGGCATGAGCGCCAGTGGGATGAAAAGCTGGTGGAGTTCATCAACACCCATGATGTCTTGATCATTGGCGGCGGCAACTATTTCGAGCTCTGGGTCGAGCACTCGCCCACGGGCACGTCCATTGCACTGGAGCCGGATCTGTTCGATCAGATCAAGGTCCCCGTCTTCTTCAATGCGCTGGGCGTTGACCCGGGCCAGGGCGTGCCGCACACGTGCCGCCAACGGTTTGCGGCCTTTCTCGACAAGCTATTGGACGCCCGGCATGTCCTGGTCAGCGTGCGCAATGATGGGGCGCGGGAGAATCTGCGCCGTCATATCGGATCAAACTATGCAGACAAGGTCCACAGCTTGCCCGACCACGGGTTCTTTGTGCCTCCACCACCTAAGAGTACCGAAGCCGGTGACCGCCAAGTGGCCATCAATCTGGCGTGTGATATGAGCGATACACGCTTTGCCGATTTTGAGAGCCAAGCTGAATTTGCCCGCGAGATGGCCTCCGTGCTGACAGTCCTTGCCGATGCCGAGCCCAAGCTGCAGTTTTGCCTGGTGCCTCACATCTTTCGCGATTTGGAGATCATCTCTGACGTGATTGGATTTCTGGATGATCGCTTGCGGCGCACCCGTCTCACCGTTGCCTCCTATGGCTCCGGTGATGAGGTTGCCCGCCAGACCTGCTCGCTCTACCGCTCAGCTGATCTGGTTTTGGGCATGCGATTTCACGCCAATGTATGCCCCATGGCGCTCGGCACGCCGGTACTCGGGTTGAGCTGTTATCCTCAGATCGAAAACCTCTATCGCGGGCTCGGACTGGCTGACCGTTTGGTGCCCGTCGGTCAGCCGGGGTTTGCACCGAGCGCCATCCAACTGATCCGAGCGGCTCTGGCCGATCCCAGCGGCTTCAGGCGTGAAACAGAACAGGCCCTTGAAGCCGTGAGAGAAGAGCGCACCAAATTCGAGCCCCATCTGCGCCGCTGGCTTGCGGCAAACATCACCACTTAGGCAAAAGCTTGGCGGATCCTGTGGCCAACAGATGTGTTCATAAGAACTTTCAGACTTGAGAAGACCGAACAATCGATACCGGTTCTCTTCAATGCCCATTGCCACTGGAAGAAGGCAATGAAGGTGCAAGAGGTGAGGTAAGCAATGGCAAACGCACTCACCCCAAACGTCGGCAACAAGGCCAGGCTCAGCACCAAGGACAAGACAACCCCCAGGGCAACGATCCAGACCACCGGCACCTGCAGGCCTTTCATGGCCATGATGGCCGTGGTGGGACCGAACACCGCCCTGGGGATCATAGCCGCACTGATCGCCAGCAGCATGCCGTAGCCGGACTTAAAACTCTCATCGACCAGGCCGAGAATAAACTCCCCGGCGATCAGCATGGCAAAGCTCACCATAAGGGAATAGGCCAAGGTGAGGAAATTGATCTTGGCTAGACCGCGTTCAAACCCACGCTGATCGTTCTTGGCATCAGCCGCATAAACATCCGGCATCACCAAGGAGTGCAAAGCCCGCACACCAAAAGCCGCCAACACACGGAGGCGGAAGCAAATGTGGAGCAGTCCGATTTTTCCAGGCGCCAAAACAAGGCCAGCCAATAGCAAGTGGAGCTCGATGAAGTAGTCCCACATCAAGGTAATCGCGATCCACGGTGTGGCAGCTTTGCGCCATTCTGCCTTCTCGGAAGTGTCTGCTGCAGTCTCTGCAAACCGGACTGAGCGCCGCATGGCGATCAATTGGCCCGCTGCCGTCAACCACATCGCAGCACACACCAAGCTGATCACCATCAGCGAAGACGCGGAGGCAGACAGCAAGGCGAGCGCGGCAACCGCGCTAAAAATCAAAGCCGGCTTGACCAACAGATCCGGCAACAGTCCCAGCATCTGTTGTTTAAACCCGGTCAGCACCCCGCAGTTGAAGTTGATCAACGCCAAGGCCGGTGCAATCATCAGCGCCACAGCACCGGACCACAAAGTGTCTCGTTCTACCTGTTCTGAAAGCAGCGGCGCGCCGGCCGCCAACAGACCCGCAAAAGCGGTGGTCACCACCGCAATGTGCAGGTAGCCCGACCGTACAAATCCACGCGCATGGGAAAGTTTGTCATCAGCCACGTAACGCGAGACGAACAGAACAGCGATCGACTGCATACCCGCCGGCAAGAGCACTGCCAAAAGGCTCGCCAGCGCCATGGCGAGCGCAAACTGTCCCAGCACATCTGCCCCAAACCAGCGGGCAATCATGATGTTCATGGCAAACGCCAAGCCGCCACCGATGATCCTGGCGACCATCAGCACGGTGGAGCGTTTTAAGAGCTGGGCAATACCTTTGCTCATGCCATGTCACGGGCCCGGTCCAGGTTGGCAACGCGCCGAAAGGAGAGGGCCGCTTCCTCTTACGTTTCGCCTAAGACGCTACGAAGGGGCTGGCCCAATCTGAAGCAGTTTAGCGCGAGATGTTCGAATTTGCTGAGAACACAAGCAATTTCGGGGCCATTTTGCCCTGTTGCCGCCCATGAAATGGCACAGAACTTGCTCCGTTTCGGGCCTTCGCGTTGCAACACTGCAGCTGATCCATGGTTGGTACAAGGGATACGGCAGATGAACAACAGCATCACCTTTCGTTTTCCGGCGAAAAACGCGGCCACCGCGGTTGCAGTCCTTATGGTCGCGGCCATGGCAGCACCCACGCCTGCGCTGGCACAGACTGAACAGTCTGTGTCCAACGGAACAAGCACCAAACCCCTCCCCGCCTACTATGAAGATCTTTGCGCCAAGCAGATCGATCTGGGCAATGATGGCGATGCCTGGATGGACGCGCTGGAAGCGTGTGAGAAACTGGCTAAGCGCTTAAAACAGCTGGAAAAAACCAAGAAAGACGACGCGCAGCGATCTTGATTGGACAATCGGTGAAAGGAGGTGCGCCTTCGCCGCCCAACGTGCTGGGAACGGCTAGGGCGCTGTGATCGCAGGCGGTCTGCGCCTTAACCCCGACAATGCGTTACCCACAATTGCCCCCAACAACACGACTCCGCCCGCCAGGGTGTAAGCGCCCGCCGTCTCGCCCAAGAAGAGCCAGACCCACAAGGGCCCGAGCAACACCTCGGCCATGGAGAGCACCGTGAGTTCTGCCGCCGGCACAGACCTGGACCCCAGGGTATAGAGCACAAGCCCGGCGCCCACCTGACAGACACCCATGGTTAAGGCGATGGACGCATCGTTCACGCTCAACACCAAGGGCAAGCCCTTAAAGACACAAACCGCACCCGTGATCACAATGGCAAACAGGCCCGACAGAAACACGGAGGGCATCATGTCGGAGGTCTTCCCCCATCTGAGGGCCACTGTGAACACGGCAAAGCCGAAGGCAGACCCAAGAGCGGCCAGGTTCCCGGTCATTGCCCCGGCCGAGGTATCATCGGACACCATAATCCCGATCCCTGCGATGGCCACCGCCATCGCGACAAAGGTGGCCCGGCGCACCGTTTCGCGCAGCACCGCCCACCCTAAGAGAGCGGTGAAAAATGGAGCAGAGGCAAACAGCAACATGGCGTTGGCCACTGAAGTGGACTGCAGCGCAATAATCCCGCCTGCATAGGCCGCCACGAGGGAGAGGCCCGCGATCACCGCCGGAAACCCGGATTGGCGAATCCGGTCAAAGGGCTTTCCGCCTGAACGCAGCCAGATGATGATGAACAAAAAAGGTGAAAGACTGGCGGAGCGGTAGAGTAGAATCTGCCAAACCTCGGCATTTTCAATCAGCCGGATCCCCAGTCCTACGGTGGACCAAAGTATACCGGCCGCAAGCACCAAAAGAACACCGCTGCGGTAGCTCATCGCCGGCGTCGGGGCCACACTCGCACTGCTCATTTCACACCAGCCGTAGGGGTTTAAGGTCCAGCGCCACTTAATCACCGGCACTCGCGGAGACGGCATGAAAAATTCTCACCCCTCAGCGCCGCATTCCGCGTCTGAACCCGCCCGCTTCCCGGTGAATGATGTAAAGACCGCTGGCCGCGATGATCAGTCCACCGGTCAGTGTGAAGATACCCGGAACATCGCCCCAGATCACATAGCCGAACAGCACAGCCCATACCAAGCCGGTATACTCGATGGGCCCAATGACCGAGGGCTCCGTGATGGCGTAGGCGCGGATCAGGCACATCTGGGCACTGACCCCCATGAGCGCCGCCAGAGTGACCAGCGCCAGATCGTTGAAACTGGGTGTCTCCCAAACCCAATAGATGGGGATCGCCATAATCAACACGAACGCGGCCAGGGCATAGAACACCATCGTGCTGGTGCTCTCTGTCTTTCCGAGTTTGCGGGTCAATATCGCCACCAAGGCCCAACTGAGCGAGGCGCCCAGCACATAGAGCATCGGCCACTCCAGCGCCGCCCCAGGTCGCGTGATCAGCAAGACCCCAACAAACCCAACCAGAACCGCAGCCCAGCGCCGTGGCCCCACGGCATCGCCCAGGAGCGGTACAGACAGGGCGGTGAGAAAAATCGGGAAACTGAAGAACAAGGCCATCACCGTGGCCAGGGGCAGATGTTTCAGGCCCGCAAAGAAGCAGTACCAGCCAACGACCCCCACCAGGCTGCGCACCACCATCAGCTTCACGTTGGAGGTTTTCAGCTTAATCGGCCGGCCGGTGAGCGCTGCACCTGAGCTGAGCAGGCCCATGGCAATGAGATTGCGCAGAAAAAGTATCTGAACGATGCCCAGCGACGTGGACACCCACTTGATCGAACTGTCCTGCACCACAAACAAAAAGGCACCAACGACAGCGAGTGCGATGCCCACCTGTGTAACGTCGGAGAAAAGGCGCCCGTTCAAGGCCTAAACGCCCGGTCGGTAGACAATTGCCCTGACCGGAGTGGGGCCATCACCGGTGGCGTCGTTCAAGGCCTCAGGACAATTGGACAGCACGGCAAGCACATCCATCTCAGCGCGTAGATCCACAAAATCACCCGCCTTGGATTGGCTCTCGGTAATGGCCGTGTGCCCGTCTGGCTTTACGGGCACGTTCATGAAGAAATTCACGTTAGACACAATATGCTCCGGCCCAATGCCATGTCTGGCAAGCTCGCGCTCGAAATTGCGCTGGCAGCTTTCTGCATTGGTGGCCCCGTAGCGCACCTTATCCACTTCAAACGAGCAACAGCCGAAAATTGTATCGTGACCGCCGCAGCTATCTTCCATAATGGTCATCATGGGTCGCGCCAGGCTGGAGCGCAGCACCGATCCGGTGTTCAGATAAAGCTGGCAGGGTATCTTAATCGTGTTGGCGGCGTGGTAACGCTCAGCCGGATTATCCGCATTATAGCACAGGAAGTCGATGGCCTGCTGGCCCTCCAGATCAATGAGGCGCAAATGCTCGCCCCGACTGACCCGCGCGCTCCAAGGCGCACACGCCGGCACAATCGTGTCTTCGACAATCTCAGCCCCAGCCGGCAGAAGGTGTGCGGTCATTTCGGCTTCCCATCGTCATCACTTTCCAGAAGTTCCACATATCGACCAATAGCCATTGCTGTGCGTGTGCCCATCTGGCGCCACAGAAGCAGGATGATCACCAGCAAGGTTGTGGCGATGCTCTGGCCTGGCCCAATGAACAACACGAGCGCGGCCACGGCGAAATAATAGCCGCGGATGCCGGAATTGAAACTCTTGACCGCTTCGGTCAGCACAATCGCCGTGGTCTCCACCAGACCGTCCCGCCGGGCGCCCTTCGGCGGATTTTCCGGCAAGCCGCCGAGCATGGCCGCTGTGTAAATCAGTTTGCGCAAGGCGTAGGTGAACAGGAAGAATGCCACCGCAAGAATGATGCCCACAACGGCCAGATTGAGCGAGAACAGCTCCAGCGATGCGGAGCGGGCGAACGGCAGGTCATAGACCACCCGGTGCACGTCCTTCAGATTGGCTGCAACCCCGAGGAGACCTGCCAACACAATCAAGGTCGCAGAGCCGAAGAACGCCACAGAGTTGATCATATGGCCCAAGAGAACCGCATCCGGCATGCGCAATTCCCGGTTCATGGACGTGTCCATCCAGCGCCGGCGCACAACCGAGAGCTGAGCGTTGAGGGAGCCTTTGCCAAAGATCGCCAAATAAGTGGAGTACCCGGACCAGGCAGCAGCGATCAGGGCAATTGCAATCAAATGGAGCAAGGTGATGTCAGGAGGCAGCTTCATCGCCGGGGTCTTTTGGTTTCATGGCTTCCGGATCGCCCGGCAATTCCTTGCCCAGATTGCGTCTGGCATACATGGCGCGGTTAATCTCGCCCCCGAACTGGAAGATTGCCGCTGAGATGTAAAGAAAAATCAGGGCCGCAAACAAGCCGCCCAGCCCGGCATAGAGCCCGGCAAAGTTGGCAAAGTTGGCCAGATAAACCGAGTAGCCGATCGCAGCCACCAGCCACATGACCATGGTCAGGACGATCCCCGGCCACAACACGGACAGCGGCAGTGAGCGTGCCGGCAATAGCTTGTGGCCGGCCACGAGCGCGATCAGCAGCAAACTTACCCCAAGCAGGTAGCGCAGCACATGGAGCTCCACGGACAAGACCCCCAGTGCCGGCACATAGCTCAACGTGAGCGCCCACATTGTGGGGGCAAAAACCAAGGTGAGCGCCAGGATAATCGCCACCAGCGCACCGCCCACCACAAACAAAAGGTCCTGAGCAACGCGAAACCACACCGGTCGTGTTTCCGTCAGTCTGTAAGCCCGGTTCAATCCGTTGCGTAACGATTCAATCCCGCGCGAGGCGGTCCAGAGGGTGATGGCGCCACTGATGGTCAGAAGATCGCGCCGGGTGCTGGTGAGGAGGTTTGTGATCTCGTCTTCCAGTGGCCCGATGATCGCCTGGGGCACCGTATGCACCAGGCTGTCGATAGCTTGGGCCGCCATCTCTTCATCCACGAAAAAGCCGGTGAGCGAAAACACGAAGATCAAGAACGGGAAGACGGCCAAGATGATGCAGTAGGCGATGTTGCCGGAGTTGGGAAAGCCATCATCGGCATGAAACCGCCCATAGGCGTCTTCCAGAATGTCCCAGATCGCCCGCAGCATATGGGTCAGCCCGTTCGTGCAAAGAAGATAAAGCGTAGGGTCCTGCGAAGATTCTCACAAGCATTTGCCACAAGCCCTGGCCCTTGCCGCCTGTGCCCGCTAAGAGGGACCTCCTTCAGCCAAAGCCATTGCCCCAACCTTTATGTCAAACACGATCACCCAAGACACACCTCCGCGCTGGCTCGCAGCTGCGCCCGTCTTCTTTGTGCTCTTATGGGCCACGGGATTTGTGGGTGCGGGCCTCTCCATGCCCCACTCAGAGCCCTTCACGTTTCTCACAGTGCGATTTGCCGCCGTTGTGCCTTTGATGGCCGTGCTGGCCCTGCTGGTGAAGGCCCCCTGGCCGCCCTTGCCCGACGCGCTCAACGCCATATTCGTGGGCGCAGTGATCCACGGCGTCTATCTGGGCGCCGTGTTCTGGGTGATCGATCGGGGCATGCCCACCGGTGTTTCGGCCCTTATCGTCGGTCTGCAGCCCCTACTCACGGCGGTGATTGCCGGACACCTTCTAGGTGACGATGTGCGCCCGCGTCACTGGTTTGGCCTGGCGCTGGGCCTGTGCGGCGTGATCCTCGTCCTCTGGCCCAAACTCAATCTTGAGGGCAGCGGCATCAACGCCATAACCATCACCGCCGGATTTGTCGGTGTGGCGTCCATCTCGCTCGGAACCGTCTATCAGAAGCGCTTCGTCACCGGCGTCAACCTGGCAACCGGAGCGGTCTGGCAATATGTGGGTGCCACCCTTGCCACAGGCCTGGCCGCACTGGCGTTCGAGGAAGGCACCATCGTCTGGCACCGGGATGTGGTGATCGCCTTGCTCTGGCTGATATTTGTCCTGTCGATCGGAGCGGTGAGCCTCTACATGGTGATGATCCGCCACGGCCAGGTCTCGAAAGTCTCAGCGGTGTTCTATCTGGTGCCCGCCGTCGCCGCTTTGATTGCCTGGGGCATGTTTGGCGAGACACTCTCTCTGGTGCAAATTGCCGGCATGGCCGTTTGCGCTCTGGCTGTCGCGCTTGCCACCCGCACGGGGAGTTGAGCCTAAGCTGGGCGTCAAAATGTCGTTCATTTGGCCTATATTGCAGTGCACAAAGTTCAGGTATACCTAGGCCCAACTTTTTGATGGGATGACAGAGATGAGCGCTGCTGAAGATTTTGCGCCGGCCGGACCGGTGCTCGAAGGGCTAACAAGCCTGACCCGCGAGGCTGTAGAGGCCGTCCAATCCATCTACGCCCTGGCGCGGCAAAGGGTGGCTATATTCGTCACCGGCACCGACGGCAAGATCGCCGTGGACTTGCTTGAGCGCGATCAGCATTCCACCCACGGCCTGGCCTGGCTCGCCACCTATGCGCAGACGTTGGAGCAAATGTCCCTCTACGCAGAGCGCATGGAGACTGAAGGGCGCCTGGGCGAACTGGAAGCCCTGCTGGTGCAAGCCTGCTTTGGGGAGTACCTGAACCAGATCAATGGCGGTATTCCTATGAGCCAGGTGGAGATGGTGCGCCCCTCTGATCTCGGCCTCACCTGGGAGGAAATGGCACCCATGCGTGAGGGTGCTGCTGCCGCTCTCAGAGCACACGGCAACACCTCTCTGGTCCGCAAGGCCATTACCGAACACATGCTGGAGGCCGACGGCCATGCCACGATGGGCGATGCCGGCCTGGATGAAACATTGGAGCAGATGCGCGAAGAGATGCGCCGCTTTGTGGCATCCGACGTGGCGCCTTACGCGCATCAATGGCACCTGAACAACGAGTACATTCCGCTTGATGTGGTCGATAAGGTGGCTGAACTCGGCGTTTTCTGCCTTACGCTTCCTGAGGAACATGGCGGCCTGGGCCTTGGCAAAGAGAGCATGTGTGTGGTCTCCGAAGAACTCTCCCGCGGCTATATCGCGGTGGGTTCGCTTGGCACCCGCGCAGAGATTGCTGCCGAGCTCATTATTTGCGGCGGCACTGAGGAGCAAAAAGCCAAGTGGCTGCCGAAAATCGCCTCAGGCGAGATTCTGCCCACTGCGGTGTTCACCGAACCCAATACCGGCTCGGATCTCGGTTCTTTGCGCACCCGCGCCGTGCGTGACGGCGATGTGTACAAGGTGACAGGCAATAAGACCTGGATCACCCATCCGGTGCGCGCCGATGTGATGACCCTTCTGGCCCGCACCAATCCGGATGAGAAAGGTTATCGCGGCCTCTCCATGTTCCTGGCCGAAAAGCCCCGTGGCACCGACGAGAACCCCTTCCCGGTCGAAGGCATGAGCGGCGGCGAGATTGAAGTGCTCGGTTACCGGGGCATGAAGGAATATGAGATCGCCTTCGACAATTTCGAGGTGAAGGCAGAGAACCTGCTGGGCACCGAAGAAGGTCAGGGCTTCAAACAGCTCATGCAGACCTTCGAATCCGCCCGCATTCAAACCGCAGCACGCGCCCTCGGCGTCTGCCAGAACGCGTTGGACATCGGCCTCAGCTATGCCCAGGACCGCAATCAGTTCGGCAAACCCATCGTCTCCTTCCCGCGCATTTCCAACAAGCTGGCGATGATCGCTGTGGAAACCATGGCAGCCCGGCAGTTGACCTACTACTCGGCCCGTCAGAAAGATGGCGGCAAGCGCTGCGATATTGAAGCCGGCATGGCCAAACTGCTGGCCGCCCGGGTGGCTTGGTCGGCAGCTGACAATGTGCTGCAGGTCCACGGCGGCAACGGCTTTGCCCTGGAGTATGAGATCTCACGGGTCTTGTGCGATGCGAGGATCTTGAACATCTTTGAGGGTGCAGGCGAGATCCAGGCTCAGGTGATCGCCCGCCGGCTTTTGGACGGCGCCAACTGAGATCTTATGCCCAAAGGGCTATGAGGCTGGCCGCCTGACGTGCTATGCACACATCTCTTGGGGTGGCCCATGGCGAGTTTTGGGTGCGGTGTCAGAAAAGTCTATCCTTATCACCGGGTGTTCCTCCGGCATTGGTTATCATTGCGCGCACGGTTTGAATGAGCGCGGCTGGCGCGTGTTTGCAACAGCGCGCAAACCGCAAGACTTGGCCCGCCTCAAATATGAGGGACTTGAAACCGTTTACCTGGACTATGCCGACCCCAAATCCATCGCCCACTGCGCTGAACATGTGCTTCAGCACACTAACGGCAAGCTGTTCGCCCTGTTCAACAACGGAGCCTACGGCCAGCCGGGAGCTGTTGAAGATCTCTCAACGAATGTACTGAGGCGTCAGCTTGAGACAAATGTGTTCGGCTGGCACGATCTGACCCGGCGCCTTTTGCCCGCCATGCGCCGCAACGGCGCAGGTCGGATTGTCCAGAATTCATCGGTTCTGGGACTGGTGGCCCTCAAATGGCGCGGCGCCTACAACGCGTCGAAATTTGCGATCGAAGGTTTGAGCGACACCTTGCGCCTGGAACTGGAGGACACAGGAATCCAAGTGGTTCTTATAGAGCCCGGCCCCATCAAGAGCAAATTCGTCAACTCCTCGCTGGAGCACTTCAAGAAGAACATTGACGTTGAAGGCTCCCACCACGCCGAACTCTACAAAGGTCAACTGGCGCGCATGGAAGGTGCATCACAGACCGCCGGCGGACGGTTCAAGCTTGGCCCAGAAGCGGTTTTGAAGTGCCTGATTAAAGCCTTGGAGGAACCCCGACCGAAAGCCCGCTACTACGTCACCACACCCACCTTTGTCCTTGGCGCCCTTCGCCGGATACTCCCGCATCGGGTGCTCGATCCCATCTTGTCTCACTTCTCGGATAGCTAAATGAGCGCGCGGTCCATCCTCATTACGGGCTGTTCAACGGGTATTGGCCACTACTGCGCGGGCTCTTTGAAAGAGCATGGCTGGCGCGTCTTCGCCACCACACGAAATGCTGAAGATGTCGATCGGCTCACCGAGGAGGGCTTTGAGGCGCTGCGGCTGGACTATACTGACCCAGCGTCGATCACCGCTTGTGTTGAAGAAGTCACCAAGCGCACCGGCGGCAAACTCGACGCCCTGTTCAACAATGGTGCCTATGGTCAGCCGGGAGCTGTGGAGGATTTACCAGTGGAGGCGCTGCGCACCCAGTTTGAAACCAACGTTCTGGGTTGGCACGAGCTCATCATTCAGGTCCTGCCCATCATGCGGGCTCAGGGCTATGGACGCATTGTGCAGAATTCGTCCGTGCTCGGTCTGGTCGCCATGAAGTGGCGGGGGGCTTACGTTGCATCCAAATTTGCGCTGGAAGCCCTCTCCGATACCTTGCGCCTGGAACTGCGCGACACCGACATTCGCATCATCACCATCGAGCCGGGCCCTATCGCCAGCCAGTTTCCGGTCAATGCGGCCAAGAACCTACGGCAACACATTGATCTGGATAACTCAGTACACCGGGAAGCCTATGCCAAGCACCTAACCATGCTGGACGCCGGCGGCACAAGCTCGCGCGTTAAGCTTGAGCCTAAGGCTGTGTGCGACAAACTGATTTGGGCCCTTGAAAGCCCGTGGCCCAAGGCTCATTACTACGTGACGTTTCCGACACACCTGTTGGCGACCCTCCGGCGCATCCTGCCTCAGCGGATGCTCGACCGGTTTTTACTCTTTGCTTCCGGTAAGGAATAGACGAGCCAAATGAACGTTCTTGACTACCTGGTCCCTGTTGCCATTGGCGCGGTGTTCATCGTCCTGCTGATGGGTCTTTGGAATATGATGCGCGGCGGCAGCCCCAACCGTTCCCAAACCCTTATGCGCTGGCGTGTGATCCTGCAGTTCGTAGCGGTCTGCGTCATCATGGGAGCGATCTGGTTTTCGCAAACCTCTTAAAGCGGCAGAGGAGAGATCCATGGCCTGGAAAGACGACAAACAGTTTGTCACGGTAAAGGGCCTCTCCATGGCCTACAAGAAGATGGGGGCCGGCGATCCCATCCTCTTCCTGCACGGAAACCCAACCTCGTCGTTCCTGTGGCGCAACGTTATGGGGCCCCTGGCGGCCACGCATCAGTGCTTTGCGCCTGATCTTATTGGCATGGGCGATTCCGACAAGCTTCCAAACCCGGGTCCGGAAAGCTACCGCTTTGTGGAGCATCGTGACTATCTGAACGGCATTCTCGATCAGATCCTGCCCGATGCCCCAGTGGTGCTGGTGATCCATGATTGGGGGTCCGCCCTCGGATTTGACTGGGCCCACCGCAACCCGGATCGGGTCCGCGCCATCGCCTATATGGAGGGCATTGTCCGCCCCATGACATGGGACGAATTCAACCAGCAGGCCCGGCCCGTCTTTGAGGGCTTCCGTTCGCCCGCCGGCGAAGAGATGGTGCTGGAGAAAAACGTCTTCGTGGAGAGGGTATTGCCCGGATCGGTTCTGCGCGATTTGGACGATGGGGAGATGACCGAATACCGCCGGCCTTTTCAAGATGCCGGCGAAGACCGCAGGCCCACCCTGACCTGGCCGCGGCAGATCCCCCTGGGCGGCGAGCCGGCCGATGTGGTGCAGATTGTTGAAGATTACGGTGCCTGGCTGAACCGGAGCGACTTGCCGAAGCTCTTCATCAACGCTGAGCCAGGCGCCATTCTCATTGGCGACCAGAGGGAGTTTTGCCGCTCTTGGCCGAACCAGACCGAGGTCACTGTGAAGGGGGCTCACTTCATTCAGGAAGATTCCGCTGCGGAGATCTCCGAAGCGATTGCCGGATGGATAAAGACGTTCTAGCCGGTGCCATCACCACGTCCGCTCGGCCACAAAGTGCCAGTGCCACGAGCCGTCTTCGCCCACATCCTCCAGACTGCGCAGCTCAAAATTCTCAAGCATTTCCACCAGTTCGGCACCATTGCAGAAGTAGTGCGGGTGAGACTTATCGCCTTCTTCGTCAGGGCGCACAAATGTGTTGGGCGCAATCTCAACACCCAGGCCATAATCTGACCGGCGTTTGGA
>JBCDDQ010000027.1:0-24974 GCA_039180225.1 Pseudomonadota bacterium
CCTTGAGCGCCGCATGGCGTTGCTGGAAAAGGCCCGCGCCCATGATCTTTTGATCATCGAAGAGGATTATGAGTTTGAAACAAACTATGTGAACGAGCCCTGCCCGGCCCTGAAGTCACTAGATGATGAAGAGCGGGTGCTCTACATTGGCTCGCTGTCAAAGACCCTTTTCCCCGGGCTTCGACTCGGCTTCCTCGTCGGTCCGCCGGAATTGATCCGCGAGGCCAGAGCCCTGCGGCGTCTTATGGTGCGCCATGCTCCCAACAACAATCAGCGCACGGCTGCCCTCTTTCTCTCGCTGGGCCACCACGACAGTCTGATCCGTCGGCTGCACCGCGCTTACCGTGCCCGCTGGGATGTGATGGGTGATGCTCTGCAAACCCACTTGCCTGATGCTGCCCGTGTTCCCGGCTTTGGCGGCACCAGCTTTTGGGTTCAGGGTCCGCCTGGGCTCGACAGTGAAGTCCTGGCCGCGCGCGCAGCGGAGAATGGCATTCTGATCGAACCGGGCCGCATCCACTTTGCGAACCCCATAGATCCCTGCCGGCACTTTCGCCTCGGTTTTTCATCCATCGCGGAAGACAAGATCGAGCCTGGAATCAAGCTGTTGGCCCAAATTGCCCAGAGCCAGGCCAAGGCGGCCTGATGCCATGGCACGCTGGCGCAATCGACTGGCCTCATCTGGTCCTGTCATGGGGCCAAAAACACGTCTAAGGACACCCATTCGGTCTCACCGGTCCACAGCTGCTGTGCACCATCAGGACACCCCTCAAACATATCCCGTCGAGGCCCATCGCGGCCCAACACGCACTTAGGAGTAGGCAGGATGCTTATTGGCGTTCCAAAGGAGATTAAGGTCAAAGAATTCCGCGTCGGCATGACCCCGACCGCTGTGCGCGAAGTGGTTGCACGCGGCCACAAGGTGATCGTGGAGACGGGCTGTGGGATCGGCATCGGTATGGACGATGCAGCATATGAGACGGCAGGCGCTGAAGTGGTCAAAACCGCAAAGGAAGTGTTCGACACTGCGGAGATGATCGTCAAAGTGAAAGAACCCCAAGCCGCCGAACGGGCCATGTTGTCTGAAGGCCAAGTGCTGTTTACCTACTTGCACTTGGCACCCGATCCGGAGCAGACAAAGGACCTCGTGGAAAGCGGCGCAACTTGCATTGCATACGAAACCGTCACAGGTCGCACTGGCGGTCTTCCCCTTCTGGCGCCGATGTCGGAAGTGGCCGGCCGGCTTTCGATCCAAGCCGGCGCCTACTATCTGGAAAAAGCCCATGGAGGTCATGGCGTTCTTCTGGGCGGCGTTCCCGGTGTCGATCCGGCCAAGGTCGTGGTTCTGGGCGGCGGGATGGTGGGGCGCCATGCGATCCACATCGCCCTAGGCATGGGCGCCGACACGTGGGTGATCGACAAGAATGTGGACGTTCTGCGCCAATGCTGGCAGCAGTTCGACCGTCCTTTGAACACGGTTTACTCCACAATCGACGCCATTGAGCGCCATCTTGCCGATGCCGATTTGGTTATCGGCGGCGTGCTCATTCCCGGTGCAGCAGCACCCAAACTGATCACAGCCGATCTGGTCAAGACCATGAAGCCTGGCTCGGTGATCGTGGATGTGGCGATCGACCAGGGTGGCTGTGCGGAGACGTCAAAGGCCACCACCCACGACGATCCGGTGTATGTGGTGGACGATGTGATCCACTATTGTGTAGCCAACATGCCGGGAGGTGTTCCGAAAACCAGCACCTATGCCCTTAACAACGTGACCCTGCCCTTCACCCTGGCGCTGGCCGATAAGGGGTGGCGCAACGCCTTGGCCGAAGACGAGCACCTTCTCGCAGGCCTCAACGTGCACAAGGGCAATGTCACCTATAAGGCCGTCGCAGATGATCTGGGTTATGCGTTCATGGATCCGCGTGAAGCGCTCAGGGTCTAGCACCAGCAGCACCTGTCGGGCGGTGGGGGATGCCCCGCCGCCTTCGACGCTTGAACTCAAGAGATTTAAGCGCAACATAGGGCGATGAGCCCGTCCCCAAAACCCCGCACCAAGGTGGAGCGCGACGCCCTTCAGCGGGTGGATCGCTCCTGGCTTGCGCGCTTTCCTGATGCCGTGACTCGAAGTGTTCGTGCGGGAACAGAAGGCTTTCCCTCCCAAACCAAACGCCGACTGATCATAACCAACATTACAGCGTATCTCGCGGCAGCCTCTGCCCTGGCAATGGCGCTGTCTTATGCCTTCCATGACATTGTGATGTTGCGCTGGGCAGTGATCGTCAGCTTGGTCACCGTATCCATATGCCTCTCTATTCCCTACCTTCACCGGTTTGGTCCCGGTGTGGCCGCTCCGGTCTTGGCCACCTGGCTGTTCGTCTCCATTTTTGCCTTTGCATTCATGTTCGGCCGCGAAGCCGGCATGCAACTCAACTACTTTGGTGCGGCAGCAGTGGCTTTTGTCATTTTTGGGCTTAACCGCTTGGGATTGATCATGGTGGCCATCCTGAGTGGCCTGGTGCTTCATTTCGGTATCCATTTTCTGTTTTTGAAAGGTCATGTTCAGAGCAGCGTTCCAGACTGGTTCGTGGCCCAGCTCTACGTGGTGTCAGCAACCTCCATCATGGCGATCGTGGCCATCGTGGTTTGGTATGCGCTGCGGGTAGCAGCAGACGCAGAGGAGCGCTCAGAGAGGCTTCTGCGCAACGTGCTGCCGGACAGTGTGGCAGAGCAGTTGAAAAGCCGACCCAACCAAATGATTGCCGAGCGTTATGATGCGGCCACAGTGCTCTTCGCTGACCTGTCGGGATTTACCCCCCTGTCACGGCAAATGGATGCCTCTGAAATCATCGATCTGCTCAACGCCATCTTCACGCGCTTTGATGAGGCGGGCGCCAAGGCCGGCACGGAAAAGATCAAAACAATCGGCGATGCGTACATGGCGGTATCTGGCCTGCCGCTCCCCAACCCCAACCATGCCCACGACATAGTTGAACTGGCCAAAGAGATGCAGCGTCTTATTGCGTCTGTTGCACACGAACGGGGCCTGGAGCTTACGTTGCGGATCGGCATTGCAACCGGCCCCGTAGCAGCAGGTGTCATTGGTCAGGCCAAGTTTGCTTATGACGTGTGGGGAGAAACTGTGAACTTGGCCTCACGGCTAGAATCGCATGGCCAGGCAGGCCGCATCCACGTGTGCGATCAAACGTATTCTGCACTCGCGGGCACTTATAAGTTTGAGAGGCAGGCCCCAATCGAGATCAAGGGTATCGGGCGCACCCAAACCTGGTTTTTGGCTGAGGGTCAGCCCTCAGCCCCATAAGTCTATTCGCAATCAGGCATATCCAGCATTTCCAGGTGCGTAAGGGCGCCTTGCATTTTGAAGTCGCCATAATCGATCGTCAAATCACCTGTCACCCCATTGTCAAACAGCTGAAAGCTCATCTGATGCGATGGCACCTGTTCGCCCTCCACCTTTTCTGTAGGATCGTAATAGCTCACAGTCATGGGCCAGGACACCAGCGGTTTCAGCGCATCATTGTGCTTTCCTTTACTGGAGTGCTTCGCCCCGCCCGGTTGCCGCTTGACCCCGATCACAGATGTCGCGGTGTACACCTTCTTTTCCGCTGAGCCCTCGTAGAGACTGACCTCATCAATCGTCTTGCCTTCCCGGGCCAACTCTAAGAGGCGCCGGGTATGGGCCAGTGGAAAGGCGGTATCTTTGGGCAAGTTAAAGGTTTCTTGTTTGGGCTTTGACATAGCCACGGCACCAGAACCGCTGCCGATGCGCGCGCGGCCCTTTGCCTCCATCTGTAGCTTGCCGTTGACATATTCGCGGCTGGAAAAGTCCATCGTGCGCCCATCGGCCGTCTCAAACGACGAATTGTGGATGTCCAACATCGATGTCTTGCCACGGCGCAAGGTAAACTGATTGAGGAACCTGACGTTCACGGTCCAACCATCACACCCTGCAGCAGAGATCTCCACCGCTAAGCGCCCGCGGGCCGCACGGATGCCAGAACGCTCCCGGGCTTCGGCCAACTTCAGATCGTACACCGCACGGTGCGGAGCCAAACCGGCCGCTGCGCTCGCCGCATAAGGCGCACCGGCCCAGCAAAGCCCGGCCAGGATGAGCGTTTTGGTGAGAACAGCGCTTTTTTTCGTTGCAATCAGTCTTGCGTGATGCATTTTTGGGATCTTCCTTGATAGGCGCCTATTGCCCTCATCTAGTCTATTCGTCAGCATTTATCCATATGACCATCTCCGGCAAGCCCAAACTTTTCGTGACACGCAAACTCACCCAAGACGTTGAAGACCGGATTGCCGGTGCGTACGAGCCAGTATTCAACGATGATGACCACATTATGGGGCCGTCTGAACTTGCCGAAAAAGCGCAAGGCTGTGACGGGGCCCTGGTCACCACCACAGAGCGGATCGATAGGAGCTTCATCGAAACCTTGCCAGATTCGCTGAAAATTGTGGCCACTTTTTCTGTTGGTTACGACCATATTGATGTGCCGGCCGCCGAGGCCAGAGGCATAACAGTGACCAACACCCCGGATGTCCTGACAGATGCTACGGCAGACACAGCCCTGCTCCTTATGCTTGGGGCCGCCCGCGGCGCGGTATGGGGGGAGCGTATGGTGCGTGAGGCCACTTGGACTTCCTGGTCTCCCACCCATCCGTTGGGTCACGACATGACGGGCCGCAAGCTTGCCATCTTGGGCATGGGCCGGATCGGCCAAGCAGTGGCCAAGCGTGCACGCGGCTTTGATATGGAGATCCACTATCACAAGCGCACCCGCCTGCCCGCTGAATTGGAACAAGGTGCGGTCTATCACGACACGCATGAGGGCTTGTTCGCCAACGGAGAGTTTCTCTCCATCAATTGTGCATCAACGCCAGAAACCCGCGGCCTGATCAACACTGAAACCATCGCCATGCTTCCAGACGGTGCTGTACTGGTGAACACCGCACGCGGTGACATCGTCGATGATGACGCCCTCATTGCGGCCATCGAAAGCGGTAAGTTGGCCGCTGCCGGCCTTGACGTCTTTGCCGGCGAACCGGCCATTGACGAGCGCTACCGCACATTGAAGAACACATTCCTGTTGCCTCATATCGGCTCTGCAACGGCAGGCACGCGCAGCGCCATGGGTCTGCGCGCTGTGGACAATCTGGATGCATTTTTTGCTGGAAATACCCCCGGTGATCTGGTCACTGCGGGCTGAACTCACCCCCCAAGCGAAGGATTTTGAAGATGGGCAAAATTGATGATCAGCTGGCTGAAATTGGCGTGGAAATCCCCGAGGCCGCCGCGCCGGTGGCCAACTATGTGGGATACGTGCAAAGCGGCAATATGGTGTTTGTGTCCGGTCAGGTAACGATCGAGAACGGTGAGTTCAAATACATCGGCAAGGTCGGCGAAGACTTTACGGTCGAGGAAGGCGCACAAGCGGCTCGCCTCTGTGGCATCAACATTATCGCCCAGGTGAAGGCAGCCTGTGGCGGCGATCTGGACCGTGTGGTTCGCGTGGTCAAATTGGGCGGCTTCGTCAACGCGCCGGTCACATTCACCGACCATCCCAAGGTCATCAACGGCTGCTCAGATCTCATGGTGGAGGTGTTCGGCGACAAGGGCCGTCATGCCCGCTTCGCCATGGGCGCAGGATCCTTGCCACTAAACGTGGCAGTTGAAGTGGATGCCGTGTTTGAGATCGAGTAGTCCGCCTTGATCCCAATGGCTCCAGGCGCACGCCGGGCGCTGAGCTGGCTGACTGACCGGCCGGTGGCTCATCGTGGCCTTCATGATCGCGCCAAAGGCATCATCGAAAACACCGAGAGCGCCGTGCAGATGGCGCTCGAGGGCGGTTATGCCATTGAGGTCGATCTGCAACTCACTGCAGATGGTGAGGCCGTGGTTTTCCACGACTACACCTTGGACCGGCTCACCCATGCGAAAGGGCCGGTGATTACCCGGACGGCCACAGAGCTCAAACATGTGCAGTTCAGCGCCTGCAGCGACGTGATGCAGACGTTGCCGGAACTGCTCGAACAGGTTGAAGGCAAAGCCGCCCTCATGTTGGAGATCAAGAGCCACTGGCAGAATGTCGGCCCGCTTGAACAACGGGTGGCCGACATATTGGCGTCATATCAGGGCCCCGCGTCGGTCATGTCATTCGACCCTCACTCCATGATCGCATTCAGGTCCATTGCACCCCATGTGATCCGCGGCCTTGTTTCTGAGCGCTTTGAGCCCTCAGCAGAGTGGCGCTTCTTGTCTGTCGACCAGCGGCTTGCATTGCGCCACGGGGTACATCTGCCGCAATGCGATCCCCATTTCCTGCACTATCATGTCAAAGCATTGCCCTATGGTCCAACGCGCCTCTTTCGCAAACTGGGCCGCCCTGTGCTCACTTGGACGGTCCGTACGCCTGAGGAGCGCGAAATTGCCGCAAAATATGCCGACCAGATGATCTTCGAAGGTTTCCGTCCGTAGTGCTAAGGTAAGGCAAGTGACCCAAACGGACCCCCATGACCACACCACAGGACGACACAGAAGAAAAGCTCTTGATCCGCGTTGAAGGGGCAATGGCTGACATTGCACCTGAGGCGTGGGATGCTTGTGCCAATCCCTCAACCCGTCCTTACAACCCGTTCTTGTCACACGCTTTTTTGAATGCACTGGAAACCTCTGAATCAGTCTCCGGCCGGGCCGGATGGCTGCCGCGCCATCTGGTCCTGGAAGAAGCCGGCCAGGTGACGGGGTGCATGGCCTGTTACGTGAAATCCCACAGCCAGGGCGAGTATGTGTTCGACTATGGCTGGGCCGATGCCTATGAGCGTGCAGGTGGTCGATATTATCCAAAACTCCAGGTGAGTGTTCCTTTCACGCCGGCCACCGGGCGACGCCTTCTGGTGGAAGATGGCCCCGAGCAGGACACCCGTGAAAAAGCCCTCATGTCCGGCGCCGTTGAGCTGTGCCGGAAGGCCGGCGCATCGTCAGTGCATTGGACGTTCCTGACCGAAGGAGAATATGAGCGCCTCGGCACATTAGGCCTACTGCAACGCATGGATCAGCAGTTTCACTGGCTCAATGATGACTATGAGAACTTCGATGGCTTTCTGGACGCTCTCTCCTCACGCAAACGTAAGAATGTGAAGAAGGAGCGCGCGGGCGCCCTGTGCAATGGCATTGAAGTGGAATGGGTCACCGGCAACGATCTAACCGAAGCGCATTGGGACGCTTTTTATACTTTCTATATGGACACCGGATCGCGCAAATGGGGCCGGCCTTACCTCACGCGATCCTTCTTTTCCCACGTGTCGGACGCCATGGCCGACGATATTCTTCTGGTCACTGCACGACGCAGCGGGCGCATCATTGCCGGCGCTCTCAATTTCATCGGCGGTGACACGCTCTACGGCCGCAACTGGGGCTGCGTGGAAGACCACCGGTTCCTGCACTTTGAGCTTTGCTACTACCAAGCGATCGACTTTGCGATCGAGCGCGGTTTAAAGCGCGTGGAGGCCGGGGCCCAAGGCCCGCACAAACTGGCCAGAGGCTATGTGCCGGTTACCACCTACTCCGCGCACTACATCGCTGACCCGGGATTGGATCAGGCGGTCCGCGAGTACCTCACCCGTGAGCGGCAATATGTGGAAGAAGAGCAGCAACACCTTGCCCGCCATGTGCCGTTTAAGAAAAACTCAGAAACCTGAAGTCAACAAGCAGGAAGACAAACCGATGCCCGCCTATGACAATGAGAACGTGTTCGCCAAGATTTTGCGCGGCGAGCTGCCCTCTCACAAACTCTATGAGGATGAGAAAACCGTCGCGATTATGGACATCATGCCACGCTGTGACGGCCATTGCCTGGTGATCCCCAAGGCGCCCTCACGGAACTTGCTGGATATTGGAGCAGAAGACATCGGTGCAGTGATGGTCACCGCTCAAAAGATGGCGCACGCTGTCATGAAAGCTTTTGAAGCCCAAGGGGTGACCATCCAGCAGTTCAACGAACCTGCCAGCGGGCAAGTGGTGTTCCACACCCATGTGCACGTGCTGCCGCGCCATGATGGCGTGAAACTTGGGCCGCACACCGGCGAGATGGCGGAAAATGCCCTCCTGGCGGCCAATGCGGAGAAGATCAGGGCCGCGCTATAGGCGCCCCGAACTCAAAGCATCGGCCGCACAACCTCTTCCATGACAATCACCGTGGCAAACGCCGCCCCCACACCAGCGGGTGCGTTTGAGAGCAGGAAATAGACGGCAATTCCGGCCCCGTAGGCCCCAAGCCGCGTCGCCAGCAGCGTGCCTTTGAGGATCTCCGGCGGAGCGATTGCCAGTTTAATGCACAACGCAGCCACAATGGCTGTGGCAACGCAGCCTAGCCAGCGCAGGAACTCCCCGTCAGGGCTCAGCTTCTGCGCCGCATAAACGCCCATTGCCCTCCAGATGTATGTGGCCAGGCCTCCTGCTACGAAGATCACCATGATCAAATGCAGGTCATCATCGCTCATCTGGACCTCCTCGGAACGCGTCCTGCAACGTAGGCCAAAGTCCCGCCCGCCAATCCAGCCACAGCAAGATCATAGTCTGGCACCAATTCAACGCAGATCGGGATCAAAGCAGCGCCGGCCGCGATGGCAAAGTAGTCCGCCTTTTCCCGCGCATTTGTAAAAAGGGAAATGAAGAAGAAACAGGGTGACAAGAACGCCAAGGCTGCGGCAACTACAAGCGGCAGAACCCCGGTGAGATAGTATCCGGCCACATTCATGCCCAGCATGATCACAAGCAAACAGCAGCCGAGCCCGGTGAGCCACGGCAACCTGCGGGCCCGCTCCATCTCGACCACTTTCTGCTCTGTGAGCACCCAAAGGGTCACAGCAATGAAATGCGCCAGAAAGTAGAGCGGCGTCTTTCCTGTGCCCGGCAGAGCGGACCGGGCCAAGACGAGGGTCACCATCGGCAAGAGCCGCACCGCGGTAAAACTCACCGCAAGCGCCGTGGCCAGCAGCCCGGCCCCTTCGGTCACCAATGTGAGCAGGACCACTTGGCCCGGCAGTGCCCACATAACCGCTGTGGTGAGTAGGGCCGGCCAAACCTCAAATCCCATGCCGCGCACCAGCGCCCCGAACCCAAGGAACGAAGCACACATGACCAGGCCAGCAAGAGAGAACACACCCGTTGTGCCCTGCCAGAAAGCAGACCAGTCGTATTGGGTCTTATCAGTGGACATGCAAGGGTACGCGGATCACCTGAATGGGCGTCTATCGAGTGGGATCTCTTCTATACGCCCTTAAAGCCAGTCTGAACAGCCGCGCGCAACGACGGCTCTGTGGTGGTATCATTCAAGAGAAACCTGAATCTTGCCACTCCTATCGGGGGTAAACAATATCCCGACCTTGCGGTGGCCCTTGCAGTTCTTCACGGTCCAGGTCTCGCGCCACATGGTGCCGTGCTTCATCTTTGCCTGCGCCACAAACTCCGAGTTGCTCACCTTCAGAAGGCTCTTCTTCTTGCAGCCTGCCCTGGTGGACCGTTTGCGCTCTGCCGCGAGCACCATTTTCATGGTCTCAAACTGCAGTTTAGGCGTTGTTCGCGTGCTACCCAACAAATACGGAAACATGACTGCTTCCCCGCGGTGCTGAGCTGCGATGACCTTCCTGCGAAACGGCTTTCCACAGCCCTCGACACGGACCGTATCAATCCATTGGCCGGATTTAGGAACCCCAATGTCAGGCATTGCCACCGGTGCCTTGAGCATCCGCACGCCCGTGCGTCCAGCAATTTTAGGGCTCTTGCAACCATTCACATTGGCCTCATAACGGGCCACAACAAATCTCAGCTTGTTCACGTAGGCACGTGAGTTGAGATACTTTTTCAGCTTCTTCTGATCCGCTGAACTCGGTGCGGCCGGAACCTCGGCCTGAGACCAGAACAGCACGAGCGGCGAAAGTGCAAGCAGCAAAGCTCGAGATCGAGGTCTCATCATGGACATGTCCAGGAACGGCGCCGCCCCGGGTGGCTCGCGCGTCCCGCCTGGGGACGCGCATAAGCTCTGCGAAAACGCGCGTCCGGTTAATCCGTCAGCAGCGGAACGCTCGGGACCGATCCACCGCCACCACTTTTCTTACGCGGCGGAGACTTCTTCCGCGGCGCAGCTTTTTTCTTTGTAGCGGTTTTTTTGCGAGTCGCCTTCGGCTTTGTCGGTTTGGCCTTCTCAGCATCGCCGGTCAGGAATTCAAAGCTGAGCGAGGACTTTCCGTCTTTCCGCTCAACAACAACCTTAACCGTGCCGCCACCTGACAGTTTGCCAAAGAGCACCTCATCTGCCAGGGGCTTCTTGATGTTGTCCTGGATCACCCGGGCCAGAGGTCTGGCGCCATAGAGCTCGTCATAGCCTTCCTTGGCGAGCCAGTCCGCAGCCTCGTCCGTCAGCTCGATGTTCACTTGGCGATCGGCCAATTGAGCTTCCAGTTGCAGCACAAACTTTTCAACCACACGCTGAATAACGTCTTGGCTGAGGGGCGCAAACGCAATGACGGCATCCAGGCGGTTGCGGAACTCAGGCGAGAACATCTTGTTGATGGCCTCTTCATCATCGCCTTCCCGCTTGCTTTGCGTAAAGCCCATGGCCGGCTTGGCCAAATCAGCCGCGCCCGCGTTGGTGGTCATGATGAGGATCACATTGCGGAAATCGATCGATTTGCCATTGTGATCGGTGAGCTTGCCGTGATCCATCACCTGCAACAGAATGTTGAAAAGATCAGGATGGGCCTTCTCGATTTCATCCAGCAGCAGCACGCAATGCGGGTTCTGATCAACCCCATCTGTCAACAGACCACCTTGATCGAAGCCCACATAGCCAGGAGGTGCACCAATCAGCCTGGAGACCGTGTGGCGCTCCATGTACTCCGACATATCGAAGCGCAGAAGCTCTACACCCATGGCATCAGCCAATTGTCGGGCCACCTCGGTCTTGCCCACACCGGTGGGGCCTGAGAACAGGTAGTTGCCAATGGGCTTCTCCGGCTCGCGCAATCCGGCGCGGGAAAGCTTGATCGCCGAAGCCAGCGCATCAATGGCTTTGTCCTGACCAAACACCACCCGGCGCAGACTTGAAGACAGATCCTGCAACACCTCAGCGTCCGACTTGGACACCGTCTTGGGCGGAATTCGGGCCATGCTGGCAATGGTTTCTTCCACCTCTTTGATGCCGATCGTCTTACGGCGCCGGGATTCCGGCAGCAGCATCTGTGACGCACCGGTCTCGTCGATAACGTCAATCGCCTTGTCCGGCAATTTCCGATCGGACATGTACTTGGCCGACAACTCCACCGCCTGGCGGATCGCATCATTGGTGTAGCGGATATTGTGGAAATCCTCGAAGTAAGGCTTCAAACCTTTCAGGATCTTCACCGCATCCTCAACGGACGGCTCATTAATGTCGATCTTTTGAAAACGGCGGACCAGCGCGCGATCTTTCTCAAAGTGCTGGCGGTATTCCTTGTAAGTGGTGGAGCCAATGCACCTGAGCGTACCGCCGGCCAGAGCCGGTTTCAGCAGGTTGGATGCGTCCATCGCCCCGCCGGAGGTGGCGCCAGCACCGATGACCGTGTGGATCTCATCGATGAACATGATCGCACCTTCATAGTCCTCGATTTCCTTCACGACCGCTTTCAGCCGCTCTTCGAAATCGCCGCGATAGCGCGTCCCAGCCAGAAGAGCGCCCATGTCGAGTGCAAAGATGGTGCACTCTTTCAGCACCTCAGGCACATCGTTATTGACGATCTTACGTGCCAGCCCTTCAGCAATGGCCGTCTTGCCCACGCCGGAGTCGCCCACGAACAGGGGATTGTTCTTCTGGCGCCGACACAGCACCTGAACCGTGCGCCGGACCTCAGCGTCGCGGCCAATGAGCGGATCGATGCGGCCCTCTTCGGCCTTTCGGTTCAAGTTGACGCAATACGCTTCCAGCGCATCGGTGCCGTCCTTGCTTTCGCCACCGTCGCCGGTCTCTGCGTCGCGCTCCTCCTCCACGCCGCGCACGCTGCGCGGTTCAGATGACCCGGCGCGCTTGGCAATACCATGAGAGATGTAGTTGACCGCATCGTAGCGCGTCATGTCCTGCTCTTGCAGGAAGTAAGCGGCATGGCTCTCACGTTCGGCAAAAATCGCAACCAGAACGTTGGCGCCTGTGACCTCTTCGCGGCCCGACGACTGGACGTGAATAACAGCGCGCTGAATCACGCGTTGGAACCCTGCGGTGGGTTTGGAATCATCGCCGGTGGCTGACACCAAGGTGGCGAGTTCAGTGTCGACGTAATTCTCCAGGTTGCGGCGCAAGGCATCAAGATCCACGTTGCAGGCCCGCATAACGGCCGCTGCGTCCGTGTCATCAATCAGCGCCAACAACAAGTGCTCTAGTGTGGCATATTCCTGGCTTCGGTCATTCGCAAGCGCAAGAGCGCGGTGCAATGCTTCTTCGAGGCTGCGTGAGAATGATGGCACTGGCCTGATTACTCCTTTTCCATTGTGCACTGCAGGGGATGTTGATGCTCACGAGCAAAATCCATCACCTGAGTCACTTTGGTTTCAGCGATTTCAAAGGTGTAGACGCCACAAACGCCCACACCTTTTTGGTGAACATGGAGCATTACGCGGGTTGCTTGGTCAAGCCCCATTCCGAAGAACTTTTCAAGCACATAAACCACGAACTCCATGGGTGTATAGTCATCGTTCAGAAGGAGAACCTTATAGAGACTGGGCTTCTTGGTTTTGGGTTTGGTACGCGTGATAACGCCGGTTTGGTTGCCCGAACCGCCTTCATCGTCCCTATCCTCCGCCATTGCGGTTATGTTTTGTTCAAATGCCATGTACGTCCTGAAACAGGCACATTCTCCAACTATCGCGACCTATATAGTGCGTCGTTCTAAAGATGCGAGCTTTGACGCTGCTCCGCAAGAGACAAGGTGCAAAAAACCTCACAATTGAACGTGAAAAAACCCGGCGCAGTTGCCTGCGCCGGGTTTAAAACCGGATGAACCGGGATCGCGGCGAAGCGCGATCAGACTTACTTTGCAGCCGGAGCTTTGCCAGAGAATTTGGCGACGCTGGCTTCAAAAGGCTTGTAAGCTTCTTTTGCCGTCTCTTTGTATAGCTCACCGAGCTTGTTCAGCTCGTTGAGGTAAGATTCAGAAGCTGCTTTGGCATAGCCTTGCTGAACTTCAACAGCTTTGTCGAAGGACTTGGCAGCCATAGCTTTTTCGATTACGGCAGAACCTTCTTCGAAGGATTTGCGGGAATAGTCAGCAACCTCGGTTGCGATTGTTTGGAAGCCTTTGGTCAAAGCAGTTGCGCTTGCCACATAAGCTTCAAAACCTTCTTTGCCCCAGTTTTGGGCTTCTTCAAACGACTTGATCATCACACTAAGCTCCTGTCCCCATCGGACTTGATAAGAATTCAAAGTTGGCGTCGAGCGGCCTCGCTCCTCACGCCTTCACCTTCTCTATATGTGCACTGCATCATTAATGTCAAGCAATTTTGTTGCACTGCACAAAAAAGGTATGTAACCGCGCACCGAAGCTTGAGCGAAGCTGAAGGTTTAATCGTTTGGTAAGCCAGATCAGAGAATATCCGCAGCTGTTGCAGCCCTGTAACAGGCGGCAGCAACCCCCGCAGGGACCGGGGTGGTGAGTAGTGTATCGGATTGGGAGTTGGACAGGACGAACGCATCGCCCCTTGGCACAGTACCAGTTGAATGCCTGGGGACATCGGCGGTCGCACTTGCCCAAATACAGACGGGATAACGCCACAAAATGAGCGGCTATCTGGTCTTCTCTTCCGTTTCGAAAGCGTGAGGCGAAGAGAGTATGTTTGTACGTGTTGGCGAGTATGGTGGCCAGGCTCGTTCCAAGGTGTTCAACCTTGTGATCTCATTGATTGGTGCGGTCCTGGCTGCCACTATTTTTCTGGCATCAGGCCCTTCTGCGCAAGCTGCCGCAAAGTTCGCGGCCATCACCGTGGACGCACACAACGGACGCGTGATCTTTGCGCGCAATGCAGACGCGCTGCGCTATCCCGCTTCTCTCACAAAGATAATGACCCTTTACCTGGTGTTCCAGGATTTGGAAGCCGGTCGCATTACGATTGATACGCCCTTGCGCGTATCGCGCCGCGCGGCCTCCATGCAGCCCTCCAAGCTCGGCCTCAAACCCGGCTCCACAATCAAGGTGCGGCACGCCATCAAAGCCCTGGTGACCAAGTCTGCCAATGATGTGGCGACCACTGTGGCGGAGAACCTTGGAGGCAGCGAAGCCAACTTTGCCCGGCGCATGACCCGCACGGCCCGCGCCCTCGGCATGAACCGCACCACATTCGCCAACGCCTCAGGCCTTCCCAATCGCCGGCAACGGACGACTGCCCGAGACATGGCGACACTGGGCCTGCGCATCCAGCGCGATTTTCCTCAGTACTACAGCTATTTCCGCACGCGCAGCTTCACCTACAAGGGCCGCAGATACGGCAACCACAACCGACTGCTGGGGCGCGTGAAGGGCGTTGACGGCATTAAGACCGGTTACACCAGGGCATCCGGCTTTAACCTCACCTCATCCGTGCGCCGGAAGGGCCGTCACGTGGTGGGTGTGGTCATGGGTGGCAAGTCTGGCCGCTCGCGCAACCGCTACATGACCGGTATTCTGAAAACGGCACTGAAGAAAGTGCCCTATCGCAAGCGCCTGCGTTTGGCCTCGGTTGCCGGCACGCCTCCCGGTTACAAGCGCCGCAAGCCGCACAAGGTTGCCGCTGCAAAGCCGCCTAAACCCAATGTCATTTCGCCGAATGGCCAATCTGACAGTCGGGTCCGCGTGCTCAGCGCCAATGGCGCCGGCACCGCACCAGTGCGAGCGCAAATGAAGAGCTTGATCGTAGCCCAAGCCACCGAGCCCGAGGCGCTTCCAGCGGAGATCAGCAACAAATCAGACCGCGCTGACATTGTGAGATTGCAGGACGATGTGCCCTCGCCGAAGCAGGTCAAGAAGATCAAAGTCGCCAAACGCACAATCAAGCGCACCGAGCCGCGCACCGGAATCGCCCGCGGCCGGACATGGCAGATCCAAATTGGCGCCTACAAAACCGCCGGTGATGCCTTATCGGGTCTGACCAAAGCCAAAAACATCGGCCTGAAAGCCCTGAGAGGCAAGAAGGCACTTACGATGGTGGTAAAAGCAAAGGGGGCTAAGCTCTATCGCGCCCGCTTCGCAGGCTTCAGCCGCAACCAAGCCAAGCGTGCCTGCAAGTCGCTGTCGCGCCGCTCATTTGGCTGCCTAACGATCGCGCCTCGGAGCTAGGCCCTCTCCTCCTCTTCCAGATAGCTCATCCCCCACTCGCGCAAGGCGAGCAAGACTGGCTCCAGCGAGCGTCCGCGCTCGCTTAGGCTATACTCGACGCGTGGAGGCACAACGGGATAGACCTTTCGGACAATCAGGCCGTCGCGCTCCAGTTCACGCAACTGTTTGGTCAGCATGCGTTGGGTCACGGTCCCCACCTGACGCTTCAGCTCATTGTAGCGTTTGGTACCGTCCAACAGGTGATACAGCGCAACGCCCTTCCACTTGCCCCCAATCCGTTCCAGCGCCGCCTCGACCGGACACCCCTTTGAACAGTCATAATTCTTAAATCTCATTAGAACCCCATAGGATACAAATTGTGCCTACAACACAAAAATGTACGTACTTGCGAATACGTGCGTTAGCCAATATCTCACTGGCACACCTCACACAAGGAGCAGGGTCGTGGCACAACTGACAATCGTTGCGAACATTCACGCGAAAGCCGACAAAATTGAACTGGTGAAAGCTGAGTTGGAGAAGCTGATCCCCATCACCCGCGCGGAAGATGGATGCATCCAGTACGACCTACACCAGGACAACGACAATCCCGCGCACTTCATGTTCTATGAAAACTGGGACAGCAGAGAGCTTTGGCAAATCCATATGAACGCGCCACATCTGGCCGCCTATATGAGCGCAACGGAAGGGGCTGTTGAAGCATTCACCCTGAACGAAATGTCCATCGTAGGCTAAACGCCAAGCAACAGATCCTTGGCCTGATTGATCCGGGCGGCCAGATAATCAGAACCGCCCTGGTCCGGGTGATACTGCTTCATCATACGCCGGTGGGCTGCCACGATCTCTTCCTCGCCCGCGCCGGGTTCCAGCCCAAGGATCTCATAAGCCTCCCCCATCGTCATCTTGGCGGACGCACTGCCTCCCGCAGGGCTGTCTTCACCGTCCGCTCCCTCACGCCAATCGGGATGGGCACGGTCAAGATAAGCTTCCAGGAGAGACAGAGACTGGTCTTTGGCAGCACTGCACTCGGCCATCAGAACCACAAGCTCTTCCAGGCTCAGGTCCGACAGACGGCGCCCGGCATATTCACCGGTCAAAATCTCGCCATCCATTTTTCCGCTGTCGTGATCAAGCTCCATGGCGAGTACTTTGGTGCGCACCGCCGACGTCTGTCCTTGCGCCTTGCGCCGCCCCATGGGCCAGCGCCCAAACGGCCCAACCCCCAGCGCCCGTGACAGCATCATGAATCCGAAGAACGCCAAAGGACCACCGATCAGGGCGAGCCCGCGGGTGGCAAGCAATGTTCCCACCGCCAAGAGGACAGTCCCAGCCAAGACCCGCAAGACGGCAGCCAACCGGGCCGGAGATGCTTTGAGAAACAGCATCGCCAGGATCGGGATCACGATCAGCACGACGCCCAAGAGCAGAAAAAGACGGGTCACAAGTTCAATTCCAGTTTGGCATTGGCCAGTTCTATCACGTGATTGTACGTCAGATGATTTCGTTCAGCGCACTCTTTTGTGCGAATCTAAGGGCCGCGCTATGGATTTTCCATGAGCCGGGTGTCTTTAAATCAAGCGGTCCGCGATCAGCAGTCCGGAAACCTCTCCGAGGCTGAGGCGCGCTATCGCGAAATATTGAAAAACGAACCTGACAACATTGACGCGCTCCATCTATTGGGCACATTGCTCTGGAGCCGCGACAAGTCATCGGTAGAGGCGTTGGGACTGGTGCTGCAGGCCTTGCAAATGCGGCCCGACGCGCCGGTTATCCGGCATAACTATGCCTCCATGCTGACCGCCACAGGTCATTTTGACGAAGCGATCCGAAGCTACAGGCGTGCCATCGCCCTGAAACCGGACTATGCGGAGGCTTATTTCAATCTGTCTGGATTTCTGAAGTTTGAGGCCGATGATCCTCTGATTGGGGAGATGGAGGCCCTACACGCAAAAGATGGCCTGTCTCATGCTGACCGCATTCACCTGGGCTTTGCCATTGCAAAAGCTCTGGACGATATCGGCGATTATGACAACGCCTTCACGTATGCCTCCGAGGCAAATTCGCTGGTAGAGCGACCGTTCAATCTGGAGGCGCACGAGGTCCACGTGGCCGAGATCATCAAGGTTGCGCGAAAGACCGTCTTCACAAAACGGCGCAGTTTTGGCAGCCGTTCGCCGGCTCCCATCTTCATTGTCGGCACGCCCCGGTCCGGCAGCACGTTGTGCGAACGCATGCTCGCAGCCCACCCTCAGATCTATGGTGCAGGCGAGCTGACCATGATCGGCAACATCAATTCCCAAATGCGTCAGCGCGTCTCAGAGCGCAATCGTGGCACCATAGCAGCGCATTTGCGCCACGTTCCGGCGGTGGAGTTTCTGCGTGCTGCAGATGCTTGTTTGGAGATGATCAATCAGCGGGCACCGGCGGGCTACAGACGTTTCACAGACAAGATGCCGTTCAATTTCTTTCATTTAGGGCTTATTGCGCTTTTGTTTCCAAATGCCAAAGTGATCCACGTGCGGCGGCATCTCATGGACACCGCAACTTCCTGCTTCTTCCAGCACTTTCAGAGGGGTCACGGGTTCTCGTACTCGCAGGAGACCTTGGGCGATTTTCTGCGCCTCTATAAGTGGATGATGGGCTTTTGGTTGTCCAACCCACCGCTTGCACTTCACACGGTTGATTACGAATCGCTGGTCCTGTCGCCAGAAGATGAAGCCCGTAAGCTGATCAGTTTTGTGGGTTTGGACTGGCACGACGCGTGCCTGAGGCCAGAAGCCTCCAACGCGGCCATCGCCACAGCCAGCCGTTGGCAAGCCCGCCAGCCGGTCACAACCGGCTCAATCGGCCGTTGGAAAAACTATGAGCGGCACTTTGGGCGCATCGTGGGGCGGCTGGACGGGCTGTACGCGCCTTAGAGCAATCCGGCGGCTTTCAATCCCGCCAGCGCTTTCTCCGCATGAGCCGCATCGCCGCCGCCTGCAATCTCGATCTGCTCAAACAAGTGCTCCGGCGTTAGAGCGGGGTTGGCCTTACGCGCCTTGTCCATAGCCGCATGGGCCTCGTCGATCTGACCCAATGTTCCAAGGGCATTGGCCAATGTCACCCAAGCTCCGGCATAGCCCGGCTGGATCTCAACGCTCTTTCGGGCTGCGCGCACGGCATCTTCCGGCCGGTCTTGGCGCAGACACGCATTTGCTTTGAAATAGAGCCAATAGTTCACCATGGGGTGATTGGGCGCGGAGGCAAGAATGCGGTCCAACACCGCCTGCCCCTCATCCATCTCCTCCGGCGTTCCTCCATAACACAAAGTCCGGCCCAACCGGCCCCAGCTGTGGAAGTCAAAGGGCGCGATGTTCACCGCCCGCCGAAGCGCAGCCACCGCTTTGTCATGGTGTCCGCAGTTACTCCAGACCTTGCCCAAGGTGCGTTGTACGGCGGGATCATCTGGGGAAAGTTCGGCGGCTCGCTCCACAGCCATTTGCGCCCCTGCCCGGTCTTCATCATAGTCTTCGCTGAACGCGCTCACCACACGCTGCATCAAAACCGAGGCCAGACACGCATGAGCCCCAGCATACGTGGGGTCCAATTCCACTGCCTGCCGCGCCAGCTCCAGAGCTTCGTCAATGGCATTGCGGTTCACCGGCAGATTGAGGGCCCGTGCCTTCTGCACCAGTCCCCAAGCGTCCAGGTTCTGTGTCGGATGCGAGCTGATGCGTTGCCACTCCGCTCGCAATAACTCTCCGCCAAACGCCACCACGATTGCCGCTGCAATCTCCTCTTGGACGGCGAAAACGTCTGCCAAGTCGCCGTCATATGTGTTGGACCAAAGCTGACTGCGAGTGGCCACCTCGGTCAGTTCCGCAATCACCCTGAGTCTGGAGCCTGCATGACGTACGTTGCCGGTGAGCACGTAGCGGAACTCATGCTCGCGCACCATGTCCCATGCATCTTCGCCCTTTGTGTGTGAACTGAAAATCGCAGAGCGCGATGCGACACGCAGATCGGGAACACGCGAGAGCATGTTGATCACCTCACTGGCGATTCCATCGGCAATGTAAGCATCATTCGGATCGGGTGACAGACTATCAAAGGGGAACACGGCAATGGAACCACGAGCCTGCTCCAGCCGCGGCGGCGCTGGTTTGCGCGCCTTCCGGCCATCGCTTGGCTGCCTGTCATGCAAAAGGCGATAAAACCGAAGGGGCTGGGCCATGTTCTTGACCTCTTGCTCACCCATGCCGTCGACCGCCACATCAAGCTTATTCTGGGTGTGCTCGAACACCGTTTCGGAGACGCAGATGCCGCCCGGATCGGCGAGGCTTTCAAGCCGGGCCGCAACGTTCACGCCATCGCCGTAGATATCTCCATCTTCCACCAGCACATCACCAATGTTGATGCCGACACGGAACTGGAGACGCTGATCTTCCGGAAGCGCAGCATTCTCCTCCGCCATTGCCTTTTGCACATCCAACGCGAACTGCACAGCATCCACAACGCTTCCAAACTCCATCAACGTGCCGTCACCCATGAGCTTCACCACACGGCCACCATACTGCGCCGTCAACGGATCCAGGATTTTGCTGCGTGCAAGGGTCAGAGCGGTCAAAGTGCCGGCCTCGTCAACCGCCATCAGACGGCTGTAGCTAACAACGTCCGCGATCAAGATTGTGGTGAGTTTTCGGTCCAAGGCGGTCCCCTTCCGCTGGCAATCTAGCGGCCCAATTTCTCAGAAGCTAGGGAGTGAAAGAACATATGATACGTGGGGGGTCGTCTTGTCAGCTCAGCTGCTCTAACAGCGCGACGGCCTCACCACCATTGGCCTTAGAGTAGTCCGCCAATGCCTTGCGCCCACCGGTCGCATAAACGGCAACCGCAGCCAGCAGATCGCGCAACTGCCGCGCCGAACTGGCATCAAATCGACACCAGGCACCGCGGGTCAGTCGCGCAATTTCACGGAACGCTTGCTCGGCGGTCGGATCATGTCCTTCCTGAAACATGAAGATGGGAACCCCAAGCAAACCGATTTCTCCGGCTTGGTTGCACAATCGGTCCACATTTTCCTCCATGGCATCACCCACATAGACCACGGCGTTCACCCGTTCTTTGGCATGCTCTTTTCGAATGCGCGCCATAACCTTGCCGATCTGCGTTTGACCGCCGCGACAATCTACTGTGGACATCAGGTTGGCAAGAGCACGCCCATCGCTCACCCATCTGCTTGCTTTGCACTCCCCGAACCCGCGAAAGAAGATAAGCTGAACATCAAGCCCGCCAATCTTGGCGGTCTCATCGAACATCTCTCCTTGGATGTGCAGAGCTCTGTCCCATGTGGGTTGGCGCGACATGGTGGCGTCCATGGCGAAGATGAGCCGGCCTCCCTCGCCCGGCCGCGCGGCTGGCGGCAGTGCGTTCACCTTAGCCAAAAAGGCATCCACGTCTGCAGAGGTTGAAACCTCGCCAGCTTGATCGTCGCTCACAACGACAGCGGATGATGTTTTGGTTTTATCGCGACCTTTGCTCATATCGCTTCATAGATAGGGATTTGCGCACAGAAATTGAAGTCTTGTCCATCACCGGCACGCAAGGGTCAGGCGGGAAAACATAATCTGGAGTGCTGTAGCAGGCTGTTTGAATCCCTTTACTGTGATGGTCTCCCAGACGCCCCGGGAGCCATTGTTTTGCCTGCCATATATGGGGCTGGTCCAAACAACCAGACAGCGCCCACTGCACTTCGGATAAAGCCTTCCTAAGTGCCCTGATTGGCCGATGAAGCGGTCTGGTTAAAGAGGTTCTTGCGCTCCTCTTCGCTGGGCGGAGCAGACCGGCGCAAATCCTTTCCAAGATCCACTCCCTTCTGCACTGCAGGGCGTTCCTTCACCGCAGCGCGCCATCGCACCACATTGGGAAATTCATCCAAGGGCTGGCCCATCGCCTTGGCGATGAGCACCCAGGGCCAGGAAATCATGTCTGCAATGGAGTACTCATCACCCAAAATAAACGCCCTGCCGTCGAGCCTGCGCTCAAGAACCCCCAAGCAGCGGTGATACTCGTTCTTATAGCGATCGTGCCCGTACACCTCTTCCTTGGGGGCGTAGTTGACAAAATGGCTGTATTGGCCAGCCATGGGTCCAAGGTTCCCCACCTGCCAGAAGAGCCATTCAAGCGTCTCTTTCCGGCCCAGCGGGTTGGACGGGATGAACCGTCCGTGCTTTTCGGCGAGGTAAATCATAATGGCACCCGATTCAAACACCGCGACCGGGTCGCCCTCCACGTCATGATCCACTATGGCCGGCATCCGGTGGTTGGGACTGATCGCCAAAAACTCAGGCTTAAACTGATCGCCCTGGCCGATGTTTACCGGAATTGTATTGTAAGGAACGCCCAACTCTTCCAGCAGAATGGAGACCTTCCATCCATTGGGCGTGGGCCAGTAGTAAAAATCAATCATATCAGCTTATCCAGCCTTGGCTTGCCGGACTGCGCCCCCAGCTTCCAACTCGGAGATTTCCTCAAGTGTGAACCCATGCTCCTGCAAAATCTCAGCGGTCTGCCCGCCCAAGAGCGGAGCGCCGTAACGGTGCTCGGGTTCGGTGACCGAGAATGTGGCCGGCGTTCGCGTGTGGCGCAGTTGCCCGGACACAGGATGGTCCGTCTCCACAACGATGCCATTTGCTGCGATCTGCGGATGCTCAATCATCTCCCGGCGGGTCAACACGGGCGCGCACGGCACATCCTGTGTCTCAAGACGCTCCAACCACTCGGCGGTGCTCCGGTCCCGGAGGATGCTCTGGATTAAGTCGAGCCGGGCATCTTTGTGTTCCTCGCGGCCAGCGGCGGTTGTGAAGCGTTCATCCTCCAGAATATCAGGGCGTTCAGAAGCGCGCGCAAAACCTTCCCACTCCTTGTCCTGCATCACAGCGACGCTCATGAAGCCGTCTGTGGTTTCATAGATCAGATCGATGAAGGATTGCGCACGCTCAGTTGAGCTTTCTTGGCCGACAAACGTGTGACCGCCCATGTCTGAGCTCCATAAAAAGGCGATCACCGTGTCCAGCATGGAGAGGCGCACGTGTTGACCAACACCGGTACGCTCACGCGACAGGAGCGCCGCCGTGATCGCCTGAGAGGCCTGGATGCCCGTTAACTTGTCGGGAAGGATGGTCCGCACCAGGCGTGGCCGGTGTTCATCGGAGCCCGCTTGCACGGTGGTGAGCCCGGACACAGCCTGAATGAGCGGGTCGAAAACAGGCTTCTGTGCATAGGGGCCGTCAAACCCAAACCCTGAAATGGAAACATAAATGATCTGAGGGTTCACTGCGCGCACCGCCTCTTCCCCAACGCCAATGCGCTCTGCAACGCCTGGTCGAAAGTTCTGAACAATTACATCAGCATCCTTGAGCAGGCGCATGAGTGCGGCCAGGCCGGCAGGCGTCTTCAAGTTGAGCACAATGGAGCGTTTGTTGCGATTGTTATTGAGAAAGGAAGCCGAAAATCCGCCTCGGCGTGTCGCCACATGACGGGCATGATCTCCCGAGGGTGCCTCAACCTTGATCACATCTGCCCCCTGATCGCCAAGGATCAATGTCGACATGGGGCCGGAGATCATGGATGTCAGGTCGATCACCTTGAAACCGTCAAGAGGGCCGGGCATGCGCGCTTTCCTTCACAAGATCGTCAAATCGAGCCTAGTATATGGCAACAGCGGCCGCCCGGCACAAACACAAACTTGTCACAACATCCGGCCCATGTTGCAGCGAAAGCCCTTGGCCCATGCCTCTAACCTACCGCCTTATTGAGCAAACCGATCTGAAGGCCATTGCGGGCGTTTTTATCCAAAGCCTCAATCATCGCCAAGTTGAAGCCGGCCTCCCTCCGCTTGTGGATCTGAATGATCCTCACGCTTGGGAGAAAATGTGGCAGAATGTTCGCCGGCCCCTATTTGAGCATGTGTCGGCCCATGCCGGCACAGGTTGGCTCGCCGAACAGAACGGTCAGGTTAAAGGCTATGCGCGCACTATTCAGCGCGAACACGTATGCCAGCTCACCGAGCTGTTCGTGCTGCCTGAACAGCAACGCGAAGGGCTCGGGCGGGAGCTTCTACACCGTGCTTTCATCTCTACGGAGAGCCGCTCAAAACTCATTCTCGCAAACAACAATCCAGCTGCGATTTCAAGATATCTCAGGTCAGGCGTTTATCCCGTGTCCACAATCTTTGATCTGGAGCGCAAGGCGCAAGCGCAGCCCATTCAGACAGATCTGGAGGCCCGGCCGATAGTGGCCGATCCAAACACCTTAAGCGCGCTGAACGAGATAGATAGAAACCTCTTGGGCTATGTACGCCAAGAAGAACACGCCTGGCTCCTCACGCAGCGCAGCGGTTTTCTCTACTGGCGCGGCGACAGCCCCCAGGGTTACGCCTATGCGGGGCATTGGAGTGGCCCGATGGCGTGCCTATCCGCTGGCGACATGCCAGCCATACTTGCTCATGCCGAGACGATTGCAGCGGATAAAGGTGAGAATTTTTGCCTAATGGTGCCGATGTCCAACAAGAGCGCAATGCTGCATCTAATCGAACGCAGTTTCAAACTGGACCCCGGCCACACGATGTATTTTATGGCTGATTTTTCCCCACCCGGGCTTGACCGATACATCTTCTCGATGCCGGGCTTTTTCGTCTGAGGGAACCTACTCCGTCGCCGTTCCCGCAACGGGCTGCGTCAGTTGCCGGTGGGGCGGAGGGGGAAATCGGCGGCTCCAGCTCAGCGCCATTTGACGCGCCTGCTCTTGCACCTGCGGTGTCAGAGTTGACGCCAATTCGTTGTAACGGTTGATGATGTCTGGGTTCACCTCAGGTCGTGCAACGTTTTGGGCGAGAACGTACCACATCATGGCCCGAACATCGCTGAACGGTTTGTCGCGCTCCGACCAATAAATGTCACCCAGTTTGGCGAGCGCCAGCGGGAAGTGCTTTTGCGCCGACAGCATGAGCCAGCGCATGCCGCGTCGCGGACGTTTCTCCAAGCCGTCTCCATCATAGAACATCACGCCAATGCCATATTGGGCACCAGGATGCTTGAACTCGGCGGCAGTGCGGAAAATTCGCAAAGCTCGCTGGGGTTGGCGCGGAATGTTCGCGTCAGGAATGCCCTTTTTGTAGTAACGCCCTACATGAACGAGGGAATCCAGCTTTGCACCCATCAACGGACCAGGAGGCTCGCGACCATCGAACGCAAGCGCTGCTTTGCGGAAATGACCAAAGGCCTGTGCATCATCCAAGGCCACGCCCTGGCCCATTTGATACATGCGGCCAAGCCACCAATGGGCCATCAGATCGCCTTCGTCCGCGGCCGCTTTGAACAAGTTATGCGCCTTGAGGAATTCCCCTGCCCGGTAGGCGCCCAGGGCTTTCTCCAGATTGGTTGCCCAGATTTTGAGGTCGAAATCAGGCCTGATCTTCTCGGCTGCTTGCCGAAATGAGAAGAACATGGACTGACCGAAACCAAGACCCTTCTCCTCAGAACCCACGGGCTCTGCCATAGCTGACAAATAGACCCCGCCCGCAAGCGCAAGACACATAATGCGCGGTGCAGCCTTCATGGCTCTTATGGTCTTAA
>JBCDDQ010000028.1:0-24531 GCA_039180225.1 Pseudomonadota bacterium
CACCACGGCCGTGGCGCTCTACTTCACAGCGCCGCTGATCATCACGGCCCTCTCCATCCCCATGCTGGGCGAGCATGTGGGCTGGCGGCGCTGGCTTGGGGTCTTGTTCGGCTTTTGCGGTGTCATCGTCATCTTGCGTCCCGGCGGCAACGCACTGCAGATGGCCGCACTTCTGCCCATCGTGGCGGCGGCAAGTTATGGCTTTGCACAGATGCTTGGCCGCCGGTTGGGCGCCACGGACATCGCTTCGGTGATGTCGTTCTACTCGCAAATCGCCTTCGTCTATCTGGGCGGCGCCATGGCCCTTGGTGTCGGGCTCTGGCCCATAGAAGGTGCATCGGACGGGGCGGTCGGCTTCCTCGTGCGCGAATGGACCATGCCGAGCCTGCTGGAGTTGGCCATGATCTTTACCACCGGGTTCATTGCGGCCATCGGCTTCGTGCTGCTCACCCAAGCCTACCGGGTCGGGGAGGCCAACAAGGTGGCGCCGTTCGAATACACGGTCATGATCTGGGCGATGCTGCTCAGCTTCATCTTCTTCGGCACGCTCCCGGACATGTACACGCTGATCGGCGCGGCCATGATCACTGCGAGCGGCATCTATGTGCTCTCCCGCGAGCGCACCAACAAACAGAGCGAACTGAAGGGCCGCGGTCCTTATCAGACCCGCTATGCCATGAAGTAGCGCCCGGGCTGGTTGCGGGCACCTCGCGAGAGGCGTAGACTGCCGGCATGCAAGCTGCATCCTCAGAAAGCCGCCTGGCCCCGCGCATGGGTGCGCGCGAGCTTTTGACACCTGAGCAGCTGGAGCAGGTGCGAAAGCGCTCCGACCTCAGAGCCTTAAGTCTCGTGGCGCACGCTTGGCTCGTGATTTTTGCAGCCATGGCGCTCTTTGTGTGGTGGCCCAACCCGCTCACCTTCCTCTTGGCGGCGGCCATTATCGGTGCGCGCCAGCTCGGGCTCTCGATCCTGATGCACGACGGGGCGCACGATCTGCTGCTGAACGACAAGACCTGGAACCTACGCCTTTCGCAGTGGTTCTGCGCTTTTCCCACGTTCACCGACACGGTGGCCTACCGCCACTATCATCTCAAACATCACGCCCATGCCCAGCAGCCGGACGATCCAGATCTCGTCCTGTCCGCCCCGTTCCCAGTTACGCGCAAGAGCCTTTACCGCAAGATCGCGCGCGATCTCTCAGGGCGCACGGGCTTTCAGCAGCGCCTCGCCCAAGTGCGCAGTGCCTGGGGCACAGGCCAGATGAGTTTCGGCGCGCATGTGAAAAAGCTCGCCCGCGACCTGGGCGGCCCCCTTGTGGCGAACGGCATCCTGTTCGCCGGCCTGGCGCTTGCCGGTCATTGGTATCTCTTTCCGGCTTTATGGCTCTTACCGTTGCTCACGGTCTATCAGCTGGTCCTGCGCATCCGGAACATTGCCGAGCACGCCATGGTGCCCGATGACGGCGACCCCTTCCGCAATGCCCGGACCACCTTGGCCTCTCCGTTGGAGCGCGCGTTTCTGGCGCCCTATTGGGTGAACTACCATGTGGAGCATCATCTTCTCATGTGGGTGCCGTGCTACAATCTGCCTCTATTCCACCGCTTCTTGCAGGAAGGACCGCATGCGGGGCGGCTCGAATGTAAGAAGGGCTATCTGTCCGTTCTGGCAATGGCCACATCGGCCAGCGGCGATGATCAGGGGGGAAACCGGGTACACACGGAAAAGCGCCGCTATGCCGGCATCGTAATGGACGCCAGTTGACCCGCGCCAGAAGACTGAAAGCCGGACTGTTCTGGGCCACCCTTCTGTGGGCTCCGGCGGCAGGCGCGCAATCGGCCACACCGTTGGAGCTGCAGCAGAGCCTGGCCGGCCGCATCATCACCCACGCTGTGGATTATTGCGGCTATGAGGCAACCACAAAAGGGCGAGCCCTCAGCGTCAAAGTGTTTGGCACAGCCCACGCCAACAATCAAAAGTTCGCCGACAACCTATGGCGTGGCACGTTCGCCTGCGCCCCGGCCTATATTGGTGCAAGTTGCATGGCCGCCCGCTGGTCTTTGTGTCAGCGCACCTTTGCCGAATATGGCCCGGACGGCATCATCTTGCCGGGCCTTCTGAAACCGATTATCCTCAAATAGGTCTGTGATGGGCCCGAATCTGGCATTAAGCTATGCGTGAGAAATCACGAACCTTGCCGCACTTTTGACACGAGTCGCCCCTAGGCCCTCCCTCAAGAGGTGGTGCAACGTGGGACCAAAGTTATGAAAGCACTTTATACGGCAGCCGCAGCAGCCTTGTTGCTGGGCGCCTGTTCGACAAGCCCGTTCACGGGTGAAGAAAAGATCTCCAACACGGCCATCGGCGCAGGCGCCGGTGCATTGGTGGGCGCCGCAGCGGGCGGTCTGATTGATGGCAGCCGCAAGGCCGTTCTGATCGGCGCGGGCATTGGCGCGCTCGCCGGCGGCAGCGTGGGCGTTTACATGGACAAGCAGGAAGCCGACTTGCGCAACCGGCTCGCCGCATCCGGCGTCAGCGTCACCCGGGTGGGCAATGACATCATCCTGAACATGCCCAGCAACATTACCTTCGATGTGGGCCGCTCTGAGATCAAGCCGCAGTTCTTTGAGGTGTTGAATTCGGTTGCCATCGTGCTCAACGAGTACAACCAGTCCATCGTCGACATTATCGGCCACACCGACAGCGATGGCTCAACAGAGTCCAACCAGCAACTTTCCGAGGCACGTGCGGCCTCCGTGTCGCGCTATCTGGTGACCCAGCTGGTGGATGGGCGCCGGCTTGAAACCGTGGGCGCGGGCGAAACTCAACCTGTCGCCAGCAACGCAACCCGCGCCGGCAAAGCGCAGAACCGCCGTGTTGAAATCAAGATTGTGCCGCTGACGGCCTAAGCTTGTGCAGTGCACATCCTCGTTCGGGGCCGCTAGCCCGCTTCGCTAGGGGGCACGTTTTGTTGTGTTCCGGAGGGGGTCAGCTCTCGCGTCAACGGGCCGAAACTGAACAGCAGCAATCCGATGTATAACGCGCAGAAGGGCACAAACCAGTCTTCGAAGCGCGGAAGATAGAACGAGGTGGGGTCCAGGCGCTGAAGAGCGTGAATATGGTGAGGCTCAAGTGCAATCAGTGCGGCCATCAGGACAAGCATGCCGACCACGAAGGCCTTGAGGCTGAAGGTCCAGTTCTCTCGTTTGGTTGGCGTTCGGCCGTGTCGGGAAACAAAGTCGCGGCCCGCGACCAGACCACCGGCGATCACCGGAAAACTGTAAAACGCATGCGCGATCTGAAACTGGCTGATGCTGTTAAACAGGCTGATCGAGCCGAGCAGGGCGAAACTGGTTAAAGTGCACAACCCAACAGATCGCATCATGGACATTGAACCGGGTTCCCCATGCCGGCGACGCAATGAAAGCGTCTGACGGCAGCAGGACTATCGCTTTTGACGGACGCTTTAGAACGTTCAATGCGCGATATCCTGTTTTCAACATGTCGATCTTGGGAATGGGTCTGTGTTCCCAAGTCCCAAATCTAGGGCGTGTCCTTTGGGTCTCAGTTTGGGCGGCGGCCAGCGTTTCTGAGATTTGAGGGCCGCCCTCTGCCGGCGACCCTCCAGCAATTGATGAACCTTGCCTTAGGCCCAGCCGAGGGCCTTCAGGGACTCGCCATCGTTCCAGATCTTGGTCATGTGGGCAATTTTCCCACCGGCGAACTCCATGGAGTACACATAATCGGCGGCAACGCTCTGGCCCGTTGGGTCCATGGGCCCGCCATCTGCGGTGTGGGTGCCGTGGAACACCGCGAAAGCCAGAGCCACCTCGCGCTCTTCGTCCATGGCAAAGCCTTTCATCTCATAGTGTCCATCGGGCAGGGGCACCAGGAGCCCTTTCATCCATTCTGTGTAGGCCTCAAGCGAGCTTGTGTCGGCCAAGGCTTGCGATTGGCAGGAGAAGGTTGCATCCGGCGCACAATATTGTGCGCACACGGCCCAGCCTTTACCGGTCTCGCACGCATCGAAGAAGGTCTTTGCGGTTTCCATCATGCTCATGTCACAGGCTCCTTTTGGGTTGCGACGCAAACGTGCTGCTGCGTCAGTCCAAGTATGCTAGCCAAATTGATGCTCGGGGAGATCGTTCAACTGCAGCACCTAGTGTATCACGAATGCAGGGTAGGGCAGGTACTGCATTTGCAAGGACAGGGCCGGCCATTAATGGCACCCGCGAGCCGGTTGAGGTTTTCCGGCTCATCGGACCCAAGGGCGCTGATGAGGTTTAGGCGGTCTTTGTGCCCTTGCCGAACTTCTTCTCAAACGCCGCCTCTTTACCGGCAGCCAGCAGCTTGGCCTGAGCGACCCACTGCTCGCGCTCAATTCTGCCTTTGAACTTGAGCTTCTCATTGACCTGCGCAATGTCGGCCTTCTTGAATGCGGCAATCTGGGCAAAGGTGGTGATCTTCATCGCCTTCAGTTGACCGTCGATCTTGGGGCCGATGCCATTGATCCTTTGCAACTCATCCTTGCTTCGGGTTGTGCGTGGTGCCCGTTTCGGTTTGGCTGCGGTGGTCTTCTTGCTCTTTGTCGCGGAGGGTTTGGCTTTGGCCGGGGCGGCCTTTTTCGGCTTGGCCACTGGGACAGGCCTGGCTTTTGTCCGCGCTGGGACCGGTTTTGCGGCAGGCGCCGGTGCGCAGCGGCCTGGTGCTGAGCCTGCGCGATAGGCATGGACGCTGGTGCCGCTGGGATCCGGCGCTGTCGGCCCCGGAGGATCGCGCTTCTCAGGCGCTGCGGTTCCAGTTTGAGCTTCAGCGCCGTGCAGTTTCACCACCCACCAGATGTAGAGCAGTAGAAACGCAGATCCGGCGATCCCTATCACAATGGTCTTGTCCATTCGATGCCTCCGATAATGTGCAAGCGCCTGCCAATACGCGGCTCGGCCATTACGCTGATTTCATCAGCCAGGTGATTTACTGAAATGTGAACGGGGAATTTCTAGTGAATTGCCGAAAAGTTCAACCCCTGAGCAAAGTTTGAACAACCGCGGTCTGCTGCCGGTGTTTACCGCGCCTCAAGGATCAACCGTTACTTTTTGGCTACGTAACACTGGGTTGGAGAGCATTATGGGCCGTATGGAAATCTTCCTGATTGCGCTGGGGGTTGTGAGCCTCTTGTCCCTGGGCGCTCCTGAGCTTGGGTTTTTGCCCATGATCACCATCATCGGGATCCCATTGGCGTTCGCTTACTGGTTCACGCCAGCCGTCTTCGTGGTGGTTCTGACCGCTTACATCATTTATCGGTTTTTGCCCCTTTCCGGCATGGTGGGCGGTGCGGTTTCCCTGATCTTTGCCGGGGTGCTGCTCGCCGTTCCGCCGTACCTGTTGAACCTGCCGATCCAAACCAAAGCGGATTCACTTGTCCGAGGCGATCTCAACCGCCTCAAGCTTCCCCTCAAAACCGATGTTCTGGCCAACCGGGAGACCTACAGGTTCCGCAAGGACCAAACCCGTTGCGATGGCTTCTGCCTGCACGCTCTTTTGAGCGGCACGGCCAAGCGGTTTCTGGTGGCCCACATGGACAACCCGTCCGGTGAGATCGTATCCGATCAGGACGTGACCGCCTTCCGTCTGGAGAGCCGGGACGTTTGCCCGCCCCTGAAACTGAGGTCAGGTGAGCACAAACTTGCGTTTCCCCGCTCTAAAGGCGACACCACGCGCCAGGCCGATGCGGTTGAAACCTTGAAGCTCAGGGCCGCTGAGGGGATCTGTCTTGTCTCAGAACCGGCAAGGCTGGGCGAGGCAGATCTTGTGATCAGCCGGGGCCAGATCACGCCCGGCGTTCATGCGCGCGCGCGCACGAGTTACGATTTCTTCAAAGACACAGTCTCCGCCAAGCGCACGAGTGTGCACCAAAGAACCGCAGATGCGGGCTTCACGGAAACCTATCGTCACACCGAAGTGCGCTATCAGCCCTTCGGCTGGGTGCTGGTGCCGGGCGTCAGCATGTCGGGCGGGTTCAATTTCCACACGGGCTGGTGGCGGCGCGAAGCCAAGCTCAATGTGAAGAGCCGCTATCACAATCCCTCAGAGTGGGGTGAGTTTCTGACCGGCCCGCTCGGGCTGAAACTGCAGCTTGAGGGCGAAGACACCAAGCAGAGAACCTTGGTCAGGCTGCGCCGGCGCCTGGATGAGGGCACGACACCGAATGCAGCCGAGCGCGAATTGTTTGTGCGGTACTTCAACCGGCTGCAGCGGCGCGGACCCACGCGAATTGAGCGCCAGGACTTCGACCTCGCCTCACGTATGCTGGCCAACGTGCGCTATCCGGTGCCGCCCAAGCTGCACCACCTGGTCGGCTATGCTGAGCGCGAAGCGGGCCCGGACGACCTGAAGCGATTTGCCGGCTTGCTCATTGACCGCTTGATTAAGCGCGGCCAGCAGCCGGGCACGGACCGGGACGAACAGTTGCGCCACCTGGTCACGGCCGTTGGAAAGCTGCCCGACAGTATGCTCATGGCCCGCCGCGAGGAGATGCTGGCCCTGACCCGCAGTCCCAAAATGCAAGTTCGCGGCTTTCGAGCGCTGCAGCAATTGTCTGCCTATGGAGAAGCGGCCGTGCCGGCACTGCTTGGTCTGATGGAGGTGGGGCTCGAGGGCGGAAAGAAGTTCTACGTTAAACATCAGTTTCAGAATCCTTATTTGGGAGGCCTTGGCGGCCTTTGCCGGGCAGGCCACCGGGCGCAGAGCGCGCTTGAACCGTTGCGGCGCATGACAGACGCCGGCAGGCTGCCTCAGCACGCCGGATATGGTCGTTTGCTCTTCACCACGCTGTTGCGCCTGGGCGAGGATCCGCAAAAGGTGCGCACCTTGTTTGACGCCGCCGCCAAGAGCAAAGCCCAGGCCACCGACCGGGCGTTTGAACGGCTAAAAGCAGGGGCTATGAGCAACCGGCCCCCGTGCTACGCTTAGGTCAACCGGTGTAGGGCGAGGTCTCAGCATCAGCCTCTGCAAGCAGCGCCATCAGGCGGCGACCGTAGGTGTCGTAGATCGCGATGCTCTCTTCTTCCGATGCCGCGCCTGCATCAGGATTGTGGAACACTGAGGCCATGTGAGGCTCAATCGAGAGGCCGCCCTGATACCCATCCGCGATCAGCAGGCTCAAGATCTCCCGGATCCGGCCTGCGCCTTCGCCGGGATAGCTGTAAATCTCCTCGCCACCTTCAAGGCGGGCGTCCTTGATGTGCACGTAGGCCACGTGCTCTTTCACATTGCGGTAGAACTCCACCGGATCCTGAGTGACCCCGCTGGCCTGATCGCGATCCGGTGTGATGGCCGGATTGCCGGTATCGAACACCAGTTTCAGTCCGGGCACATTTTCCACCAGCTCCAATGTGTGGCGCGAGCTGAGGCCTCCATAGTTCATGCAGTTCTCGTGGACCGGTGTGAGGCCGGCATCGGCAAAGCGGGCCTGGATTTCGCGCAGCCGAGCGAACCGTTCCTGAGGCCGCTGGTCTGCGCCGGGCAGGCGGGCATAGCTCATGATGCGGATCAGCTTGGTGCCCAGACGTTGCATACGGGGAATGGCCCGCTCCACTTCCGCCAGAGTGATCTCGAACGGGTCGTCCACCGACTTGGCCCAATTGGCGATGGTTGAACCGAAGCAGTTCACGAAGACCCCCGCCTCATCCAGCATCTTGCAGGCCCGCTCAAACGCGGCGTCGTCCAGATCATGGATGTTGCGTCCCCACACGCCGCGCGACTCAATGGCATTCCATCCAAGCGCCTGGGTGACGCGGATCTGGGTGGCAAGGTCCTGCGAAGCTTCGTCTGCAAACCCGGTCAGATACATGCCTGTCACCCCACCTCAACCTTTTCACCGCCACGAGAGGCCGAATGATAGATTGCCTCGATTAACGCCACCGACCGGCGCGCTTCCGGACCGCTCACCAGCGAGGGACGGCCTTCACGCAGCGCACCAACCACGTCCTCCAAGTTCCTTTGATGCCAGCGAAAATCGATGCTGGACGGATCGGCGGCACCAGCCCCGTCAGCGCCGGTGTCCAGGGCGAACTCTGAGCGGATTTGAGCGTCCTCGTCGCGCGCCTCACGGAACTCCCAGACCCTAAACCTGTCATCGCTCATAAAGACCGAGCCACCCGAACCGGTGATCTGCACCTCGGCGGGATGCCCAGCGGCAGACCAGGATGCCGTGGTGCCCTGGATCACCCCGAGGGGCCCGCCCGCAAACTCCACAAGCGCCACCGCTGTGTCTTCCACCTCAATGCCCGCATGGGCGATGAGGCGCGTTTCGGCGCGCACAGATTTTGCGTCTCCCATCACGTGCAACAAAAGGTCGATGGTGTGGATCGACTGGTTCATCAGCGCGCCGCCCCCGTCCAGCGCCCAGGTGCCGCGCCAGGCGCCACTGTCGTAATAGTCCTGCGTGCGCCACCATTTCACATAGGCATCCGCCAGGTTGATCTGCCCGAACCGTGCATCTTCAACGGCCGCCTTGAGGAGCGCCGTGGCCGGATTGAAACGGCGCGGGAAAATCCCGGCGAGCAGCACACCGGCCCCATCGCACGCGGAAATCATCTGATCAATCCGCGCGGTGGTCACCTCAAGCGGCTTCTCGCACACCACGTGCTTGCCCGCTTCTGCCGCTGCAAGCGTGGGCTCCAAATGGGCTCCGCTTGGGGTGCAGATGATCACAACATCCAGGCCGGGGTGCGCGAGAAAATCAGCCATCGCGCCATAGCCCTGACCGCCATGCTCCGATGCAAAGGCGTCAGCCTTACATTGGTCGCGCGAATAGCAGGCCACCAGATCGGCATCTCTCATGGCTTTTAGGGACAGCGCGTGAAAGCGGGCGATCATGCCGAGGCCCACAATGCCAAAGCTAAGAGGTCTGGAGGTCAAGCGTCTGGTTCCTTGCCATTGGCGGCCGGTTTGCGGGCCACCAGCATGATGTCGATGGGCTCTGCATTTTGCGGCAGGCCCGCGAAGCGGCCCCACAGTAAGCTCAAAGGCAGGGCAATGGCCATATTCAAATGCCAGCTCAGCCGGTTCGCAAAGTACCGCTCGCTCATATCCACCCAGGTCAGCTGCTCGAACCGGTGGAACCAGGCATGATGTCTATGGGGCGCCAGACGCGCGATCTCCACCACCTCCAGACCCAGTTTATCCGCCAGAGCCTCAAGCGATCCTTCGTTCCACCACGTGAGGTGATGGGGCGGACAGTTGATCAGCATGTTGGGACAATTGACCATGGGGGAGGGCCAGAGCGGAACGCCCAGTATCAGCTGACCGCCAGGCTTCACCATTGCGCTCAAGGTTGAGGCAAAGGCCACCGGGTCCGTGGTGTGTTCGATCACCTGAAACGCGCTCACCACGTCATAGTGGCCGCCATGGCTGGCCGCATGATCACCTGCATCCTCGCGGATCACGCCCAGGGCCTCCGCGTCCGGCGCAGCGTAGGGATCAAGACCGGTGAACTGGCTGTGCGCCACATGCTGGCGAAAGCCGCCGCCGCCGGCGCCCACGTCAAGCACCCGCGTGCCCGGCGCCACATGCCGAGCTGCCGCCACATATTCCGGCCGCTCCGGCGCCACCTCTTGTAACGCCTTGTGAGCGTTAAAGCGGCCATAGAAGGTGTGGTAAAACTGATCCTCACCTGCGATGGCAGGCGAAAAGAAGGCAAGACCACATGGTGCTTCCCACAGCCCAAACTCGTCAACCTCGCAGAACAGGTCGGAGACATCGGTGCGGCCCACGTGTTTCCAGATCCGCGCCAAAAAGGAAGCAGGTACGATCTGGATGAGCCGGGATGCCGGCTCATTCGTTATGGGGCAACAGGGTACGCCCATGTTTTTAGGAGCCTCTTGCCTCTAGGGATCCTTAGCTCCGTGGTCTGACATTTTCTAGGCGAGCGGTCAATAAACGGCGAAAATTGTTCACATTTCAGCGGCCTGTTTACCGCGTGAGAACATGTCTTGCCAGCGTCCCACCTCCGGGTTAAGGGTGCGCTCTGGGCGCCAGGCGATAGGGCAGTCGATGCGGCACAATCGCTCATATGATTACGTTATTGCCGGTGCGGGCTCCGCCGGGTGCACGCTTGCCGCCCGGCTCGCCGAACAAAAAGATGTATCGGTGCTGCTGATTGAGGCCGGCGGTCTGGGGCGTTCGCTCTTTGCCACCATGCCGGCGGGCAACGGGTTCATCCACGGCAATCCAAAATACGACTGGGGCTTCTGGAGCACCCCCCAGGAACACTTGGATGGGCGGTGCATCTATTATCCGCGCGGCCGCGGGCTCGGCGGCTCGTCCCTGCTTAATGGCATGATCTACATCCGCGGCAATCCGGCAGACTATGACCGCTGGCGCCAGAAGGGCAATGTGGGCTGGTCGTTTGCCGATGTTCTGCCCTATTTCCGCCGCTCAGAAGGTGCGCCCCACCGGCAGGGCGATCCCTATCACGGCAGCCAGGGACCGTTGGGGGTAACGCCCGCGGGGAATTTCCAGGACGCCGATCAGCGGTTTGTCGATGCCTGCAGGCAAGCCGGCGCACCGCTCAACGACGATTTCAACGGCCACCGCCAAGAGGGCGCAGGACGGCTCGACAGCAAGGTGGCGGGCGGGCGCCGGCAGTCCTCCGCAGAAGCCTATCTCAAAAGGCGTCCGGCCAATCTGCACATCCTTACCAACACGTTGGTCTCAGGCCTTGAGCTGGAGGGCACGCGGGCCGTGGGGGTAAAGCTGCCGGGCCAAACCGTTCGGGCTGAACGCGAGATCATTTTATGCCTGGGAGCATTTGGATCCCCTCAATGCCTGATGTTGTCCGGCATAGGTCCTGCGGACGAGCTCCGCGCCCACGGCATCAGCCCGGTTTTGGACCTGCCGGGCGTGGGGCGCGGTCTCTACGATCATCCCAACATGCCCATGCAGTTCGGCATGGCCGATGCGGAACTGAGCCTGGCACGTTTTCAGCGGATTGACCGGGCCATTGGCATGGGGCTGCGCTACCTCTTAACCCGCACCGGCCCGGGCGCGGGTTCGTTCTGGTCCACCGCTCTGTTCCACGCCTTGCGTGATCACGACATGCCAGAGCTGGAGGTGTTCTGCACGCCCATGATCGTGCGCGAGGATAGTGTCGCTGCGCAAGGGTGGACCATTCAACGGCTGCTGGGTCTTGGCAACGCTGTCATTGCCAGGGGCAAGGCAGCCTCGCCGGGCATGCAGTTTGATGTGAACCTGTTGCGGCCTGAAAGCGTGGGCACGGTTAAGCTTGCCTCCAGCAATCCGGCGGCCGCTCCGCTGATCGATCCGCATTATCTGGAGGCGCCATCTGATCTGGCAGACCTGGTGGCTGGCGTGAAGCATATGCGCGAGGTGGCCCGCCAGCCCGCCTTGGCGGAGATCCTTGGCGCGGAGATCACACCCGGTGTGCACGCGGCTGACGATGAAGAGATCGCTCAAGGGGTGAAGGAGCAGATCACCACCGGCCATCACCCGGCCTGCACCTGCCGTATGGGCCCCGACCATGATGGGCACGCGGTGCTGGACTGCGAGCTGAAAGTGCGCGGGACCAGCGGTTTGCGGGTTGTGGATGCGTCGGCCTTTCCCGATCAGATCAGCGGCAACCTCAATGCGCCCATCATCATGATGGCCGAAAAGGCCGCTGATATGATACTGGGGCGTCCTGTGCTCGGCCCGCAAGATCCGCGCCCTGTTGCCATGGAGCATGCCTGATGAAGACCTACCAATATTATGCCGGCGGCGCCTGGCACGATCCGGCGTCCGGCCGCTGGTTCGAGAGCGAGAACCCGGCCACCAGAGCGCCATGGGCCAGGATCCCCGACTGTACGGGTGAGGATGTTGACCGCGCCGTGGGCGCTGCGAAGGGGGCGTTTGCGGAAGGACCCTGGCGACGCCTGACAAAGGCGGACCGCGCCCGCCTGATCCGCCGCATGGGCGATGTGGTGACGGCGAACGCGGACCGTTTGGGCGCGGTTGAGGTTCGCGACAATGGCAAGCTTGAAAAGCAGATCACGCCCGCGCTCACCTCGTGGCTGACGGAGAGCTTTTATTACTATGCCGGCATGATCGATAAGTTTGAAGGCTCTCTCATCCCGGCCGATGCGCCGGATATTTTGAACTACATGCGCTGGGAACCTTTCGGTGTATGCGGCCTGATTACCGCGTGGAATTCCCCTCTGGGCGTGCTCATCTGGAAGCTGGCGCCGGCGCTTGCTGCAGGCAATACGGTGGTGATCAAGCCGTCTGAGCATGCATCTGCCTCCACTCTGGAGCTGATGGCGGTGTTGGAGGAAGCAGATTTGCCGCCGGGCCTCATCAATGTGGTGACGGGTTTTGGGCCCACTACGGGAGAGCCGTTGGTGGACCACCGCGATGTGCGCATGGTGAGCTTTACCGGCGGGGTGCCGGGCGGCCGGGCGGTGGCCGCAGCAGCAGCGCGGCATGTGAAGCCGGTGGTGATGGAGTTGGGGGGCAAGTCGCCGCAGATTGTGCTCAAGGATGCTGATCTGGAACTGGCGGTGAACGGTATTGCAGCGGGCATCTTTCCAGCCACGGGGCAAAGCTGCATTTCCGGCTCGCGGGTGCTTGTGGAGCGCAGCATTCAGGCCGCGTTTACGGACGCGTTGGTGAAGCTCGCCTCCAAGGCGCGCATCGGCCCGCCCGATGATCCCACCTCCGAGATCGGACCTATCGCCCACAAGGCGCACTTTGAAAACGTGATCCGGGATATTGAAGAGGCCGAGCAGGCCGGCTTGCGCCTCGTGCTGGACGGGCGCGGCAAAGGGCCCGATGAGGGCTACTATATCGGCCCCACCATCTTCACCGATGTGCGCAACGATGCGCACTTGGCCCAGCATGAAGTGTTCGGCCCGGTGATGGCGATCATCCCGTTTGACGATGAAGACGATGTGGTGGCCATGGCCAATGACAGCCTGTTTGGTCTGGCGGCAGGCATCTGGACAAAGGATGCCGCCAAAGCCATCCGGATTGCAGACAAGGTCGAGGCCGGGACGGTTTACATCAACAACTACTTCAACGCAGCCGCGCAGTCGCCCGTGGGCGGCTTCAAGCAGTCCGGCTATGGCCGCGAGAACGGCTTTGAGGGGATGCGGTGTTTCATGCAGACCAAGTCTGTGTGGCTCGCCACCGATCCCCATCAGCCCGCGCCGTTTGGCGGGTAGCGCCCACCTATCGTCACCCCGGAATTTGCAATAGCAAATATCCGGGGCCCAGCGGCGCGGGGTGGAAAATGCCACTAATTAGTTGACTTATTTGTCACAAAAGACTTTTTTTGCCAAACGAACCCAATTTCGCGTAACCCACTGAACACAATGAGAAATCAGCGCTATTTGGCCTTAGGAGTTGACTTCGCTCAGCCTCGGCCGCGGCGCCGCCGCCGTCTGCCGCCGCCTTCGCCTTCACCATCCTGCGCCACGGCCACCTCTTTGGGCTCTGGCAGGGTGACCTCCTGGGTGAGATTGGGGTAGCTAGCCGTCTTGTGCGGGATCGCCATGGCGTCCACAAAATGCTCCTGGAACCGCTCTTCCACCGCGGTTTCGATCTTCTCAATCTCGCGCACAACGCGCTCGATCTCATCGCGCGCACCGCCGTTCAGAAGCGCAATCCGCGCCCCGGTGCCCGCCGCGTTGCCGGCTGATTCCACCTTGGGGAGCGCACAGTCGGGGATCAGCCCCAGAACCATGGCATACTTCACATCGATGTGGCTGCCGAACGCGCCGGCGAGCCTGATGCGCTCCACGGCGTCGATTTCCATCTTGTCCATCAACAGCCGCACGCCCGCATAGAGCGCTGCCTTGGCCAGCTGAATGGCGCGCACATCGTTCTGTGTCACCGCGATGGTCTGCTCGCCCTCATGCAGCACATAGTCGAACGTGCGCCCGGCGGCCCGCACCCTTGGCGACTTGGCGGCAAGCCCGCCGTCCACCACACCGTCCTGATTGATGACGCCGGCGAGGTACATTTCCGCCATCACCTCAATGATGCCGGAGCCGCAAATGCCGGTCACGCCGGTTCCCGCAGTGGCGGCTGCAAAGCCCGGATCATCCGACCACAAATCGCAGCCGATCACCCGGAACCGCGGTTCGAGCGTGTCAGGGTCGATCCGCACTCGCTCAATCGCGCCTGGCGCCGCGCGCTGGCCCGATGAGATCTGTGCCCCTTCAAAGGCCGGTCCCGTGGGCGAGGAGCAGGCAAGCAGACGCTCCTTGTTGCCTAAAATGATCTCCGCATTGGTGCCCACATCCACAATCAGCGTCATCTCTTCGGACAGATGTGGGCTCTCCGACAGCGCCACCGCCGCCGCATCGGCCCCCACATGCCCGGCAATGCAGGGCAGCACGTACACATGGGCGCCGCCATGAAGCTTCAAATTGAGCTGGCGCGCCGGACGCGTCACAGCGAGACCCGTTGCCAGGGCGAATGGTGCACCGCCCAGCTCCACCGGGTCGATGCCCAGCAGGAGATGGTGCATCACCGGGTTGCCCACCAGGACCGCTTCAAGAATGTCATCCTGGTTGATGCCCGCTTCCACCGTGACCTGGCCCGCCAGCACGTTGATGGCGTCGCGCACCGCTTGCGTCATTTCCACATCGCCGCCAGGGTTCATCATCACATAGGAGACCCGGCTCATCAGATCCTCGCCAAAGCGGATCTGCGGGTTCATGAGCCCGGAGGAGGCCAGCACCTCGCCGCTCGCCAGATCGCACAGATGGGCCGCAATCGTGGTGGAGCCCACATCGATGGCGAGCCCATAGGCCTCATCATGAAAGCCCGGCCAGATGCCGGTGATCTGCGGAATGCTGCCCGGCAGGCGCCGGTGCACCGCCACGGTGATGCTCCAGTTGCCCTTGCGCAGCACGGGCTGGAGCTCGGCCAGAATGCGCATATCGCACGTGGCTTCGGGGATGTCCCACTGGCTCGCCAGTGCGTTGTAGACGCGCTCCAGGTCGGAGGAGGGATGGTGCATGTCCGGCTCTTCCACCTCCAAGTAATGGAGGGTGGTGACCGGGTCGATCTCAATGATGCGGGCTTCGGCGCGCTTGCGCACCACTTGCTTGTGCACCTGGCTCTCAGGCGGCACGTCAATCACCACGTCGCCCTGGACCTTGGCCTGGCACGACAGGCGCCGGCCCGCCTTCAGCCCGCGCTTGTCGGCGTACCGGGTTTCAACGGCGGTGATGTCGGTGAGACTGTCGACGTGGGAGGAGATGCCGTGTTTGGCGAAATCGCCCACCGAGACATCCACTTGGCAACGCCCGCAAATGGCGCGTCCGCCGCAAACGCTGTCAATGTCAACGCCCAGTGCGCGGGCTGCAGTGAGGAGTGGCGTGCCGTGAGCGAAGGTGCCCCGTTTACCGGACGGGGTGAAGACGACGAGCGCCTCCTTGGTGTTCAAGCCATCGCTCATACCAGCCCCTTCTTGCTGTTACGCCCGGCGCCGGCGGCGCCCTTCGCGGCCGCCCCGTGCGCCTTCCTGTCCAGGTTTTGCCGGGGCCCGGTTGAACTTGATCCAGCCGCCACCGGCCGGGTCGTGGTTCAACAGAAAGTCTGCAGCCTTAATAGCCTCGATTTCTTTAGAAGGCGTTCCTTTCGTAGCGCCAAGGCCGATGAGCGGAGCGAGCGCTGCCGGATCCACGCCCTCAGGCACCACAACGCCCAGCGCTTCCAACTCGGCCACGCGTGCCGCGATTTTGGCTTCGCTGGCGCCCAGTTGAACCGGGTTCATGATTGCCGAGGTCATGCCATGAGCGGCCGCCATGGGCAAGAACGCATTGTTGATCCCATGCCGGTTCGGCAGGCCGAAGGAGATGTTGGACGCCCCGCACGTGGTGTTGACGCCGAGCTCGTCACGCAGGCGCCGCACCAGAGTGAAGACCTGATGGCCGGCCGTGGCCATCGCGCCTATGGGCATCACCAGCGGGTCCACGACAATGTCATGGGCCGGGATGCCGTGATCTGCCGCGCGCTCCACAATCTTTTTGGCCACCGCAAAGCGCACATCTGGATCTTCGGAAATGCCGGTGTCGTCGTTGGAGATCGCAACCACGGGCACATCGTACTTCTTCACCAGCGGCAGCACGATCTCCAGGCGCTCTTCCTCGCCGGTCACCGAGTTGAGGAGAGGGCGGCCTTTTGCAGCCTCAAGACCGTTTTCCAAGGCGCCAGGCACGGAAGAATCGATGCAAAGCGGGACATCAACCAACGCCTGTACCCGCTCCACCAGTTCCTTCATCAAAGGCGGCTCAACGAAGTTGTTGTCCGCATAGCGCGGGTCTTCGGCCATCTTGTTGGAGAACACGGCACCGGAGTTGATATCGAGAATGTCGGCCCCGCAGGCCACCTGTTCCAGCGCGTCTTTCTCAACGGTAGAGAAGTCGCCCAGCTCAAGTTCGGCAGCCAGCTTTTTGCGGCCCGTGGGGTTGATGCGCTCTCCGATGACGCAAAACGGACGATCAAAACCCAAGACCACCTCCTTGGTGGCGGAGGCAACAACGGTTTCAGTCATTTCAGTGGTGTCCTTTTGATGAGATCAGGCCGTTGCGTGGCCGCCATTGGCGATCAGGGCCTTCAGCCGCTCTTGGTCATATTCGCTTTCAAGTGCTGCCTGGGTCGAGTTGGCAATCTCCACAATGTCCCCCTCGACGTCTGAAACGTCGCGGCGCCATTCCTCCAGATAAGCATCCGTTTCCGAGGCGCCCGAACGCATGGCCGCCATATCGATGGCCTGTTCGAAGCGCTCATCCAGCTTGCGGCTTTCCTTGGTCCGACCGGCCTTGACGATCACTTGGGCCGGCATATCTCGCCAGTAGACAATGGTCAGTTGTGGCATGGGGTATCAAGCTCCAAATCTGGGCAGCAACAGTCCGCGCTCTTATGGAGGATTGTGACCGGTGTGCGATAAAGCAACTGCGACACGCGAAAGACCGATTGCGACGATCCAAGCGTGCCGGAGAACCCTCAGGCTGCTCTAAGGGTCTGTTGGACCGGTGCAAGTCCCAAACTGCGGCACACGGCCACCGCGAGATCAGATTTATTAAGGGTGAAGAAGTGGAATTTACGCACCCCTTGCGCCGCCAGATCGAGCACCTGTTCCACAGCCACGCTTACGGCCACCAGACGATGGGTTTCCGGGTCATTCTCGAGCCCTGCAAAGCGCCCATCGAGCCACGCCGGAACGCTGGTGCCACACTTTAGCGCGAATTTTTTGGCCTTGAAGAAATCGTCGATCAGAAGAATTCCCGGCACGATCGGTTGATCAATCCCCGCCGCGCGCGCTTCGGCCACGAAATCCACAAACAGTTGATTGTCGAAGAAGAACTGTGTGATCGCCCGATTGGCTCCTGCGTCGAGTTTCTGCTTCAGATTGTAGATGTCGGCCGCCCTTGAAGGCGAATCAGGGTGGCGTTCCGGATAGGCCGCCACAGAGATATCGAGATCCGTCAGTTTGCGGATGCCTGCCACCAACTCAGTCGCGTTGGCATAGCCACCGGGGTGAGGGCGAAAAGCCTGACCGTCCGGTGCGTCGCCCCGCAACGCAACGATCCGGCGGATGCCTGCGGCTGCGTATTCTCGCACCCGCTGATCGATTTCACGCTTGCTGCGGCCCACGCAAGTCAGGTGCGCGGCGAGGTTCGTGTCCACGCTGCGGCGCAGGGTCTGGATCGCTTCAAACGACTTGTCGCTGGAAAGATCATCGCTCCCGCCGGCACCACAGGTGACCGAAAGGAAACGGGGCGCGTAGGGTTCCAGGTTCTCTGCTGTGTGCAGCAGACGCTCAACCGCCTTCTGTGTGCCTGGAGGGAAGAATTCGAACGACACCTCAATCGGGGCGTTGTTCTGAGAAGCAGTCCAGGCACGGTGGGAAAGCGTGGTCATCGAGCGTTCCTCTTTTACATAAGAATTTCATTATATAAATAAATCTTTATGTCGCTGTCAAGCTAAGTGTCGTCGGTTTTGATTGACCGCACGATTGGTTGCTGTTGGCCAGAGTGTCTGCGCGTCGCATCTGAGCGATGGAAAGACGTTTCGTGGGCGGCGTAACTCTCACCCTCGGTGAATAAGGGTCACGGTCTAACGAGGGAGACGGGGCGGCATGGTGCCGGTCCGGACTTGGCGAGTGGAGAAGAGATCATGTCGGAATCCGCAGAAGATGCAGGGGCCAGCGAAGGCCGTGGCGGGCGCCGGGGCAGGCGTTCTGGAGGCGGGGCGGAAGCACGCCGCGCAAAGCGCACGTCGGGCGGTGTAAAGCAGCTGACCTACATCACGCGCCAGATCCCTGAATATGAGCTTCTGTCCGAAGAGGGCCTTGCGCTGATCGAGGCGAATGCGGACAAGGTTCAAGAGGAAATCGGCATTGATTTCCGCGATGATCCTGAAGCGCTGCAGATGTGGCGTGATGCCGGTGCCGATGTGCAGGGTGAACGGGTGCACATGCCCAAGGGCCTGTGCCGCGAGCTCATGAAAACGGCGCCCAGTGAATTCACTCAGCATGCCCGAAATCCTGAGCGTAACGTGGTGATCGGCGGCAAGAACACCGTGTTTGCGCCGGTGTACGGTCCCCCCTTCGTGCGCGATCTGGAGGGTAACCGCCGCTATGCCACGCTGGAGGATTTCCAGAACTTTGTGAAGCTCGCCTATATGGCGCCGGCCATGCACCATTCCGGCGGCACTGTGTGTGAGCCGGTAGATGTGCCCGTCAACAAGCGTCACTATGATATGGTCTACTCCCATATCAAGTACTCCGATAAACCGTTCATGGGATCTGTGACAGCGCCGGAGCGCGCGGCCGACACGGTTGAAATGGCCAAGTTGGTGTTCGGCGATGATTTTGTTGACAACAACTGCGTCACCACCAGCCTCATCAACATCAACTCGCCCATGGTGATCGATGACACCATGGGAGGTGCCCTGAAGGTTTATGCCCGTGCGGGCCAGGCCTGCATTCTGTCACCCTTCATCGTGGGCGGTGCCATGTCGCCGGTTTCCGTCGCCGGCACGTTGACCCAAGTGGTGGCCGAGGCCACTGCGGCAATCGCCTTTGCGCAACTGTGCCGGCCGGGCGCGCCGGTCATCTTCGGTACCTTTGCCACATCGATCTCCATGCAGTCCGGGGCGCCTGCGTTTGGCACGCCGGAGCCTGCCTCCCTGTTGTTGGGGGCGGCCCAGTTTGCCCGGCGCTACAATCTGCCGTTCCGCTCGGGTGGCTCGCTCACCGGGTCCAAGCTGCCGGATGCGCAGTCTGCCTATGACAGCGCCCAGACCCTCTATCCGGCCATTATCGGCGGGGTGAACTTCATGCTGCATGCGGCGGGCTGGTTGGAAGGCGGCTTGGTGAGCTCATTTGAGAAGTTCATGATGGATGTGGATCAGTTGGCCATGATGCAGAAGTTCGCCAACGGGATCGATCTATCGGAAAACGGACAGGCCATGGATGCCATCGCCGAAGTGGGGCCGGGGGGCCACTATCTGGGCTGCGCCCACACCCAACGGAACTTCGAGACGGCGTTCTACCGCACCACAGTGGGCGACAATAACTCCTTTGAGCAATGGCAGGCGGACGGCTCTCTTCGTACCGATCAGAACGCCAATAAACTGGTGTCCAGGACCTTGGAGGAATACGAAGCACCGCCTCTTGACCCGGGCATCGACGAAGCGCTTCAGGCCTATATTGCGCAGAAGAAAGAGTCCATGCCGGACGCTTTCACGTAGCCCGTTCACTCCACAATGATGACCCGACCGGTCACGGCCCCTTCAACGCTCTTTGCGTAGGCAAGCCCCACCCGGTCGGAGGGCACCGGCACATGGCCTGGAAACCAGGCACCGTAACGCGGCGCGGAGACGTCCAATATGCCGGGGCTGACCACATTGATGCGCAAGCCCCTGGGCATCTCAATCGCTGCACCCACCACAAAGCCGCCCAATGCGCCGTTCGCGGTTGCGGCGCCGGTGCCCATGCGGATGGGATCGCGGTCGAGCACCCCGCTCGTCAGGGTGAAGGAGCCGTTGTCCGTCAGAACGTCCAACCCGGCCAGGACCAGGTTCACCTGACCCATCACCTTGTCTTTGAGGCCCAGCATGAAGGTCTCTTCGGTAAAGTCGGGGAGGGGGCCAAAATGTACATTGCCCGCCGCGGAGATGATGGCATCCACCGGCCCGGTTTCAGCATACATGGCGCGGACGGACGCCATGTCGGCCATATCCACCTGAATGTCCCCGCTGGAGCGCCCGGCCGTGATGATCTCATGGCGTGCCTCAAGCTCTTGGCGAACCGCCTTGCCGATATCTCCACCTGCGCCAACAAGAATTATCTTCATTGGGTGTCCTCCGTAATGTCGTCATAGCGTTGCAGTTTGTGCTTCAGAATCTGGGCACAGCGGTCCAGCGCGTCTCGCTGACGCTCCAGATGGGCTGCGTGTTCCAAGAGGACCTTCCTGCGCTCGGGGATCGTTTGATCGCCATACCTGTAAAGGCCCGCAAAATGGCGCATGGTCTTCATGGGCATCCCGGTGTCACGCAAAGAAGCGAGCAGGGTGAGCCAGTCCACATCGAGAGCGGAGTAGCGGCGCTGCCCGTCCGGCCCTCGCTCGATCGGCGGCAGGAGCCCGCACCGTTCATAGAACCGGATTGTATCAATGCTGAGCCCACAGTGCCGCGCCGCCTCTGATATCCGCATGAGTGTCCTTGAATTTGAGTGCGTTCAACGCAAGCTACCAAGCTGGAGTAACTCTAGGTCAACAGAAAAACGTCGCGGCGGAGGCGCCTATGCGGGCCGATGGCAGACAGCCTGCAGCTTGTTGCCGTCAGGATCACGCACGTATGCGCCGTAATAGTCCGCATGATAGTGCGGGCGCAGCCCAGGTTTGCCTTCATCGCTTCCACCGTTAGCCAGCGCTGCGGCATGGAAGGCATCAACCGCCGCCCGCGTTTCAGCATTCAGAGCAATGTGGGTCCCGTTGCCCACGCTCGCAGGCCCGCCATCAAAGGGCGGCATGACCCAAAAGGCAGATTCCCCATCAGGACCGCTCCCATACCCCACATATTCCGCGTGGTCATACGTGCGCGTGCAGCCCAGGGTCGCCAGCACAGCATCGTAAAACTGGGTGGCGCGTGCAATGTCGTTGGTGCCGACAGTGACATGGCTGAAAAATAGGGTCTCGCTCATGGCCGTGCCTTTTTCCGTGAAGTGAAGACGCTATATTAGAACGACACGCAGCTTTGGAAAGAACCTTTCAGCATGTCGCGCATCGATGAGAAACGCTCCTTTATCCCTTTGAACATCGCCGTGTTGACGGTGTCCGACACCCGTTCTGAGCAGGACGACAGGTCGGGCGCCACCCTGGTGGGTCGGCTGGAAGAAGCCGGGCATCACCTGGCGGATCGTACTATCGTGCGAGATGATGTGCCAACGATCCAGGACATGGTAAAAAGCTGGATCGAAAGCGATGGCGTGGATGTTGTGATCTCCACCGGTGGCACGGGGCTGACGGGCCGCGATGTGACGCCGGAAGCGCTGGAGGCTCTGTTTGAGAAGCGAATCGATGGCTTTTCGACAGCCTTTCACATGCTCTCCTATGACAAGATCGGCACCTCCACGGTCCAGTCGCGTGTCACCGCCGGGGTTGCCGGCGGCACCTACATCTTTTGCTTGCCCGGATCACCGGGCGCCTGCAAGGATGGCTGGGATGGAATTCTGAAGAGCCAGCTGGACTATCGCCACATGCCATGCAACTTTGTGGAGATTATGCCGCGCTTGGACGAGCATCTGCAGCGCACCAAAAGTTGATGGCGAAATCTGGCGCTTTTGAGAGCTTTTTGAGGCATTAGACCATCATCCTTTTGACATGAGTTAGCGTATAGCCTCATCATAGAAGGCGACAACCGTGGTGGAGGAGTAACATGAAAGAAAAGGCACAGAACATTTCCCGTCGCACAGTGCTGGCGTCTGCCGGAGCTGCTGCGGCCGCAACCTTGGTCGATATCCAGTCAAATCCGGCTGATGCAGCCGCGGAGATGCTGGGGCCTTCAATGCCGACACACTATCGGTTCAAGCTGGGCGAGTTTGAGGTCACGACTATCCTGGATGGCGCCATTCAAGTGCCCACCGTCAATCAGATCTTCGGTCAGGACCAGAAGGCCGAAGACGTGGCCGCGCTGATGAATGCCAACCATCTGCCGGGCGACAAGATGGAGATTGGCTTCACGCCTGTTGTGGTGAACACGGGCAAGGAAGTGGTTCTTTTCGATACAGGCAACGGTGCTGCCCACCGCCCGAAAGCCGGCAATCTCTTGGTGGCCTTAAAGCAGGCCGGGTACGCCCCTGAAGAAATCGATGCGGTGGTGATCACGCATTTCCACCCCGATCATATCGGCGGGCTGATGGAAGACGGCAAGCCGGCGTTTCCAAATGCCCGCTATGTGGCCGGCGAGATCGAATACGGTTTCTGGACAGCTCCCGACAAAGCTGAAGGCCGTGTCGGCAAACTGGCCAACACGAATGTGAAGCCGCTGGCGGGCAAAATGACCTTTGTGAAGCCGCAGCAGGAAGCCTCACCGGGCATTACGGCAATTGATGCCTTCGGCCACACGCCCGGACATATGGGCTATCACATTGAGAGCGGCAAAGGCCGGCTCATGTTGATCGCCGATGCATGCAACCACTATGTAGCGTCCATGCAGCGCCCCGATTGGCATGTGAAATTCGACATGGACAAGGATGCTGCAGCGTCTACACGCAAAAAGCTCCTCGACATGGCGGCGGCGGAGAAAATTCCGGTGGCCGGTTATCACATGCCGTTCCCGGCCGTGGGTTTTGTGGAGCGGCGCGATATTGGCTACCGCTGGGCCCCGGTGAGCTATCAGTTCAATCTTTAGAGCTTACGCCAGGCCAGATAATCGTCACGCGTGTCCAGATCCGCTTTCTGGCTGGTGAGGCCCACAGTTGCGTCTTGAAGATTGGCCAGCGTGTCGGACATTGCGTGCGGGCCTGACCACCGGACATTTGCAAACATGCTGAGAACCTTCGGGCGCCGGCGCTGGCCCACCAGCCAATAGCCACCATCCGGTGCCGGGCCGATCACCGCATCGGCGTGTCCCAGCGTCTGGAAGCCTTGTGCAATATCCCGCGTGGCGATGTTGGGTATGTCTGAGCCGATAATGATCACCGGGCCAGTAGGCATATGGTCAAAGACCCGCTGCATGCGGTCTCCCAGATTTCCCCAGCCTTGTGCAACAACCGAGACGGACGGCGGCCAGATCGGGCCGTGCGCGGCACGGTCAGGGGCTGCTGCCACCCAGGTGCGCCACCTGGGATCTGACGCAAGCCTGCGCAAGGTGCCGCCAAGAATTGACCGGTAGACGCGTGCTGCCTCCACCGCGCCCACCTGGCGGGCGAGGCGCGTCTTGACGCGGCCCGCCTCCGGGGCCTTCGCCATAATCACCAGATGCTTCATCTGTAAAAGCGCACAATGCGTTCCGGAGCCACCCCGGCAAACCACATGACCAGGCAGCTGGCGTTGCGCAGGACGCGCTTCATGTAGCCTTCTCTGCGATAGCGCGCCGCGCTGGTCACTGCGGCGTGGCTCAGCCCAACAAGCCTGCCGCGGCCCACCCGCCGCACAAGCTCCACGTCTTCCATCAGCGGGATGTCCCTAAAGCCGCCGACCCTCTCGTAGAAAGCCTTGGAGATCAACAGACCCTGGTCGCCATAGGGCAAGGCGAGAAAGCGGCAGCGCACGGAGACGATGCGCTCCAGCCAACGGGCCGCCACCTGCCGGTCATTGAGACGAAAGCGGAAGTAGGCCACCCGTTCCATGTCTCCGGCCGCATGCGCTTCTGCGATGAACTGCTTGACCTCAACATCCCACCCGGGCTCCAGCAGGGTATCTGCATGAAGGAACAGCAGCCAGTCGCCCCGCGCTGCGCTTGCGCCGAGGGCCAGTTGATTGCCGCGGCCTGACGGGCCGGCGACGATATCTGCGCCCGCCTCATGGGCAAGGGCCACGGTGTGATCCTGCGATCCTCCGTCGCTCACCACCAGTTGCTTGACCACGCCGCTCACCACCGCCGGCACAAGGGCGCTCAGGGTGGACTCAAGGGCCTGGTCCACATTCAGGGTCGGTATGATCACCGTCAGCATGGCCGCCTGATATCATCCTCCAGTTATTACTGAAAGGTTAATTATGTTCTTGAAATGTTCTCATCAGCGACATATGTTGCGTAACATGGTTACGCTCAGAGAATTCACGGCCCAGCATGGCATCGGGCAAAAGGCGGCAGAAGCCCCCACGGCCGTTGGCAAGATGACACGGGGCCGTGGCGCCAGAACAAACGTGTCCGGCCGTTTTGAGACCAACAAACGCCTTTTGTTTGATGATGGCTGGCAGAGCTTGGAAGATCAGCCCGCGATCAAAACCGAGGTGTTTGAAGAACAGCCTAAGGCTTTGATCAACAAGAACTCTTCGCCTGACCTCGGATTTGATC
>JBCDDQ010000029.1:0-23908 GCA_039180225.1 Pseudomonadota bacterium
CCGCTTGTGGTCGGCCAGACCAAGGCGCGACCCGCGCCTCGTCAGCAAACGCGAAAACCCGGTCAAGCGATTCCATACGACAAAGATCTGCTCTAGGTTCAAGCAAAAAATCCGTGCCCACCCCATTGCAACCGCGCGCGGCATGGGTATTGTGCGCCCCTTGCTCGGCCCTTGTGTGGAAAGCGTCACTCAGTTGCAGTATTTGACCCCAGAATTGCTGCACCTTCTACAACAGAAGGTCACCTACATTTCACCCGAAACGGGCGAGATCGTCAGTGGTCCTGCAGAGGAGGACCGCTTCGCGCTTCTGGGGCCGGTCCCCTTGCCTGTGCAGCTGGACGGCGGGAGCCATCAGTTTTCCTGGTATGTGTTCGGGACGGTGAAACCGGGTGAGATCATCACCGGCGGGGCAATCGCCAATTCCGTCCTGGTTTATGGCGAGCCGAAGGACCAGGAGGTGACCACCGTGCGCCTGCATTCGGGTTGCCAAACCGGGGACATCTTCTCCTCCATGCGCTGTGATTGCGGCCAGCAACTGAAGGTCGCTCTCAGCCAGATCACCAAATCCGGCAGCGGTGTTGCGGTCTATCTTGCTGATCACGAGGGGCGCGGCATTGGCCTGTGGGCCAAGGCTGTGGCCTATATGCTCCAGGATGATGGGCTAAACACCTATGAAGCCAATGCCAAACTGGGTCTGCCGCCAGATGCGCGGGATTATTCAGAGGCCATCGCGCTTTTGAAGCACGTGATCGGTGATGCGAAAATCACTCTGCTATCGAACAACCCGTCTAAGCGCGAAGCGATTGAGGCCGGCGGTATTGAGGTGACAGAGATGCGCTCCTTGGTGGCGGGACACAACCACCACAACCGGCGCTACATCGATGCCAAGCTGGAGCATGGGCATTTGATGGATTAGGGCCGTGAGGCACGCGAGGGACTTCCGGATGACGAGCCGAGTTCGGCCCGGCACCAGCTTTGAACAGCCTCGCAAAAGCGATCAACGCGCGCTGGTCGCCGGACACCGGGCGCCAAGGCGAGATTGACGGGCAGACGTGCAGCCCGGCGGTCAGGGGCAACGTCCATTAAGATGCCGGCTGTCAAATCACGAGAAACAAACCAGTGCGGTAGAATGGCAACCCCCACACCCTGGAGCGCGGCTTCATAAACCGCAAATATATTGTCGCTCGCCATCTTGGGCTTTACGGAAACAATCTCTGAGTTGCCCCCCGCTCTATCGAACAATTCGATACGGTTGCCTTCGAACTGTCCGAGCGTAAGCCAAGGCAGGTCTGCGAGTGCTGCATCCTTGTTCCGGGCAAGACAGTCCGGCGTGCCGACGACAAGGCGCTCCACCGTCGCCAGCTCACGCACGATAAGTGTGTCATCGGGCACCAGCCCGACCTTGAGCCAGCAATCGCAACCTTCCTCTGCAAAGCGGATGGTGTCATCGCGCAGACGCCAATCAATGGTGAGCCCGGGGTGGTCTTTCAGGAATTGCGATGTTGCCCGGACAAAAAGGCTTTGGCCCAGAGCAACAGGCGCGATGACACGGATCGTGCCCTTCAAGACCTCACTGTCCGCGTGACGCTCTTCAATCGCTTCCCACTCGCGCAACATCCGACGTGCATCGGACAGCAGGGCGAGACCGTCCGTGGTGAGCGTAACGTCATGGGTCGTGCGCCGGGCCAGCGCGGCACCCAATCGGGTTTCCAACGCCGCGAGCTGCCTGGAGACGGACGGTTGCGACGTCCCCAGGTCGCGAGCGGCCTCAGACAGGGAGCCGCGCTCCGCAATCCGCACGAAGGTTTCCAGAAGCGTGAGGCGATCAAACCGTGTGCTCATACGTTAAACGTATAACAATCTTAAGGGTCATGCGGCTACCACTAAATTACGGACGTCCTTAGGTTCACCTCCATCGAAACGAAAGGACTCCACAGATGATCAACACCTCTAAGCCTACATTCACGTTCATGAACGGTCGCACGATTGGCCGCATCGGCTACGGCGCCATGCGGCTCACGGGTCAGCCCCGAAACTTTGGACCGTATCCAGACTGGCAGGGCGGCATCGAATTGCTCCGTCGGGCCCGCGATCTCGGCGTCACGCATATCGACACCGCCCGCGCCTATGGCCCACACGAAAACGAGAAGATCATTGCAGATGCGCTCCTCACTCCTGAGGGAACATACGGCGACATGTTCATCGCCTCCAAGGGCGGCGTGGAGAAGACCGCGACCAGCCTCAGCCGCGACACGTCGCCGGAAACGATGAAGCGGCATGTGAAGGAGAGCCTTGCGAACCTGAGCACCCGGAAAATCGACCTTTACTATGTGCATTCGCCCGATGGCGTCACGCCAATCCATGAAAGCGTTGCAGCGTTGGAAGACATGCGCCTGAAGGGAAACATCGACCTGATCGGTCTATCCAATGTTTCGCGGACGCAAGTGGAAGACGCGCTGAAGGTGGCACCGATCGCGGCTGTCCAGAACCGTTATTCACCGGCCGATGAACGGGATGAGGAGCTGGAAAGCATGATTGACTGGCTCAATGAGCTGGGCATCGCATTCGTGCCTCACGGCCCCCTGGGCGCCAACCCAATGAGACAAGGTGCGGCCGTCGACCCCGGCCAGGCGCTGCGCACCCTGCTTGCGCGCGCGCCAAATGTTCTGGTCATCCCGGGGACGACGACGATCGCGCACCTGGAAGAAAACACGGCGGCAATTGTGAGCTGACATGCGCGCGCCTCTGATCACCTGGGCAGCAGCATGGCCGACGGTAACGGCCCTGCTGCTGCTTCTCGACGAGGTCATCGGCCAGTGGCCCCTGGCCTTCAGGACACTCCTGCTGACCGGTGTGATGGTTCCTCTGATGGCCCGCATTCTGGTCCCGGCACTCACTTTGGCACTAGAACGTCTGTGGGTTAAAAGCAGCCGATCTCTCAGTCCACAAGCCGCTTCAACAGCAGAAGCACGTCACCGGTATAGTAAGGTTGGCACGGATGCAGATGCACTTTGGCGCGTGCGGCGATGGTATAACCGAGCCGTTCATACAAACGAAAGGCGGCGGTGTTTTGTGCGTAAACCTGGATGCTCATCACCGGATAACCTGCAGCAGCCGCCTGGGTCTCGGCAGCATTAAGCAGTTTGGTGCCAATCCCTGCTTCGCGGTGGCCAGCAAATATGGCCAAGGCGTTTATGTACCAAGTGCCCACTGAATGCGCTTCAAGCTCAACAAATGGGATGATGGGAGCTGGAAGCTCACTGGGATCACCGGCCGGCGCCTCCGTGATGGGATAGCTCAAGACCATGCCCATGACGGCACCATTGCGCTCGGCCACAATCGCGTTTTTGTAAGAGAATCCGCCGTCCTCTCGCCGCGCACGATCCACGCCCACGTCGAGAGGGGACTGCCCCGGCTGGCACTTCTGCGCCCAAAGCCAGGCTGGAATTCCCTCTCCGGCAATATCAATCAGTTTCGCCAGGTCTGATGCATCGTTGGCCTCTGCCTGACGGATGCTGGAAACAGTTTGAAGGTTCATCTCTCAACTCTCTCTTTGTCAAATGTTGGGACTGAGCACCGCCCAGGCTGACTGGGACGTTGCGCTCTGATGTGTTGGCGGTGAGATAGGAGAGCTCTGTGTCAGACGGATGTCTGACAAACTGAAACAATGTTTCAATTGTATCGGATGGCGCGTAAGGAGCGCGCGCCAACCGTTCGCCCGGGCGTAAGGAGCTTGCCCTTACGTCTTCTTCTTATCCAGCTTGGAAAGCTTCTTCCAAGGATCCGGCTGCGCGAGCATCTGGCGCAAATAGGCAATGTTCTGCTCCACCTGCTGCGGTGGCAGATCGGCCTTCACGATCGTCTTGGCCTCGTCAAACCGCCCTTGCAGCCCAACCACAAGCGCCAGGTTCTGCCGGAGCCGAGAATGCTTGCGCCCCGCCGGTGTGGCATAGGCCCGGCGCAGCGTTCCTTCGGCCTGCTTCAGCTGCCCGTCCTGCGCCTGAGAAAGCCCCAGATTGTTCATGGCGCTGATCTGCCCCGGCGATTTCTGCAAGGCCATTCGGTAAGCGGCTTGCGCATCTCTGTGGCGTCCAAGCCGGTCCAATACAACGCCCTTGCGCGAATGGATCTGCCAGGTGGCATCCGGGGCAGCTGCTGCCCGTTGCAACACCACAGAGGCTTCCTGATTCTTGCCCACAGTCGCCAGTTGCTTGCCAAGTTCGCCCTGGATGGCCGTGCTGCCCGGATTGGTTTTGGCCGCATCCTGCAGAACGGATAATGCCTTGTCGTGTGCGCCCAATCTGCGCAACTGGGACACATAGCCGACGGTCAGCTTCGGATCGCCCGGGCTCTTCTCCCAGCGCTGGCCCCATTTCGCCACTGCCCGCACGTCCGGTGCCTGGCTGGCCGCAGCCGAGCTCGATGATGAATTACCCCCAAGCAGAGTGGACGAGCCGGTGGTCTTACACCCCGCCAAAACCACGGCCGCAAGCGGCAGAACCAGCGCTAACTTCACGATTGACCCTGCTGGGCCCCTCTTCACGGCGATCATCTGGAAACCCTATCCCTCAACCCGAACGCCTCACCCGGCTTTTCGATTACTGCGATTCTCAACCACTGATCATTGCAGCAAGGCGTCAACAATTGCTTAACCTTCAGTTCAGTTTCGGGACAGGTGTCCCCTCGCCCATTGCTGCGCAGCTTGTGCCCCAGTAAAGTCCGCCCAACACTCAACCCGCCCATCCAGAAGGTGCCTCCCCCGTGTCAGATCTCCTGCTCAATCGAACCCGCCGCAAGGCAGCGCTCATCCACATGGTTACAGAAGACGTCGTGAACGCGTTTCTGCGCACCTTGCCCAAACCCCAGGCCGCCTGGATCAAGACGCAAGGCTTCTCCGGCAAAGCGGGTTCACATGTGGTTGTCCCCGGCGAAAAGGGAGAGATTGCGCTGGTGGCGTTCGGGGCCGGCGCACCCGGCCAAAAGGCCGACCCATTTCTGCCGTCCAAGCTCGCCAGCGCCTTGCCTGAAGGCACCTATGCGTTCGTTGAACCGGTGGAGGACGGCGCACTGATCGCGCTTGGCTGGCTGATGGAGGCCTACCGGTTCGATGCCTACACCTCCCCCTCAGCCCTAAGCGCCAAGCTTGTTGCACCAAAGGGCGTGGATGCAGACGCCGTCAGGGCCAAAGCCGAGGCCGTGACGCTCACACGTGACCTCATCAACACCCCGGCCAATGATATGGGCCCTGATGCCCTGGAAGAGGCCATACGCAGCCTCGCCAAGACACATGGCGCAAAGGTCTCGTCAATTGTGGGCAATCAGCTCTTGAAACAGAATTTCCCAATGATCCACGCGGTGGGCCGGGCGTCCGACATCGCCCCGCGGCTGGTGGATCTGACATGGGGAGCGGCAAACCGGCCCAAGGTCACCCTGGTGGGCAAGGGGGTATGCTTCGACACGGGCGGGCTTAACCTGAAGCCCGGCAACTCCATGGCGCTGATGAAAAAGGACATGGGCGGGGCCGCCAATGTGCTGGGTCTGGCCAGCATGATCATGGACGCAAAATTGCCTGTGCGCCTGCGCGTCCTCATCCCTGCCGTGGAAAACTCCGTTTCAGCGGGTGCTTTCCGCCCAGGCGATATTCTGCCAAGCCGCAAGGGCCTGTCAGTGGAAATCGGCAACACAGATGCGGAGGGGCGTCTGGTTCTGGCTGATGCGTTGCACCTGGCCGATGAAGAAAGCCCTGACCTGTTGATCGATATGGCGACGCTCACAGGCGCCGCGCGGGTGGCCGTGGGCCCGGATCTCGCCCCGTTTTACACCGATGATGAAGACCTGGCCGGCGCCATCAGTCAGGCCGGGGCCAGCGCCAACGACCCGGTGTGGCGCATGCCCTTCTGGTCCCCGTATGATGAGTGGCTTTCGAGCTCCGTAGCGGACGTGAACCACATTTCTGCTGGCGGTTTTGCCGGCTCAATCACCGCAGGCCTGTTCCTGCGCCGGTTTGTGGAAAAGGCGCGTTCTTACGTTCATCTCGACATTTTCGGCTGGACCCCAAAAGCCAAGCCAGGACGCCCTATTGGCGGCGAGGCATGCGCCATCCGCGCCCTGTTTGAGGTCATCGAAACGCGCTATTCATCGCGCAGGACCCGGCGGCGATAGGCCCTGAGCCCCTTGTCAGACCGGGCAGAGGCGTTAAAATGATACGGGTCCGTAACGAACTGGCCCGGCCCATCCGGCCTTACCTGGGAAGAACCTGACGATGGCGGTTGAGTTAAACACCGCAGAAGCGCTGAAACTCTGGCACGACACCCATTTGGAGCTGGTCAGAGACACCGAACCTGATCTTTCTGCCCGGCAGACCACGATTTTGCTCACCGTTTATCTGGAACCGCCTCCCCACACGGTGCGTGGGCTGGCGGCCAAGCTGGGGGTCACCAAACCGGTGATCACACGGGCGCTGGATTCCATGGGCCGGATGGACCTGGTAAACCGCCGGCGAGACCCTCAGGACCGCAGAAACGTGCTGGTCCAACGCACGGTCAACGGCTCTTTGTTCGTCGAGAGACTCGCTGACACGGTGTGCCAGCGCGCAGCCCGTCTACGGACCATGATGTGAGATCTTAAGGATTTGCGCCTACCCAATAGTGGCCCATGGACAAGCGTTTAACCCCCTACCGCAGCGACCTTGCCGCCGATTGGCTGGAAGGCAAGGTGGACGCGGCCCACTTTGTGCCGGGCCGCGTGATGCAGGTCAGCGCGCCGGTGGCAGATGTGCGCCAGGAGCCTGCCCCCGACAGCAGCTTGGACACCCAGGCCCTGTGCGGCGATCTGGTCACGGTCTACGAAGAGACCGGCGAAGGCTGGGCCTGGGGTCAGCTGGAGCGCGATGGGTATGTGGGATATCTGCCCGCCTCTGCGCTTTCAGGCGAGGTGAAACCGTCCACACATGTGGTCACCGTTCCTTCAACAATCACCTACACAGCCGCCAACATCAAGCAGCAGCCGGTTGAACACCTGCCCCTGGGTGCCGGCGTTTGCGTTATCGAGGAGGCAGGCGATTTCTGCCGCCTGTCCACCGGCCGCTGTGTTTGGGCAAGGCACCTTTCTGAGACGGGGCCGGTGGCTCCAGACTTCGTCACCGTGTGTGAGCAGCTGATCGGGGCGCCCTATTTGTGGGGCGGCACCTCAGCATGGGGCATGGACTGCTCCGGTCTTGTGGCCACCGGTTTGCGCATGGTGGGCGTGAAGGGCCCGCGCGACACGGATATGCTGGAAGACCGTTTCGGCGCACCCCTCGGCACCTTCAGCAACCAGACGCTCCAACGCGGCGACCTAGTGTTCTGGAAGGGTCATGTGGGCATCATGCAGGATGCTGAAATGCTGCTTCACGCCAACGGCTATCACATGCAAGTTGTGTCAGAGCCGCTTCGCAATGCGGTGGAACGCATTGCCCACCTCTATGCGCAGCCAACAACGTGCCGCCGGCCGCCTGCTCTCAGCGCGTCTCTAGACTGAAGGGCGGCGCTCCGTTCACCGCCGCGAGGCGCTGCACAACCGCTGGACGCGGAGTGCGGCGCCTGCCGTGCTCATAGGCCACCACCGACAAGGTGCCGGAGACGACATCAAGCAGTTCTCCGGCCCGCAACAGGAAATCCGGATTGGAGGGCTTGCCATAAGCCTCGTTTCCTTCAGCGAAGGTTTCGTAAATCAGCACCCCTTCCGGGCCCAGTGCCGCCAAGATCGCCGGAAACAGCGGGCGGTGGAGATAGTTCGTAACCACAACCACGTCAAATGTATCTTTCGGGAACGGCCAGCCGGGTCCATCCTCCAGATCCGCCTCAACGGGCGTTACACCAGGTGTCTTGGCCAAGTCCGCGAGTTTGCTGACGTCGCGGTCCACCGCCGTTACCTGAAACCCTGCCCCGACAAAGAGGGCCGTGTGCCGGCCCGAACCACAAGCTAGATCCAGGCATGAGCCGCCCGGGCGCACCAGGTGCATGAACCGGCTCACCCACAAGGAAGCTTCAGGGTGCGCTAATTGGCCCATCTCCGCCTCATCACCGCGACGCAACGGGCGTGTGGAGAACCCACTAAAGCCCTTCGCAGCCGCGTCATATTCTGCTCTTAGTGGTTTAATGATAGCATTTGCCGCCGCATTGTTCTTCCTCATCATCACTCCCGGTCCCGGCGTTCTCACCACCGCCGGCATTGGCTCCGGCTTTGGCTATCGGGCAGGCCTGCGCTTTTTGGCCGGCCTTTTCATCAGCACCAACCTGGTGTGCCTCGCCGTGGTAACCGGGGTGGCGGCCACCTTGTTCTCGGTCCCCTATTTGCGATCGGTTCTGCTTTATGCCTCGGTCGCCTATCTGCTCTATCTGGCCGCGCGGATCGCCTTTTCAGGCAGCAAAATCGCCTTCATCCGCTCCCATGTTGCCCCCGGCTTCCTGATCGGGCTCGGCTTTCAAGCCATCAACCCGAAAGCCTATGCTGTGAACACTTTCCTGTTCTCAGGCTTCCCCTTCTGGCCGGACAGTATTCTGGTCGAAACGGCGATCAAGTTTCTCATCATGAACGTCATCTGGGTGCCGGTCCATTTGGCTTGGCTGGCGGCCGGGGTTTACCTGCAAAGGCTGGATCTCTCGCAGCGCACGATGTTTTTCATCAACCTTATGATGGCCCTGGCCATGTTGATTGTGGTGGGTTTGGCCGCCCGGAGTGAATTGCTCCACTCCGCCACCTAAAGCGCGATTTAGCTTTGCAGAACCAGTAACCTTTTGGTAATGTCTGGGTTTGTGGGAGGGGCCCGCTGAAGTCACGTATAGCTCAGGACCACTTTATGACCCACTGGCCTCTTTCTTTTCTTCTCAGCTTGGTTCTCGTCTTCTCCCTTAGCGACGCTCCCAAAGTGTCAGCCGCTGAAGATGTTGGTGGTGCCACAAAAGTTGTGCGCACGGTAACCGGTCGATTGGCGGGCGCCACATCGCGCCTTGGCAGAGGCGACCGGGTGTTCCGCAATCAACGCCTTCGGGCCGGACGCTCCAGCTTTGGCCAGTTCCGGTTTAACGACAACACCCGGCTCGCGCTTAATGCCAGCTCCAGCGTGACCCTCGACCGGTTTGTCTATTCCGGGCGGGGCGGCAGTTCACAATTGCTCATGAAAGCGGCCCGCGGCGCCTTTCGCTTCGCCACCGGCAACATGCCTTCAAAATCATACAGGATCATCACCCCAAGTTCGACTATCGGAGTCCGTGGCACATTGTTTGACGTCTATGTGGGCGGGCGCGGGCAAACCATCGTCACTCTGCTCTACGGCTCAGTTCAGGCCTGCAACAGAGGCGGACGCTGCCGCACATTGACCCAGCAATGCGAGTCGGTGCGCATTGAGCCCAGTGGGCGCATTGTCAGCGCAAACCGGCCTGACAGCACCATTCTTGCCGGCGAGTCGGCGCGCCGGGCGATACCGTTCCTATTGGCTCAAGGCCGCCTTGCTCGCAGCCTGAGGGTGCCCGGGCGCATTGCTGCGCGCTGTTCGGCCACCTCCGCTCCGGAACCAGAAGTCAATAATGACGGCTCCAGCGGCAATGGCGGTGGCGAAAGTGACGGCGGCAATGGCGGCGGCGCGGGCGGCAGCCCCGGCTCCGACATCCGCCTGAAACGCGATATCGCGGCCTTAAAGCAGCTTCCAAACGGACTTACGCTTTATCGCTTCAAGTACACCTGGAGCGATAAGGAGTGGGTCGGCGTGATGGCACAAGATGTGCTTAAGGTTATGCCCGAAGCTGTTTCTACCGGGACAGAGGGGTTTTACCGGGTGAACTACACCATGCTCGGCCTGAAGATGGTGCCCTATGCACGCTGGTTAACCTCCAGAGATGAACACAAGCTGGCATCTGGAAAACCTTAGGTTTCAAGCACTTGCGGCTGGTTCAATTCCGATCAGAAGTCCATTAAGGTTCAGCAACAACAGCATCACGCGGGGGTTAGTATGAGGCAGACAATAAATGAGTATAAAAACAAGCGTGATCCTGGCCGTCACAGGATTGGTGCTCCATTTCGCAACAACGATTAGCCAGGCAGAAGCACAAAACATCGGCAAAGCCGACCGGGTCCAAAACAACGTTACAGGCATCATCGGCGGACGCAGCACAAAGCTCTCGCGCGGCGACAGCGTCTTTCAAAACCAGCGCATCCGCACCCGGTCCAACAGCACCGCGCAATTGCGCTTCAACGACAATACCCGTCTGGCGGTGGGACCCAATGCATCCATCACCCTCGACCGGGCCGTGTTTTCAAGCGACGCAAACGAGCGGCTGATCATCAAGGCCGCCCGGGGCGCATTTCGTTTTGCATCCGGCAAGATGCGGAAGAAAGCCTATCAACTGGTCACCCCATCATCCACGGTGGGGATCCGCGGCACAATGTTTGACGGTCATGTGGACGCCGACGGCAACACCATCCTCACCTTGCTGCAAGGCCAACTCACCGCGTGCACCAGCGCCGGCGAATGCCGAACCATCAAGGACCCCTGCGGGTGTCTGAGGATTGATCGCAACGGGAACTTCACATCCTCGACCGGTCTTACGCAGAGGATCTTGAAGGGCCTGCGCTCAGATCAAGCGGCACCGTTCCTGCATTTCCAAACCTACCTTTTGCGCTCCATTCAGGCGCCCAGCTGGTTGATCCGCAAGTGCACCAGCGGCAGCCCGACGGACGGTCAGGACACTGACGGCTCCGGCAATGGCGGCGGCGATGGGGGCAATGGCGGCGGTGACGGAGGCAACGGCGGCAGCGACACCACCTAACCGCCAATCAGAGCTCAGCAAGAGACCGGTCCCTGGCCTATACAAAAGTGGACATAGATCTCACAACCATGGACAGACAGGTTTGCCTCGTGGGGAATCTCATGAGGCAAACACCATATGTGCATCAGTCGAGGTGTCGCAGCGGCGGTCGCGAGCGTGTTCTGTCTCATGACGCTGAAAGGCGGGCAAGCCGCTGCGGAAACGATCGGCCGGGCTGATAGAATTCAAAACACGGTCACCGGTCTCATCAATGGCCGCACCAGCTCCCTCGCCCGCGGCGATGAGGTGTTCCGCGATCAACGCATCCGGACCCGGGCCCACAGCTCAGCGCAGTTCCGGTTCATTGACAACACACGCCTGGCCGTGGGGGCAAACTCATCCATTGTCCTGGACGAGGCTGTGTTCTCCGGGGGGCGCGATGAAAAGCTGATCTTGAAAGCAGCGCGCGGTGCGTTCCGGTTTGCCTCCGGTTCTCTGCAGAAAAAAGCCTATCAGGTGGTGACACCCTCCTCCACGGTTGGTGTGCGCGGTACCATGTTTGATGTGTTTGTGGGCAGCGGCGGGGAAACCATCCTCACCCTGTTGCAAGGCGAGCTGACAGCCTGCAATGGCGCCGGTGCCTGCCGGACCCTCAGAGATCCGTGCGGCTGTCTGCGGATTGATCAGGACGGGAGCTTCACCACCTCCACGGGCCTCACACGGCGAATCTTGCAAGGCACCCCATCCTCTCAGGCTGCTCCGTTCCTACACTTCCAGTCCAACCTCCTGCGCAGCATCCAAGCGCCGCGCTGGATTGTGGCCAAATGCACCGGCGGTAGCGCCACGGACGGCCAAGACACTGATGGCTCAGGGGGGAACGGCGGGGCCGGCAATGGCGGAGGAAACGGGGGGCGCAATGGCGGTGGCGGAACAGGGGGGACCGGAGGCGGAACCGGTAACTTCTGAGCGCCGCACCAATTGCTTGGCCTTAAACCCGGCACAAAGGGGACACACTGGCGCCCAACCTTTAGGCGATGGCCATATGGGGCGACGGAATTGCCAGCGGGCAACCGTCTGTTCCATCGAGAGGGTGGCCTTTGTTTAAGGAGCGGGAATGCAATATTCGATCGTGCGTCCGGCCGCCGCAGCCCTGTTCGGTGGCCTACTGGCGCTGTCAGCGCCGCTGAGCGGGGGAGCTCAGCAGAACAACAGTCTCAACATTGTGCCGGCGGCCCTGCCCAGCGGGACATCGGTAAAGGTTGGCAACGCCTCGGAAATCACCAACACAGTGACCGGCACCTTGGCGTCGCTCAACCGGGTTCTGGTGCCCGGTGACAGTGTTCACTCCACCGAACTGATCACCACCGCCAGCAATGCCGATGCCAAGTTTCAGCTGCTGGATGAAACCACCATTGCCGTGGGCCCTAACGCGTCCATCACACTCGACAGGTTTGTGGTCAATCCCGGGAGTGATGGTGCAGATGTGGCGATCACCGCCATGAAAGGCAGTTTCCGTTTCCTCAGCGGCACCACCCCGGACACCGGCTACCGCATCACCACCCCCACGTCTACGGTGGGCATCCGCGGCACGGAGTTTGAGGTGTTTGTGGACGACAATGGCGAAACCGCCATCGCACTTATCTCCGGCGAAGTGGAGATGTGCACCCGCGCCCAGGCCTGCGAGCGTTTGGCCGATCCAGGCCACTATCTGCGCGTTCTGCGGAATGGCCGCTTCGTCAGGGCCCGCGCGGCTTTACGAACCATCCTGGGACGGCGCGCCAATGCAGCACGCGCCTTCCCGTTTCTGCATGGCAAGCGCCCGCTGGGCCAGCTGTTCAAACAGCGGCGCCAGCGCATCCGGCAGAACAGGGCGCGCCTTCGCCAGAACCGTCAGCAGCGCACCCGCTCCTTTCGCGAACGCCGGGCGCAGAGCCGCGGCAACTTTCAGCGCAAGGTACAGGTGAACCGGCAGCGGGCGCGCCAGCACAGAGCACGGCACCGGCCGCGCCTTCAACGCCGGCGAGGTGGCAGGAACTAGAGCGCTATGAGGTTAATTTGAAGCGTTTGACCGTATACCGCTCTAGAGTTCGCGGTTTCCCCGGCGGGGCGCCTGGCTGTCAATCAGATGGTACCAGAAGAGGCCCACCAGTCCGGCCGTGACAAAGAACAAAATCAGCAGCAAGACAAGCGCAATCACGTGGCTTGGCCCGACCGCGGCCGCGGTGCTTGCGGCATTGACGCCCACCGCATCCGCATTGTTCATACCGAAAAGGCCAGACACCATGATGGCGCTCACAAGCGCGACAACAGCGGCGATCTTGCGCCAGAACTTAGCTTTGACGGCGGACCCACGGCCCTCATGTGAACGACGCTGACGCATCCTTGTTTGCCTCTTGTTGCTTCTCAGATGGCGGCTCTTAAACCACTGAAACGCGACACGAATTTTACCGAATTGAGTTCTTTTGGTGGCCTGCAATCACCGGGCCGTGAACCTCCGGATTGCTTGCATGGGCCCGCGGAAAATGACAGCATGGTTAAGCAAAAATGAAGACGTCAGGGAGGATCGCTCAGATGATCAACATTTGCCGCCAGCCCATCAATCACCCCAGTGCTTGGAAGGCCAGCGATTACGCGTCGCCGGACGATTATGCGTTCGATCTTGGGCCGCGCCACTTCGCGGCGTTCGATCAAGCCCTGGAGAACATCCACCGCCAAGGCCTCACTTTGGACGATGTGGAAAAAAAGCATTTTGAGGTTCCTGAGATCGCCGGCGACATCAAGGCGATTTTCGATGAGATCCAGAGCGGGCGTGGATTCGTGTTGGTGCGCGGCTTTCCACTGGAGCGCTACAGTGAGGAGGAGATCAGCCTGATCTACTGGGGTCTCGGCACGCATATGGGCCGGGGTGTTTCCCAGTCGGTGATGGGCGACCGGCTCGGCCATGTGATGGACCACTCCCAAAACGATCCAAACGCCCGGGCCTACCGCAACAAGCAGGACCTTAGTCTGCACACGGACCTCTCAGAGATTGTCTCGCTGCTCAGCCTGGCGTGCGCCAAGACCGGAGGTCTCAGCCAGTTTGCCTCGGTGGTGTCGATCCACAACGAAATCCTCAAACATCATCCAGAGTATCTGGAGCCTCTTTATGAGGGGTTTCGCTATTACCGGGCCGGCGAAGAAGGTCCTGGCGAAGATCCAGTTACACCATGGAACGTGCCCGTGCTGGCCTATAAGGACGGCCTGATCAGCGCGCGCTATGTACGCAGCTATCTGGAGAACGGCGCTGAGGTGTTGGGCCAACCTCTCAGCGAATTGCAGCGCCGGGCACTGGACTATTTTGATGAGGTGGCCAGGCGGGAAGATGTGATGCTGGAGTTCCTAATCGAGCCAGGCCAGGCGGTGTTCCAGAACAACTATGTGGTGCTCCATGCCAGAAGCGCCTTTGAGGATGATATGGCGGCAGGCTATCGGCGCCACCTGTTGCGCTTGTGGCTGGATGTGCCGGATGGACGCCCGGCCCCTCAGGAGATGGAGCTGCACACAGGTCCCGGCATCGGGCGCCAAGAGGGCAAGAGGCCCTCCGGTGAGGGGGATGCGTACAAGGCGCTGGTGAAGGGTTAGACCACCGAGGCCGGCGGTCTATCCGGCTCGGGTCGCGGCGCGGACCGCACCGATCGCGGACAGCACGGAGGCAAGCGAATAGAGAAACAAGCCCGCCAAAGTGGCCTGGGAATAATCGACCCGGCCCTCCACGACTTGCAGGGCAAAGATCACGAAAGGACCCAGTGCGGTCAGCGAACTGATGGTCAGCGTAGAGACCAGCGACACGGCCTTCTGCAGCGCGTAGAGCGGTGGTACCGTCAACATCACGCCGAGCAGAACGAACACGGCAATATCCCATGCCGGCAGTGGCGCGCGGGCATCGACGCCCGCAACGCTCAGCGCGGCGGCCACCAGCACATAGAGCGGCAAGCGTAGGCCGAGGACCGCAGCCGGCCCGATACCGACCGTGTTGAGGCGTTTTGAGATGACCAGAACCCAAGTGAAGAGCACGCCGTCCAAAAGCGCCAGAGACGCACCGCCAATGGCGGCCATCGTGCCACCACCGCGCACGAAACCGGAATGCCCTGACACGGTGATGGTGACGAGATAAAGGATGCTTACAAACAAGCAGAACGTGCCTGCACCTTCTGCCAGATTGCGCATGCCTTCGCCCTCCCGAACGCCCAATCGAAAGAGCACGTATGTGGTGACGGGCATGGCCGCAGAAGAGATCGCGTAGGTGACCGCTGGCTCCACCAACTGAACCGAGAGCAAATAGGCGCCAAGGGCAAGCACCACACACAGATTGACGGCCAACACCGGGCGGGGATTGTTCCAGGCCGTGCGCAAAGTCTCTGGGCTGCGGATCGCGATTGTCCCCAAAAACAGAACAGTCACGGTGCCAAACACCAAAGCTCCAAACTGAAACGAACTCATACGCTGGAACAGACCGCCGAAATAGACGAACTGCATCGCCTCCAACGTGACAAACACAAGCGTCAGTAGGATCCCAACAATCGCTGAGTTCAAAGCATGCTCCCGGGCGGCCTCAGTCAGTGCGCCCCGAAGGCCGCCTCCATCTCGCGCCTCACCTTCACCGCCGCATCCGCCTCATCGATCACCACATCGCTCCAGGTCAAACGCGCCCCCTCGCTGATATCGTGCGCGACCTTGACCCCTTGCGCCAGACCTAGCGGCAACCCGCCAAGCTGCAAAGACGTGGAAGCTGGCATCTGCTGGCCCCAGACCATGTACCCGCCCTCACCGTCCAGAACCTCGCCCGCCTTTAGTGGCCGCTTGGCGGTGGCCACCACGTCTGAGTTGAAACAGATGGGCGCGCCTGTGGGCTCGCCGCGCAGGGCCGCAGAGGCCACCGACAAGCCCAACTCAAGTCCGATCATGTGGATCGGGCGGTAGAGCGCGGCGTAGCGGTCGCTTTCATCCTGCAGCATGTGATATTGGCTGAAGCACTCGCGGGCATAATCCGTCTCACCCTCAAACACCACATATGTCCCCATCACCAGGTTGTGGGGCACATCACTGCCGTCGCGGTAAAGCGAGGACACACACTCCGTCGTGCCATCCGCGCTCAACTGACCGCCTGCGCTCTGAGGCTTGCACACATCGGCCAGCTCAAACCGGCTTGCCGGCGGGAACTTGAGCCCGTCTGCCTGGGGCACCAACCCGGTGGCATTGCACACGGCCGTCATTTCGATGCCGGACTTGGTGCCGTCCAAGAATGAGTTGAACATCTTCGGGTTGATGTCACTGTTTTCATCCACCTTGAGGTAAATCTTCAGCACATCCCAGACGCTCTCCGGCGTCAGACCATGATATTGCGGCAGATAGCGCGTGCCCTTGCCCGCGCACACCACCTTGAACCCACACGCCCGGGCCCAATCCACGTGCTCACAGATCAGCGCCGGCTGATCGCCCCAGGCCAGGGAATAGACCACGCCGGCCTCGCGAGCTTTGCGCGCCAGCAGGGGCCCGGCCACCACATCGGCCTCCACATTCACCATAACCACGTGCTTGCCCGCCTCAATGGCCTTGAGGCAATGCTGGATGCCGGCCGCCGGGTGGCCTGTGGCGTCGATGATCACCTCAACCGCCGGGTTGTTGATGAGCGCCTCTGCATTTTCGCCAATGGTGGTTGGGCCGGAGTTATCGGCTGCGGCCAAGTCGCCGATCACCGTTTGCTCAGCGGGCCAGCCGGCCAGTGCGCACGAGCCTTGCGCCCGGTTCACATCCAGGTCCGCAATGCCGGTGATGTTGAGCCCTGTGGTGAGGCGCGCCTGGGTCAAGAACATGGTGCCAAACTTGCCGGCCCCAATCAGGCCCACACCAACAGGGCGGCCCTCTTCGGCTCTGGCGCCGAGCATACGGTGAAGGTTCACGAGCGTCTCCTAGGTCTTGGATTGTTGCAGCAGACTATACGAGCAAGGCTTTTGCGCCAATCAGCGGATATCCCGCTGGCTGGAAAGCGTCAGATTGAGGAAGTTCATGCGCCGCGCCTCGCGCCGCGTCTTGGAGATGGAGTTCAGAACAATCCCCACAAAGCCGCACAGAACGGCGATCTGCATGGTCGCAAGACACAGAACCACAATGGGCAGTTGGGGCGGGGCACCCGTCTCCAGCCAGGCCCAAAGGGCCGGCAGGCCGAGCAAGGCCGCAACGCCCGCCAGCCCCAAGCCGATCGAGCCATAGAACCTTAAGGGATTGAGAGAGCGGTAGATCTTGAAGATAAGCCACAAAATGCGCCCGCCATCGCGCCAGGTCCGCAGCTTGGAGCTGGAGCCCTCTGGCCGAGGCGCATAAGGCAACGCCACCTCACCGGCCGGAATGCGCAGATCAAGAGCGTGGACGGAGAGCTCGGTCTCAATCTCAAATCCCGATGAGAGCGCCGGGAACGATTTGGCAAAGCGCCGTGAGAGCACACGGTAGCCTGAGAGAATGTCCGTAAAGCCGCGGCCGAAGAGCTTCTCCACCAGCTTGTTGAAGGCGCGGTTTCCCGTTTTGTGGCCGGGCCTGTAGGCAGACACCCCGCCGCCTTCCCGGGTCCCCACCACCATATCCAAGCTGTCGTCCACCAGCTTATCGATCAAAGTGGCCGCATGGCAGGGATCGTAGGTCATGTCGCCATCGGCAAGCACATAGATGTCAGCATCCACATCGCTCAGCATTCGGCGTACAACGTTGCCTTTACCCTGGTAGGACTCTTTGCGCACAATAGCGCCGGCATCTGCCGCCACCTGGAGAGAGCGGTCCGTGGAGTTGTTGTCATAAACATAGACCGTTGCGCTTGGCAGCGCGGCCTGAAAGCCCCTCACCGTTTCTCCGATTGTCAGTTCTTCATTATAGCACGGCAGCAGGACGGCGACCGAGCGGTTCTGCGCCCAGGTGTTCTGGACGACCGGCTTCTTCAGCCGGGCGCTGAAACTCACCACCTTGTTCTTTTGCTTCGCCACGTTTCACGCGTGTCCCGCAATATCCTCCCAGACCAGCACAGCCGGTCGATCGGAAGTGTGACACACTCAGTCCTGCAAAAGCCAGTCAGAACATTGTGTTGTGGGGAAAAAGGTTAAGGTCGGGATCGATTAATCCATCGCTTGCGTTCCAACCACTTCGCGGTGACATAGGTTGGTAACTGGCCGGTTGATTGAAACTGTCCCGGCGTCCGCGCACGAATGCAAAATCACCTAATGTTTGGCGCTTGCGAAATCGCACAGCGATGCTAAGAATTTCACGTCGAGCAAAACTCCGGTTCAGCCAGGCAAAGCAGTTACGAAGTTCAATTCATGGCGCCACGATGGACCAGTCTGCCTCCGATCAAGCTTTAACCATCTTCATTGATGACCGACAACAGCTCATCAGGCTTGCCCTTCGCATTGTTGAGAGCAGAGCAATTGCTGAAGAGATCGTTCAGGAAAGCTGGATTAGATGGCACCGACATGACTATGAACCGGCTCGCGCCAAACCCATTTTCAGAAAAATCGTTGCAAATCTCGCGCGCGATTGGCGTCGAAATAAAACGACAGAGCTGATCGTTTTGAATGAGCTTTATGAACTGCGGTCCCACGCTCCAAGTGCGGAAGCTGCGGTGATGGCACGCAGCGAGTTGATTTTGATCCTGAAAGTCCTGCGTTCAATGCCTAAACGTAACGTCCGCGCTTTTCGAATGCGGGCCTTGGAAGGCAAGACGTACAAGCAAATTAGCGGACGGCTAAAGCTCTCAATTTCCCATTCACATGCTCTGGTGGAGTCCGTGTTGGTGGAACTGACTTTGGCATTGGAGCGATAAGGCTCCGAAAAATCGACCCTCACGATCGTTTCATAGTGTAAAGCCATAATCTCCATTACCTGTGCATCTCGATGAATAGCGATGACAATGCTGAAGCTGACAAGCGCCGACGCGCAGAGCAGGCAGCTTTCATTGTGCGACGCTTGGATGAAAATCCGGACGACAGAGATGCGATCAAAGACCGGGATGCATTTTTGGCCCGCGGTGAAGCAGAGCGGCGGACCTACAGAAATGTTGAGCGCGCATTTGCGGGCGCAAGACAAGGTCTAAGCCAGAAAAGTCGGCGAAACTACATCGCCGTTTTCGTCTTCCTGCTGGCATCGGCCTATTTTGCCTGGGAGCCCACACGAGTGTTCCTGTTGGCCAATCATCGAACACACTTTGCCACCGAGAACGTGGTTTTGGCGTCAGGTGACGGCGCAACGCTTGATGCCTCCTCTGCGATCAGCGACAGCACTGATGATGACGTCCGAAAAGTGGACCTGCTCAAAGGCGCAGGGTTTTTCACCGTGAACAAAAATGGACGCCGGTTCGTGGTGCTTGCCGGAGAGGTAACTGTCGAAGCGCTTGGAACAGAGTTCGAAGTTTCGCGTTTGAGCGACAGCGTGGTTGTTTCCGTTCGTGAAGGATTGGTCGAGGTGAGCAGGTCCGGAAACGCCTGGCGACTGCACCCTGGCGAGCGAGTGAAACTGTCGTTCGAAGGAACACGTGCTTTCCAGGTGGCAAGCAGCTCAGTGGCCGGTTGGCGCGAAAGGCAATTGTTGATGGACGGAATGACACTGGGTGAGGTCGCTTCCATCGTCGGGCGGCGGCTGCCCGGAAAGGTCATTGTGCTTGGCAACGAACTCCGGTCTATCGAGCTGGCTGGCGGCTTGGATCTGACCAAACCTTTGAGTGCACTGCAAACCATTGCTGCAGCATCAGAGGCCAGTGTTTACCAGATCACGCCCTATCTGACGATTGTTAGAGCCAATTGAATACCTGACAAAAAAGTTCAACTTTTTTCCGAAAGATCGCGAAATTGATCCGTTGACTCTGTGTTGGGGTGGCGGGGCTTTCCTGTCATGTGACGACGGGGTGTATCCAGGATTCTTGGGATGAAAAATCGCGAACTGAACGAGGCTTTGTTGCGGAGTACCGCGATTGCGTCTTTATCCATTGTTTTGCCCGTCGCTGTATTGGCGAGCGATAAGCTCTACCTTGATATACCTCCGCAACAACTGGGATCGGCGATTGAGGCTTTGAGTAGCGAATCCGGCCGATCGATCGCGGTCAACAAGGCCATCCTTGGTTCCCAACTCAGCCGGCCCGTAAGGGGTCGCATGACAACGAAAGAGGCGCTGCAGGAATTGATTGGCACGACCTCGTTGCGCGTTTCGGAACTTCCGGATGGAGGTTTCACCGTAAGGCGCGCCGGTCCAACTCTCATTCGTGCACAAGCAGCTCCTGGACGTGTAGATGGCGGCGAGATTGATCTTGATACAATTGTGGTCGAGGGGGAGCTGTTGGATCGAAACATCCAGGATACGCAAACATCGGTCGAGGTGGTGACCGGCGAACAGCTCGAACAGAGATCGGACCCAGACCTGTTTACGGTCATTGAGAGAACACCTGGGGTTACTAATGTCTTTGGCCGTGGCGGTGTCTCGATCCGCGGAGTGAACCAGACCGGCTATAATGTGGGCCGCGGAAACAGCCTCCTGGTCTCGACCACCGTTGATGGAGCCGTGATCTCCGATTTTGCCGACGCTGTGCCCAACGGTCCGTATTCCACGTGGGACCTTGGACAGATCGAGATCCTCAGGGGACCTCAGTCAACACAAACGGGCCGAAATGCGTTGGCCGGTGCCATCAACATACGCTCGCGAGATCCCGGATATGAGCGCGAAATCAAACTTCGTGGAGAGCTTGCAAAGTTTGACACTCTGGGTGGGGCATTCGCGGTCAATGTGCCGGTGATGGATGAGACGCTCGCATTTCGCTTCTCCGGCGACATTAGGGGATCGGATGGCTTCATCAGCAATCCGATCACAGGCGACAAGGATGCCGGCCGCTCAAAGTCACAAGTGTACAGGGCAGCATTGCGTTGGGATCCCACAGTAAGTCTCTCTGCCATCCTAAAGTACACACACGCCAAAGATGAGACCGGAACGGAGAATGTTGATATCGCAACAATCCGGTCTGGGTTTCGCCGCACGACCGACATTGCCGAGCGCACCAAGCTTGAGAGCGACAGTGTCAATTTGCGGATGCGTTATAACCTGACTGATCAGCTGACCCTAGACTCAGAGACCACTTACTACGTCGCCGACAGGTTTTCAGCTACAGACGCCGACGGAACCGGCACTCCGACCGGTTCCTTGAACCGTTACCGCGACTTTGAAAGTGTGCAACAGCAGCTGAAACTCCTCTTCCAGAACGATCGCGTAAACGCGGTAGCCGGCGTCTATTACAATGATTATCTCCTGGAAAGAACAACCACGTCCCCGGGTCCGGGCGGAATCTCATCCCTCTCTGAGAACGAGACCGATGTAGAGAACGGGGCCGTCTTCGGTGAAGTAGAATTCAGAGCCACTGATGATATTCTGCTCGTTGCGGGGTTTCGTTATGATGAGGAGAAGTTCAAAAAACCCAGTTCCGATGTTTTTCTTTCGCCCATGGGCATACCATTGGCCGCACCCACTGTTAATTTTGCATCGGGTTCCTACTCAGCATTTCTTCCCAAACTTGGCATTGTCTACGACTTCACCGAAGATGCCAGTCTCGGCTTCACCTGGCAAAAAGGCTATCGTGGTGGCGGGGTCACAACAACATTTACTTTCCCACCTTTGGGACTCACAGCTCAGAATGTGCCATTCGATCCGGAGTTCACCGACAACTTCGAGCTTGCATTTCGCTCCCAATGGCTGGACAGGCGACTGACAGTGAATGCAAACGCCTTTTACACCAAGTGGAAGGACCAGCAGATTTTCGTATTCGGCCCCAATGGCTTCTTTGATGCAACCGTTCAAAACGCGGGTGAATCTGAATTCTACGGCGGCGAGCTCAAAGTAACGGCACAGCCGACACCTGAATGGGACGTTTTTGGCTCGGCCGCATTCGTTCAAACTGAGTTCCTGGACTTCGTGACGCTGGGGCAAGATCTGGCAGGCAACGAGTTTGCAGATGCTCCAACATGGACTGCAGCGTTCGGCGGCATGTATACCAACGAGAGCGGCTGGTGGATCGGAGCAGATGCGAGTTACACCGCAAGTTCCTATGGTGACGCGCAGAACACCACAGACTTCAAGAACGACGCCCGCTTTTTGGTCAACGTTCGCGCTGGCTACAAGACCGAGGCATGGGAACTGTTCGCGTTCGTGCGCAACCTGTTCGATGAGAGGTACCTGCTACGACGGTCACCGGGAACGGGCGGTCCTGTCGGGACACCGGGAGAGCCTTTAACGGCGGGCGTCGTTTTAAACGTACGCCTCCAATAGTTTCACACTTGGGACGCAACGCTATTCGGGAGTGTAGTTTGGCCAAATGATGAGAGCTTGACCATTCAGTTTACGGAGCGTCCGGACGCCAATCATAGATCCAAGCCACCCGATTCCGCGATGCCGTATCGCTCATGCGCCCCAAGACAAAATTTCGAATAAAGCGGAACGGCCCGCCGGCGTGATAGGCCATGCCGGCTTTGCGGCACATGTCATACATCTGGGCAAGCCTGGGCTGGCGCGCGGCCTCATAGGCCCGGAGAGCCTTCTCGGCGCTCTCATGCGCTTCCAGTTGTGCGGCCAGGACAACCGCATCTTCCAAGGCCATCACCGCCCCTTGAGCCAGATAAGGCAACACCGGATGGGCTGCATCGCCCAGAAGCGTCACGTTCCCCTCTCCCCACGTGGTGGCCGGCTCGCGGTGGGCGGCGGCCCACTTGCGCCAGTTGGGAGCGGCTTTCAACACCTCCTGCAGACGCGAATCAGCGCCCTTTGCCAGGGCTTCCACCTCGCTGGCCTCAGCGCTCATCCCCCAGGTGTCCTCGGCAAAATCTCCATCCCAGGCGGCCACCAGGTTGAACACCCTCCCCTGGCGCACCGGATAGTGCACCACGTGCCCGCCCGGCACGAGCCATAAGGTCACCGCATTGTCACTGACCGGCATATGGGCAGAAGACACCAGAGAGCGGGCAATCACATGGCCGGCAGGTGTGGGCGCGCCATCGCTCAACAGCTGGGCCCGCACGCTGGAGCGGATCCCATCGGCCCCGATCAGAAGGCTGCCCTTGCGCCGGCCCGCGTCGGTCTCAATTTCCACGCCCTTTTCGCCTTGATCAGCAAAGCTGCGGACCAGCGAGGAGGTCTCAATCTTTATGGTTTTGCGCGCTTGTGCGGCCCTCAACAAAGCGCCCAGCAGATCGCCCCGGTGGATCACCCGGTAGGGCGCCCCGAATCGCTCAACAAAGTCCGGTCCCAGAACAACCTTGTTGAGCGTCTTGCCGGTGATGCCGTCCAAAATCCGCACTTCCTCCGGAAAACCCGCAAATGACGAGACTTCGTCGTCCACCCCCAAAGCGTGCAGCACGCTGGAGGCGTTGGGCCCGAGCTGCAGCCCCGCCCCGATTTCCTCGACCAAAGGCGATTGTTCCAGCACACACACACGCTGTTTGCCCTTGGCCAGCGCCAGAGCGCTCGCCAATCCGCCGATCCCGGCACCCGCTATGAGATATTGTTTGGCCATGTGGTGTAGCTAATCCTGCGGCTTAATGATCACAAGAGCAAATTTATGCTCTGTCCATCTTGCTCTAATCTGGAGACAAGCCTATTTTGCGGCGCCTTTTAACACCCTTAATTTTCAAGGATCTGAAGCCATGGGTTTCCTCTCCGACGCGATCGGGCGGATCAAGCCGTCTCCCACTATTGCCGTAAGCTCTCTGGCGCGCGAACTGAAGGCCGCTGGAAATGATGTCATTGGCCTTGGCGCCGGTGAACCAGACTTTGAGACCCCGGACAATATCAAGAAGGCAGCGATCGACGCGATCACCCGGGGCGAGACCCGTTATACGGCGGTGGACGGTATCCCTGAGCTGAAAGACGCCATCTCCGCCAAGTTCAAGCGCGATAACGGCCTGGACTATGCTCCGTCCCAAATCACCGTGGGCACGGGCGGCAAGCAGGTTCTGTTCAACGCCCTGTTGGCCACCTTGAACCCGGGCGATGAGGTGGTGATCCCCGCGCCCTACTGGGTGAGCTATCCGGACATTGTGATGCTCGCGGGCGGCACACCGGTGTTTGCCGATGCC